>JBGUUU010000056.1:0-15904 GCA_045133775.1 Christensenellaceae bacterium
GATTTTTAGTATGCTTAAAATAAGTATAAATATATCCCTAAAAAAGAAAATATCCCTACTTTTGCTTGTTATGAAATTGATTTGGCAAAATTATTATAGCATTTATAAACAAATTTATCAAGCAGTTTTTCGTAGATAAAAGAAAACTCGACTTACCAAAAGTCGAGTTTCTAAACCATTTAATTTAAATCTCTAAGAGTTACGCCCATAAACCGTCTCTTTTTTGTTGATAGTTGTATAAAAACTTTATTACAGCTTTAGCTGTTTAATGAAAAGTTTTAGATGCGAGCAAGACAAAAAATTTATGAGTTTTATAAAAGGGAGTTACCTTGTTGGTAACAGGAATTTTAGAAAACCATGAATTTTGCCGTATTGCGAAGTAGATAAAGCTTTGTAATAACAGATACAAGATGTAATAAAGTTAATCATTAAAATCTTCAAATCTATATTCTGTTACAGATTTGAAAACTTCGCCTTTCTTTAATTCGCAAGAAGGGAATTTAGATTCGTTTACGGCGTTAGGAAAAGCTTGAGTTTCTAAGCATACGCCTGCTCTTTTAAAATACTTAAGACCCCTTTTACCTTTTTCGTTATCAAGGAAATTACCTGAATAAAATTGAATAGCAGGCCTATCAGTATAGCATCTCATTCTAATATTATTTCTTGCGCTAGATAAAACCGCAACTTCACGGAAGCCTTCTCCGTTTAAAACGTAGTTGTGGTCATAGCCCTTTGCTAACTCTAATTGCTCGTTCTTTTCATGCAAGTCTTTACCAATAAACTTTGCCCACTTGAAATCCATTGGTGTTCCCTTAACAGGAAGAACTTCACCCGTTGGAATAAGGTTTTTATCGATAGGATTATAATAATCTGCGTTTATGCTTAAGAACATATTTTCAACAGTTTCGCTAAAGTTTAAGTTAAAATAAGTGTGATTTGTTAAGTTAAGCACGGTATCTTTATCAGAAACTGCAACGTATTCTATACCTAAAGTATTGCCATCTACGTAGTATCTTACGCCAACTATAACGTTACCAGGAAAACCCTCTTCGCCATCAAGCGATAATCTTTTGAATCTTACTTCGCTATCTGAATAACTTTCAACTTCCCATGTAAACTTATTAAAGCCGAACTGACCACCGTGAAGCGTGATGTCGCCTTCGTTTTTAGACAAGTTATAAGTTTTTCTACCAAGAGAAAATTTGCCACCCTTAATACGGTTTGCAACTCTACCAATAGTAGCGCCGAAATAACAAGTATCTGCTTCGTATTCTGCTGCAGTATCATAACCTAACGCAACGTCAAAGCCTTTATACTTGATAGACTGAACAGTTGCGCCGTAATCTAAAAGAGTAACTTCTAAACCTGCGCCCCTTATAACAAACGCATTAACGTCTGCTCCGTTTTTAAGCTTACCAAAAACATACTTTCCCATAAACACCTCAGTATTTACATTATGATAATTATATTTTAACATCATTTTAGATTTTCGGCAAGGATTTTTTAAATTTTCTTGCACTTTTTATCTTTTTATGTTAAAATTATTATATAAAAACGCAAGGAGGGTCGCTTATAATGCACGAAGAAGAGAAAAACTTAGATTTACAAGAGATAATCGAAGTTCCTGAAAAGCGTGACTACGAAGAAGAACTTCTCCTTATTGCAACCCAAAACCACTCTTTAAAAGAGTTAAAGGAAATTCTTTTTGACTACCACGAAAACGACATTGCGGCTGTTATACCAAAGCTTGATAAAGAAACTAGAACAAGGTTTTATAAAGCGCTTGGCATAGACAGGGTTTCTGACGTTTTCACTTATCTTGACGACGTTGAAGAATACATAGCAGAGCTCGACAGCGAAAAAGCCGCAGATATCATCGAAAGCATGGACGCGGACGATGCTATCGACGTATTAGAAGAGCTTGAAGAAGATAAGAAAGAAGAAATTATAAGCCTTATGGAAGAAGAGTCGGTTGCTGATATTCAGCTTATCGATTCTTACGAAGAAGATGAAATAGGTAGTAAAATGACTACCAACTACATTTCCTTCACAAAAGACTGCACCGTAAAACAAGCAATGCGAACGGTTATTCGCGAAGCAGAAGAAAACGACAACATCTCTACCCTTTACGCTATTAACGAAGACGGCACTTTTTATGGAGCAATACAGCTCAAAGACTTGATAAGAGCTAGAGAAAATACTCCTTTAGATGATATTATAACAACGTCTTACCCTTACGTTTATGCAAGAGAAACGGTTTCTAACTGTCTTGAACAATTAAAAGACTACTCTGAAGACTCAATCCCCGTTTTAAACGTAAACAACCTTCTAATAGGTGTAATTACGTCTTCAGACATTGTAGAAGTTGTTGATGAAGAACTCGGCGAAGACTATGCAAAACTCGCAGGTTTAACTGAAGAAGAAGACGTTAACGAACCAATTTTAAAAAGTGTTAAAAAGCGTATTCCTTGGCTTTTAATATTGCTTGCTTTAGGGCTTTTAGTTTCAAGCGTAATAAGCAAATTCCAAGAAAGTATTCCAATAGGCCTTTTAGTGTTGTATTCGTTCCAAAGCTTAATTCTTGGTATGAGTGGTAACACAGGCACACAATCGCTCGGCGTTACAATTAGAGTTTTAAGCGACGACGATTTCTCTAGAAAAGCAAAGATAAAATTTATATTTAAAGAGTTACGTGTTGGTCTTTTAAACGGTTTGATAATGGGTCTTATCTCATTTATTTTCATAGGTCTTTACGTAACGTTCTTAACAGACTACCCTACCCAATACGGTATTCCTTATTACGGTTTTTCAATATCTGCTTGTATAGCCTTTTCTCTTATCGCTACGACGATTATTGCAAGCCTTGTAGGAACTGTAATTCCTATGACGTTTAAAAAGATAGGTATAGACCCTGCAGTTGCATCAGGTCCACTTATCACGACTATTAACGACTTAATTTCCGTTTTAACATACTACGGAATTTCACTTCTTTTATTCGTTCAAATAGGATTGTTTAGTTACCCTATATTATAACAAAAAAATAAGCCTTTCGCAAAACAGCGAAAGGCTTTTATTTTTATCTAAACTTTACCGATAATCGGCTTATGTAGGGTTTTCTAATAATTTTTGCTTAATGTTTACCTTAAGTTTTTTCATAGTAGGAATATACGCTATAACAAATAACGATATACTTACTAGCCAGCTAATAGGATAAATTGCATAGAGCACTAAAAGCTCACTGCTCAGCCTGCAAATAGTATTGATATAAATAATTCTAAACACGCAAGTACCCGCTAAAGTTAAACACATTGCAAGTGTAGATTTGCCTAACCCCCTTAGCGAGTTACTTAAAACGTCCATTATTCCACACGTAAAATACGTTGCCGAAATAAGTGCTATTCTAGTAAAAGCTATTTCTGCAACAGCCTTTTCTTCTGCCATAATTCCACACACTGCTGGCGCTATTGCCACAATAATTGCGCCAACCCCTAAACCAACGACGACTACAACTGCAAGCGCATACAAAATAACCTTTTTAATACGCTCATAATTATTCGCACCCAAGTTTTGGCTTACAAATGCTAAGGCAGAAAGGCTTATTGCATTCATTGCGTTATAAATAAAACCATCCAACTGTCCCGCAATTGTGTTTGCCGCCATAACTTGCTTGCCAAACGAATTTATAGTTGATTGAATAAGAACGTTTGAAAGGGCAAATAAGCACCCTTGAAGACCTGCAGGAAGACCAATTTTTATCATCATTTTAAGTTCTTTTGGATAAATTTTAATTCGTCTTAACCTAAGCTTTGCAAAGCCTTTACCTTTGAGCAATACAACAATAGACAAGCTTGCAGAAATCGCCTGAGAAACTACTGTTGCTATTGCAACGCCTTCTACGTCTTTATTAAAACCGATGATAAAGAGAATATTAAGCCCAACGTTAACTACCCCACCTATCATTAAAAATAGCATAGGTCTTAAGGTATCGCCAACTGCCCTTAAAATAGATGCGCAGAAATTATAAAGAAGTAATATTGGCATACCTATAAAATAGATTCTCATATATTTTACAGATAAATCTATAATATCTGGGTCGCACTTCATCCAAGTTAAAAACGTTCTGGCAAAAACAATGCCTACTGCCATTAAAAACAAGCCTATAACAACGCTAAGTAGCATTGACATACCAACGATACGCCTTGCTCTTTTTTCGTTATTTTCGCCCACGCACCTTGCAATTAAAACGTTTGCACCAACTGAAAGACCTATAAATAAACCAACTATAAGGTTTATAAGCGCGGCAGTCGCGCCTACGGCGGCAACTGGGTCATCGCCTGCAAAAATGCCTAAAACGGCAACGTCTGCAGCGTTAAATAAAAGCTGTAATACGTTTGTAGCCAAAAGTGGCAATGCATATATTATTAATTTTTTAAGCAGTGCTCCTTCGCACATGTTCATTTCTCTATTTTTGAACATCGTATTACTACCCTTTCTCTTTTGCCCTTAAATTCCGTTTTTTATTACTTGAGATTTTCTACAAGGTAATCTATTGCCGTTTCAAACTTAACGCCATACCAATGGTCTTTATCGCCGTAAGTTTTTTCTATACATTTATATGTGTAATCTGCTGCAATTTTCGCGCTTTCGAAGAAGGTTTTACCCCTTAAAAACGCGCCTACGAAAGCAGATGAATAAACGTCGCCCGTGCCGTGACAGCCCTTTTCAAACTTACTGTGCTTATAATACTGCTTTACGCCGTTTTCGTAAACTATAACGCCCGTCGTATCGTGAGTATAGCCTATACCCGTTAAAACAACGGTTTTTGCCCCCATTTTTGCAAGAGCAGATAAAACTTCATCAACGTAAGCTTCGTCATATTTTTCTTTATACTCTACGCCTGTCATAAAACAAGCTTCTGTAATATTTGGAAGTATAACGTCTGCTTCTGCGCAGAGCTTAGCCATTTCTTTTGCATACGACAAATCAAAAATAGAATAAAGTTTACCGTTGTCGCCCATAGCAGGGTCAACTATCAACTTTGCTCCATCACGAAGAAACTCTCTCTTCATGCGCTTTACGTATTCTATTTGAGTTATACTACCCAAATAACCTGTGTAAATACAATCGAAAGATATGTTTTCGCTCTTCCAATGGTCTAAAATCCTAGGCATATCATCAGTCAAATCTCTAAAAGTAAAGCCTTTAAAACCTGCAGTATGTGTAGACAAAACTGCTGAAGGCAAGATACAAGTTTCTACTCCGCAAGCAGATAGAATTGGAAGGGCTACGGTGAGTGAACATTGACCGAAACATGAAATATCTTGAACTGTTAAAACTCTTTTATATTGCATATAAAAAACCCCTTTTTTAATTTAGAATTATTTTACTACTTTAACCCTTTAGTGTCAATTGTTTTATATAGGTTGAAAAATATAAATATTTTTCATTTTAAAAAAATATGGCGTAGCAAAAAGCCACGCCAATAATTTATTACGGAATAAGGCAAACGCCAAGAAGAAGAGCACCAAGCGCTATTCTATACCAGCCAAACACCTTAAAATCATGCTTTTTAACGAAATTCATAAGCATCTTAATTGCAATCATAGAAACCACGAACGCCACTAACATACCGAGAACAAGCGCACCAATTTCTGTTGAAGAAAAACTTCCACCATCTAAAACGAATTTTAAAATCTTAAATGCACCCGTTCCAACCATTGTTGGAATTGCAAGGAAGAAAGTAAACTCTGCTGCAGTTGTTCTTGAAAGCCCTAAAAGTAAAGCGCCGATAATTGTTACACCAGATCTGGAAGTGCCCGGTATTGAAGCTAAAACTTGAAAACAACCAATTAAGAACGCAGTTTTGTATGTAATTTGGTTTGCATCTGTTATTTTTGGCTCTTTCCCTTTATTTTTGTTTTCAACAATTATAAACAAGACGCCATATAAAACAAGCATTGATGCAATTAAAACAATCTCTACAGTAGGGTCAATATCTTCTAAAACTGCATCAACTACAACTGCTACTAAAGCGGGAAGACAAGCAATGATTATTTTAAACCACATTGAAAAAACGTCTTTTTTAACTACGATTTTTCTTTTTAAAATCCCGTTATCTGCCCCTGCTACCTGCCTTTCGCTTGCAAACGGAAAAATCTTTTTAAAGAACAATACGACGACTGCAAAAATTGCGCCTAGCTGAATTACATAGTCAAAAACGTCTGGAAATCCTTTAGAAAATTTAGGAGACCAAAACGTTCCCCCAAATTTTTCCCAAAGGTTTTCAAAAATAATCATGTGCCCCGTGCTTGATACAGGAAGCCACTCTGTTATACCTTCAATAATACCAATAAGTATTATTTTTAATACGTCTAAAAATTCCATAATACCTATTATATGGTCAATAATCAACTTATAGACCTATTTTATCTAAAAATATCATATAACCCACTGCAAAACAGTGGGTTATTGGTTATTTATTTTTGTAGCGAATAATTAGCCTTCGATTTTCTCTAAAAGCTTAAGGTCAATACCCTTTTCGCCAATTTTGATAATTTCTACTTTTACAGTATCGCCGATAGCAAGAACTTCTTCAACAGAGTTGATTCTCTTTTCACTCATTTTAGAAATATGAATCATACCGTCTTTGCCAGGAGCGAGCTCACAGAATGCGCCAACCTTTGGAAGAATTCTAACTACAGTAGAAATGAACATATCGCCAACTTCAGGATCTCTTGCGATAGACATAACCATTGCCTTAGCCTTTTCTGCCATAGAGAGATCTTCGCCGTAAGTTGCAATGCAAACCTTACCTTCATCGTTGATATCAATTTTAACGCCCGTTTCGTCGATAATCTTATTGATTGTCTTACCACCGCTACCGATAACGTCTTTAATCTTGTCAGTAGGAATAACAAAAGAAATTATCTTTGGAGCATATTTACTAACCGTTGCGCTTGGTTCAGGAATACACTCAAGCATCTTGTTAAGGATGTGTTGTCTACCTTCGTTAGCTTGCTTAATTGCTGTTCTTAAGATATTTTCGTCAATACCTTTAATCTTAATATCCATTTGGATAGCTGTGATACCCTTAGTAGTACCTGCAACCTTAAAGTCCATATCGCCAAGGAAGTCTTCTAAGCCTTGAATATCAGAAAGAACTGCTACGTTGCCTGTAGTTGTATCTTTGATAAGACCCATAGCGATACCAGCAACTGGTCTCTTAATAGGAACACCTGCATCCATAAGTGCCATTGTTGAACCACAAACAGAAGCTTGTGAAGTTGAACCGTTTGAAGAAAGAACTTCAGAAACAAGTCTAATTGCATATGGGAATTCTTCTTCAGATGGAATAACTGGCTCTAAAGATCTTTCTGCTAAAGCGCCGTGACCGATTTCGCGTCTACCTGGGCTCTTAAGACCCCTTGCTTCACCTGAAGCGTAACCAGGCATGTTATAGTGGTGCATGTATCTCTTGTATTCTTCGTTGTCAAGACCTTCAAGCTTTTGAACTTCAGAAATAGTTCCGAGTGTACAAGTTGTCATAACTTGAGTTTGACCTCTTGTGAATACACCGCTTCCGTGAACTCTTGGTAAAATACCGTGTTCACACCAAATTGGTCTAATTTCAGTAAGGCTTCTTCCGTCTGGTCTAACGCCTGCGTTAGTAATCTTTGCTCTTACTTTTTCTTTAGTGATGTAGTAGAGAGAATCTTTAATTTCTCTAGCCATATCAGGATAAATCTCTGCAAAATGCTCTAAAGTTTCAGCTTCAACTGCATCTTGGCGAGCTTGTCTTTCTTGTCTATCAAAAGTATCTAAAGCGTAATCGAGTTTTTGGCTAGCAAATGCTCTTACTGCATCATCAAGGTCTGCTGGAATGTGGTAAAGATCCATTTCTCTCTTTGGCTTACCAACTTTTTCAACGATTGTTTCGATAAATGCGCATTGCTTTTTAATCTCTTCGTGACCGAATAAGATTGCTCCAACCATCTGCTCGTCGTCGATTTCTTTAGCGCCTGCTTCAACCATCATGATAGCATCTTTAGTACCAGAAAGGTTAAGGGCTAAAACACTTCTTTCTTTTTGTTCAACGGTTGGGTTGATAACGTATTCGCCGTCAACGATACCAACAACTACTGAACCGGTAGGTCCTGCCCATGGAATATCTGAAATTGAAAGGGCGATTGAGCTACCAAGCATTGCAAATGGCTCTGGAGCGATATCTGGATCTACAGATAAAGTTGTTGCAATAACTGTTACGTCATTGAAAAGTCCCTTAGGGAAAAGAGGTCTGATTGGTCTATCGATAAGTCTTGAAGTAAGAATTGCCTTATCGCTTGCTCTACCTTCTCTCTTTTTAAAGCCACCTGGTATTTTACCAACTGCATACATTTTTTCTTCGTAATCAACCGAGAGTGGGAAGAAATCCATACCATCTCTTGGCTTATCTGCCATTGCTACGTTTACCATTACTACGGTTTCTCCGCATCTTACGATACAAGAACCGTTAGCCTGTTGAGCGTATTTACCAACGTCAACAGTTACTTCTCTACCGCCTACTACGGTTGTGAAAATGTTGTGATTTTCTAACATAATTTTCTCCTTTTCTGACTCTTTGTGTAATTTATAGAACACGCATCTCTGCGTTTACTTGCGTATTTTGCCCGTAAAACCGAACGGGCATCCGTTACCATGCGTAGCACAGTAAAACGGGGAGTATATATAATACTCCCCATAACAATTACTTTCTCAAGCCAAGTTGTGCAATAAGCGCTCTGTATCTTTCGATATCTACAGACTTAAGGTAATCGAGCATACCCTTTCTGCGACCTACCATTTTAAGAAGGCCACGACGAGAGTGCTTGTCGTTTTTGTTCACCTTAAGGTGCTCGTTAAGGTGGTTGATTCTAGCAGTTAAAAGTGCGATTTGAACTTCTGCTGAGCCTGTGTCACCTTCGTGTCTTGCGTATTGGTTAATGAGTTCGGTTTTGTTTTCCATTTTGTTTATCCTCCTGTATGGAAATATTCACTTAAAACGAAGTTAAAGCGTCGAGTATTCGCAATACCTCGCAATAAGCACGATAATATATTAACATATATAATATAAAAAAGCAAACGTTTTACAAAGAGTTATCTAAAAAGAATTTATTTTTTTCTTCTATGATTTTATCAACTTTTTCTATATACGTCTTTATGTCTTTTGGCGCGCCGTAGCGTTCAATTCTATTTTCATTTAAAATAAGCTTTTTAGTAACTGCATTTGCACCGCACGCTAAGTTATCGCTTATCTCTTCCATAACGTCTACGTTATAGATACAAGCCTTGCCTTTTTTAGTGTAGCCGGTATTTTCCAAATTACCCGCCATATACTTCTGCCTGTACATATAATAAGGGTTATAACCGTTATTAATCAACTTATAGACAGAGTAATCTATCATTTTAGCAATTTCACCTTCGGCTAATCTTTCAGTCGTTTCCTTTAATTTACTACCCTTTTTAAGCGATAAGGTATGCACCGTTATATTGTCGGGATTAAGCTCTACAGCTTTATCAATGCTATATTTAAAATCTTCAAAGCTCTCGCCTGTAAGCCCAGCTATTAAATCCATATTAACAATGAAACCGTATTCTTTAGCAAGCTCAAACTTTTTGAAGATATCTTCCGCCGTGTGCTTTCTTCCTATTATTTTTAAAGTTTTGTCGTTAAATGTTTGTGGATTTATGCAAATTCTCGTTACACCATATTTCTTTAAGAGCTCTAACGTATCTCTCTCAATAACGTCAGGTCTTCCTGCCTCAACGGTATATTCGCAATCAACGTTGCCTATTGCCTTTAAAACTCTTTCAAGCATTGGTAGTGGCAATGATACGGGAGTTCCACCACCGACGTATACCGACCTTAAGTTTTTAATTAACGGTTTAGCGTTTTCTATTTCTTTTACAAGGGCATCAATATATCCATCGAGCTGTTTTTCCTTGCCAATTTCATTTGATAAAAACGAGCAATATAAGCACCTTGACGGACAGAAAGGAATACTTACGAAAAAGTCGCAATTGCCATCTTTTAATTCGTATATACCCTTTTGTTCTTCGATAATTCTGCCTACAATATCAAGCTTGCTATTATCAACCATCATCTCTTCTGCCATTTCTTCACGCCAGTTTTCGCCTATTGAATAAGCGTATTTAACAGGTCTTATACCAGTCATTGCGCCCCAAATAAGAGTTTGGTTAAGATAATTTGAAAGTGCTTTATAAAGAGCAAGTTTTGCATACCTTTTAACGTAACGCTTTTTCTCTATACCATCTGCGTTTCCAATATCTTTAGAAAACTCATACTTTTTTCCAGCAACGGTTACCGTATCGTATACAACAGTTTCGTCTTCTGTATGTAAATGGTCAATTTCTATATCTTCAGTTTTTTCGAAAAATTTGGAGGCTTCAATAAAATCAGCCTCCATCCATTGTAAATTAGTAGTTATCTTCATTTATAGGATTATACTTCCTTTCGTGATTTATAGTTGTTCGCCCTTCGTGACCTGGCAAAACTTCAAGTTCGCCGTCTAAGGTAAAAAGCTTTTCAAAAATAGACTTTTTAAGTTGATTAAAATCCCCTGTTGGCAAATCGCATCTCCCATAAGACATAGCAAATAAAGTATCTCCACTAAAGAGCATATTGCCAAATAAAAGACAAACCGAGCCTTGTGTATGACCTGGAGTTTTTATAACGTCAAACTCTATACCACCAATTTGGTTTTTACCTTCGTGCAAAATATTATCGGCAGTAAAAGACAAACTTCCATAGCCTGCATATTCCGACATATTGGTATAAGACGTCAACATGTTAGAGTCTTCTTGAGAAATATATACGGGTATACCGTGCTCGCGACAATGTTTAGCGCCTGCAACGTGGTCGAAATGGCCATGTGTCAAAAGCACGCCTTTTATGGTAAGCCCAAGCTTTTCTGCTTGACTTATAATCGTAGAAAAGTGCCCACCGAGGTCGATTATTAAACAATTTTTAGTTTCGGTATCATACACCGTATAACAATTTGCGCCTAATGGCGGAACTTGATTTACTAGATATTTTATCATGATTGTGGTCTAAAAATATCGATAATATCTTTGTTTTGGCTAACTTTTGCAAAGAGCGCGTCCATATCTTCTTTCTTATTGATACGTATTGTAAAATCAACTATTGACTGTCTATTTTTAGGGTCAATTCTACCATTTACCGACGCTATAAACAAGCCGAGCGCCGTACATGCGTTTGATACGTAAACGAGAATTGGAGTGCTTTCGCCACCGATAACTCTAACGGAAATGTTATAGCTACCAACAACTTCAGTCCACTCTGCTTCTAAAAATCTTGCAGGGTCTTCCCCTCTCATATTAGGACAATCGCGTCTGTGAACGGTTACACCCCTACCACGAGAAATATAACCTATGATATCGTCGCCTGGAACAGGCGCACAACAACCTGCAAATCTAACAAGGAAGTTATCGCAACCTTTTATTCTAACTCCGCCAACGTGATTAGTTGACTTTTTATATTTTGTTTCAACAATTTTTTGTGGAACAGGATTTTCTTTTTTATGGCAATCAATAAGCTTTAAAAGAACTTGATTTACCGAAACTGCACCACAACCAACGGCTGTAAACATTTCTTCTTCAGTTGAAAAAGAAAGCTTTTGGCTAATAACTTCAAAGCTAACAGGATTTAAAAGTTCACCAAAATTATATCCTTTATTTTTAGCTTCAAGTTCAAGCATCGTCTTACCTTTCTTCTCGTTTTCTGCAGAGTCTGCCTTTTTGAAGAAAGCTTTAATTTTTGCTTTTGCTCCTGGAGATTTTGCTATTCTAAGCCAATCCCACGAAGGACCTTTTGAAAGTTTTGAAGTTACTATTTCTACAATATCGCCAACGTTTAAAGTGGTTGTTATTGGCACCATTTTGCCGTTTACCTTTGCGCCGACGCACTTATGACCAACTTCGGTGTGAATTCTATACGCAAAGTCGATAGGTGTTGCGTCTTTTACTAAGCTTAAAACTTCGCCCTTTGGCGTAAATACCAAAACCTCTGTGCTATAAACGTCGCCTTTTAAGCTCTCTAAAAACTCGGTAGAGTTACTAAGTCCACCTTGCCACTCCATAACTTCTCTAATCCAAGAAAGCTTTTGGTCAAAGTTATCAGAGCTATCTTTATTCTCTTTATATTTCCAATGCGCCGCGATACCAAATTCTGCAGTGTGGTTCATTTCCCACGTTCTAATTTGGATTTCGAAAATCTTACCTACGCTTGTAACTACGGTTGTATGCAAGCTTTGATAAAGGTTTTCTTTAGGCATTGCTATATAGTCTTTAATTCTACCTGGAATTGGTTTCCATTTTTTATGGATTTTACCTAAAAGCTCGTAGCATTCGTCAACTGTCTTTACGATAACTCTAACAGCAGTTAAGTCATAAATTTGGTCGAGCGATTTACCCTGCTTTTTCATCTTCTTGTATATACTGTAGAAGTGCTTTGGTCTACCAAAAACTTCGCCTTCTATAGAAGATTCTGCAAGAATTTGCTTAAGCTCGTTTTCTACAAAGGTAACGAATTGTTGTCTTTCGTGTATCTCATCGTTAATGTTTACAGACAAAAACTCATAGCCTTCTGGGTCGATATACTTAAGGCACAAGTCTTCGAGCTCACACTTAATTTGCGAAATACCGAGTCTACCTGCAAGTGGAGCGTAGATATCAAGGGTTTCATGCGCCATTCTAAGCTGTCTTTCATGAGAAAGGAAATTGAGAGAACGCATATTGTGAAGTCTATCGGCAAGCTTGATAATAATTACCCTTATATCCTTTGCCATTGACACGAAAATCTTTTTAAAGTTTTCTGCCTGCTCTTCTTCCTTTGAACGAAACTCAATTTTGTCAAGCTTTGTAACACCTTGAACAAGTTGTAAAACTTCGTCGCCAAAAATCTCTTTTATATCGTTATCTGAAACTTGAGTATCTTCAATTACGTCATGCAAAAATGAGGCTGCAACAGTATCACAGTCCATTCCAAGCCCAATAAGAATATTCGCAACGGCTACAGGGTGGGTAAAATACTCCTCGCCCGATGCCCTTTTTTGTCCGTTATGAGCCTCCTTTGCATAGTAAAAGGCACGCTCTAATATTTCGCGCTCTTCTTCTTGATAATTATCTCGTATACTCTTTAAAATCTCTTCGTACATAAGCTTATCCTAAAATACGTTTTATCAACCTATAGACCGACGAATCGGTTAAATCTCTCTTAACTCCCACCACGGCTTGATACCTTCCCGCTTGCGGAATAATCAACCCTAATTCTATAAATACCTTAAGCGCAAAAACAACTTGTCTTACGTTTATATTACACTCTTTGGCAATGTCAACTGCACTTAAAAATCCTTGTAGGCGATTTTTAACTGCCATATATATTTTACCAAGCTCAACTCTGTCTACGCTAAGCCCTGAAACGTCAAACCCATTAATTTCGGTATTAACGTAAACCCTGGCGTCGCTTTCAACAACTGAGAGTGGCTTATCTAGGTAAACGACTGTTTTATACCCTTGTGGCACAACCCCATCGCTACCTAGCGTTATTAAATTTATATTTCCCTTTTTGCTTGCAACCAATACACTTTTATTAAAGCTTTCTGTTAAAGGGAATTTTTTTAACGTTGAATAATTATTTACAACAAATAACGTGCCGTAAATATCTTTCTTAGCGTTTGCTAAAATTTGTTCAGCTTGAAGTGAATTTATTTCTTGATACTTGCCTTTTTGAGTAATAAGATCAAGTTGAGCACTAATTACGGCAGAATCAACGTAATCACTCTCTTCGCAAACCGTTGATATTTCCTTTACGTATCCTTTAAAAGATTCTCTACCATTGAAAACTGAAACGTTTGGCTCAAAAACAACCATTTTAGTCATCTCAGAGTTTAAAAGGCTTAAATTTTCAACGCCATTAAACATTAAAAGTTCTAATTGATTTTTCTTAAACGATATATGTGGTGAACCCAATTTTAGGGGCGACGCATACGCCCTGTTACAAGACGTAGCAAAAAATGGTTTTTTATTACCTATGCCAAAAGGCTCTAATCTCAAAATTTCTTTGGCAAAATCTAGGCTAAACTTGTCTTCAACCAATTCTTCAACTTCAGTTTCTTGAACAAAATCCGTAACGTCGCAATTATCAACTAAATATTCGTTTAAAACCTTTTCAAAAGAGTTGAAATTATCAACGCTAAGCGTTACACCTGCAGCTTGAGCATGTCCACCGTAATCGATAACGAAATCTTTTACGCTACCTAAAGCCTTAAAAATATTTACACCTGCAACAGAACGTGCGCTACCATGTAAAACGCCGTCCTTTTCGGCAAAAAGTATAACCGGCTTAGAATACTCTTCTACGAGTTTCGCTGCAACGATACCTATAAGACCTGCTCTCCACTCGCTACTATATAAGGCTATAACACGATTGTTAGGCGATGCAGACATAAGCATTGCCTTTGCAGTTTTATATAAGCCGTCACACTCCGCCTGTCTTTTAACGTTAAATTCATTGAGCATTTTTACAAGCGATTCTATCTCATCCACGTCGTCACTTGTAAATGCTTTAAGCGCAAGGTTTGCGCAATCCATTCTGCCGGCAGCGTTTATTCTAGGAGCTAAAGTGTATGCAATTGAAGTGGAAGTTACGTCTTTTAACCCACTTAAATTTGCAATGGCTTTAACGACCTTTGAACATCTACCGTTTTTAATTCTATTTAGCCCTTCGCTAACTAAAATTCTATTTTCACAAACAAGGGACATACTGTCAGCAACGGTGGCAATAGCAACTAGATCCAAAAACTCATCAGCCTTGTCGCCAATTAAAGCTTTAGCTAGCTTGTAAGCAACGCCTGCGCCACAAAGCCCGTCAAACGGGTATTCGTTTAACTTGCAGTTTATTACCGTGCATTCTGGAATTTCATCAGGAATTTCGTGGTGGTCGGTAACTATTACGTCTACACCTAAATCTTTAAGTTCATTTACTTCTTTAACAGCAGAAATACCACAGTCTACAGTAATAATAAGGTCTGGCAAATACTCTTCTAACACACGTGACAACACGCCTTCAGACAAGCCGTAGCCGTCTTCCCTTTCAGGAATAACAGGTATTGCATCTATGCCAAAAATCTTAAGACTTCGATACAAAATAGTTGTTGCAGTAATTCCGTCTGCATCATAGTCACCATAAATTACTACGACTTCTTCGTTTTGCCTAGCTTGGTTAATTCTTGCTACGGCATCACTCATACCACCAAGCAAAAACGGACTATATAAGTCTTTAAGCGACGGATTTAAAAAGGCGTGAGCCTTTTCATACGAATCGCAACCACGACTTATGAGCATTTCTGCAAACTTTTGCGAAACGTGCAAATTACGAGCGATTTCCGATATTAAATTTTTGTCGGCAACTGCCCTTTCTTTAACGCGAATCATAAAAGTTATCCTATTTGTAAATTTTTAGTAGCAACGTGACGTTGCATCCATTTATTGTCATTCTGGCAGTAGGCGAAGCCTACAATAGAATCTACTTGCTTAAGCGAGACTCTATCGCTATCGCTCCAGAGTGACACTTTTTTATTTAAAGGTGAAGAAACAAGGTAGGCAAGGCTCGTGAGCTTGAAAAGACTTGGTAGACCTTGTCGGTCAGCAACGTGACGTTGGGAGCGTGACGCTCCACCCATATTTTACTCAACATTTATAAAGTGAGATTTAAAGGGTTAGATGCGAGGTAGGCTAGGCTCACAAAGGATTTGAGGGTGGGATAGACCTTGCCAGTCGCAAATGCTTTGTAGAAACGACGCATACCGAAGTATATAAACCTTTAAAA
>JBGUUU010000057.1:0-2511 GCA_045133775.1 Christensenellaceae bacterium
TAAAACGTTCTTCGAGCGTTTAGACAAATACGCATTTAAGACGGTGATTGATAATATCCCGCAAGAGATAATTTGGTATCCGTCTATGAATAACGTTGTTTTTGTTCGACGTTATCCGCGTGAGTATAGATTAAAAGTTTCAATCGCCGTTATCAATATTTTGAAAGGAAAAGTAGGATAAAGGATGAAATATGTCGCAAAAAGGATTGTATAAGAAAACGATAGGTTCAGGCTGGGACCACTCCCCCGACAGCCAAAGACCGAGAGAAAAACGTTTCTTTGAAAAAGCGGAAAGCGGTCAAGTAGGCAAGAAAAATAAATCAAAAGCCGAAGGCAAACCGCGTGCGAATCATAGGCATGCTTACGAGATTGTTTTAATATGGCGTAAAAGTCATTTTTCTAATAAAATTTGTGGGCGTGTAGGAAAGCGTTGTTCTATTTGCGGACGAAAAGATAAAGGATTTACTTATGCATTGGCTAAAAAGAAGGAACGTCAATATTTCGGTAAACTTAAACATTTTTTTGAAGATGAGAACGAAGGTTTAACGTCCATTGACGAAGCTACCTATCAAAAAATAATTTTCGTGGGCGGTTCTAAGACAATAGATGTGCTTTCGTTAAATGCAAAAAATGAGTTGATAGATATGATGAACTGTGGGCATAAAATTATTATCGGTGATTCAATCGGCGCAGACTTACAAATACAAAGGCTGTTATTAGAAAAGGGTTACGAGAACGTTATTGTATATTATAGCGGTGAACGGGCGCGTATTAATTTAGGTGTTTGGCAAACGAAGTATATTAAGGCTATAGAAAGTTTATTGGAGCATATTGAATATAAGAATATATAGTTTTTATTAAAAATGCCAATAACTGAACCTATATTAAAGAAAAGATTAAAAAGTTTTTTAAGATATTAAGCGTAATATCTTGTAAAAAATTAAAAATTGTGTTAAAATAATAATGCGACCCCAATTAAATAATTGTAACGATGAGTATACTTTAGGTGAAGTGTACCTAATTCGCATTATAAAAATCTTGTCGTTAGATTATTTATTAATTGGTGTCGCAGCTAAGCGATGAAGGCACTTTACGGTGTCGTCTATCGTTTGGTAGGCGGCACTTTTTGTATAAAAAATGGTTTGTCGCTGAATATTCATACTGCAAGATAAAAAATAAATTTTGGAGGATTATTTTTATGTGGTTTTTATTTGGAGCAGTCATTGCGGGTATTATTATTTATTTCGTAATGCAAAAGAAGAAGAAAAATCCTGAAACTACAAGCAACGCTAGTGTTATTGAGACTGAAACGTCTCCGAGTTATGCATCACCGGTCAAAAACGGAAAAGCGTTATTTGATTGTTTTGCGGAGTTTTCTTTGGAAGAGTTGAAAAATGCTTGTGTTGAAGGCTGGTCAGGCGCACAAGGGGCATTTGAGAAATTGTATGCTGAGACGAACAAAGAATTGCCGAAGTTTCAAATTCATGAACACGCTAAAATTGGTTTTGTGAAAAATGCATATGTACATAACTTGTTCTTTTATCCAGTCGAACAAGGCGGTTTTGGATTGCCACTTGAAAAGGAAGACGTTGTTTTTAATTCAAAGTTTTTTGAATGGTGTGTTCAGTCTATTTCGTGGTTCGGTATATACGATGAGCAGACAAACGTTTCTAACTACGTATTAGTTTATGCAAAGAATCTTTTTGATGCTGGTTTAGGCGACTATCTCGCTGTGGCGAATGAAGTAAGTAGGCAGCTTGTCCTTTGGGTAAAAGAAGCAACAGAGAAATCCGAAGCGGCGCATAAGGCGGGACTACAGAGCGATGGTACTTGGACTTACCTTATGAAATTAATTAGAAATCCTGATAGCTTTTTGTATGATAAGCGCTTATATGATGTAAAAATTATTGTGGCAGATAATAGATTTAGCAGTAACGCTATTTACACTAAATATGAAGATACAACAAAAGATATACTCACATATGCCGAAGTGAAGGAAAAAATCAAATGCTGTTATCTTTGTTTATATAGAGACTTTAGAGAGACGTATGGATTATTTAAGCAAGATGAAAACGGAAATCCTACGGATGAATATATTACGATTGAAGATGTTTTATCTTGCAAATCCTTAAAGGGATTTCTTTACAAACATCAATCATCGCAAAAGGATGTTGATGTGCGTAATTTAATAGATTGCAACAGCATATATTAAAGCGTTCGTTTAATAAATAATACAAAGGAGGTGTATATCATTATGGCTCAATATCCTTCGAGTTGGAAGAATTGTGCAACGTGTACTTATTGGACGGGAAGTCGTCAAACGGATTACTTTTGTAATCGAGTTGATGTGAGCGACACTTTTTCAAAAGGCAAATGTATGTGTCGTGGTAACATATGGTTTAATACCGACAAAATAGCAAATGCAAGCTGTTCTGATTATAAGAAATGGGACGTATTAAAATAAAGAAACTTCAATTAATACATAGTCTAACGACAAGATAATTGTATGAA
>JBGUUU010000058.1:0-8094 GCA_045133775.1 Christensenellaceae bacterium
CTCTAAAACTGCTTACGTTCTTATCGATAATTTAGCTATAAACGGCGAAATAGTAGAAGACTTTAATAATGGTTTAGAAGGCTCAAAAGTAGAAGTTATTAACAGTGCAAGCATATCTCTTGCAGAGAATGAGGGCTACGTAGTTGAAGAGGTTGAAGAGCAAGAACTTGCTATGAAATACGTATTCAACGGACTTACAGATTCTCCTCCTGCAATGATAACTAAAGAGGCTATAGCAGGTGGCTCAACAATATCTCTTAAATATTATATTCCAGAGGGAACTATAACTTCTTGGTGGGGTATTGCATGGCATACAGATCCATCTCAAGCTAATATTTATCATGCCGGCGGTGCGTCTAGCCCAATGGGATATAAATCATTTAGTCAAGTTGTTGGCGAATGGACAACTGAAACGGTTACCCTTCCTGCAGGCGGTCCTTACTATCTCTATTTTGGTGGTGAAATAAACGACGTTAGATGGAGATTTGAAGACAAAACTCCTTCATGGGTTTTAATAGATGAGTTTAAGGTTGGCGACGTATACGAAACCTTTAATTACGGTGTTGAAAATTCTATTTTTGAAATAAAAGCACCGGCAGCTGCTAGAAATAGTGAAGCAGGTGAAGGCTACGTAGCGCCTACTGTTGATTACACAAATTTTGGTGCTAAAGTAAGAATTGACTTAATCAGTGGTACAGCATCAACTCCATCGTTTATTACTAAAAATAAATACGTGAGTGACGGCAGCTTAGTTGTTACGTTTGATTACTTTATGTCCGGTAATCTTGGCAACAAATGGTGGGCATTCTTCTGGACTAACAATAATAAAGTAGCAAGTGTTTATGCACACGTTGAAAACAATAAAGAAAACAACAATGGTATAGACCTTCCTGTAAACGTTCAAGACGTTTGGGCAACGGCATCAGTTACTCTCCCAGCAGGCGAATGGTATCTCTATTTTGGTGGTTCAATTGGCGATTGGGGTAGAAAAGACGGTGAAGAAGGCCGTGGCTACGTAATTATCGATAACTTTAGAATCGGCGACCTTGCATTTGAAGACTTTAACAATACTAACAATGCAAACGACGAAAGTGATTATGGTATCTTTGTTGATAACCGTTCTTCTAAGCCAAATGCTATTACTTTAGCAGAAGGTAAACCAGAATTTGAGGCAGGTGAGCATGCTGCTAAATTTGATTGCTCAACAAGTTTTGATAACACATCAACAACCTTTATCACAAAGGAAGCTATTGCAAAGGGTGGAGATACAGTATCTCTTAAGTACTATATCCCTGAAACTTCAAGCATTGGTGACTGGTGGTGCATAAGCTGGTCTAACGTTAATTCAGGTGAAGGCGCAAGCTATTGGAAGCCTAATAGACTTGAAGTTCCTAACGGTGGTATGGGAATGTCAATGACAAAGGGTGAATGGGTAGACGTAACGTTTACTATTCCTACTGACGACGCAGGATATACTTACTACTTATATCTCTGCGCATACGGCTCAACTAACATTTGGAGCGGCGAAGTTTATATTGATAACTTTACTGTAACAAGAGGTGGCAAGGTTGTTGCTTTCGAAGACTTTAACGGGGACCCTGCAGAATGGATGTTTGCTTTTAATGGCGCATACGTTTCTTATGGTGACGGTGATACTGCTCAAGAAGAGCCAGAAACTCCAGAAACTCCTGAAGAGCCTGAACTTCCAGAAAGCGCAGACCCTAACGCTTTAGTAAACCTTATTAAGAAGGAAACTGTTCTTGAGTATCTTGCTAGCGGTGGTTATGCTTACTTTGTAAAAGCAGGCGAAATTTCGGCAGAAGGTCTTCCTTCAACAAGAGTTTTTGTAGAAGGTGCGTTTGATTACCAAATTACAGGCGAAAAAGAATTTGCTATTTACTTCGGAAATAACTATTACGTTGTTATAACTCAAGATTACATTGCTTTATATAACGGTTTAACAAAGATTTCAATGGTAAATGGTATTGATGCAAAAAATACTATTTCTCTCGCAATTACAGCAGACGGTAAAGTTATAGTTGGTCTTGGTGGAGCATTCTACGGTCTTGGTACAATTACCGAAGAAGACTACTTAACTATAAATTGCATTAAGTTTGTTGCTTTAGGTGGCAATGGTAACGTTTTACTTTCAAGCTTTAACTTTGTTTACTATTATTGCGTAGCTTCAGACGTTCCTACTTACTTCTCTGATGAATATTTAGATATTACTGCATACAACAGTGACGCAGAAGCTATGGTAAGTGATGCAGGCTATGCGCTTTTAGCAGAGGCAGGCTTTACTAAGACTATGGGCCTTCAACAAGGTAGAGGCAATTCTCACGACTTACACGAGCAAGATATAGTAGACGGAGCTTGTTCATGTGGCTCTGCTACAGCGCATATTGAATACCTTATGGCAGAGGTTAACGCGGATGCTCATAGAGCTTTAGACTTAGCTCAAAAATACGGCATGAAGCACTACGTAATCAACTCTAACCTTATCAATATCGAAAGAAATAAAAATAATAAACAATGGATTGACGATATGGCAAACCTTGCTACTTATCTCGATCACCCAGCGCTTGCAGGTCACTTCTTTGCAGACGAGCCTCAATCAGGAAAATTGTTTACAGAAGAAGAGCTTACTCCTCTTAAAGAAGTATACGATGCTTATTTAGAAACTGAGTTTGCAAGTGTTGAAGCGTTTATCAACCTCTTACCAATGAACTCTACTCAATTTACGCTCGAGTCATATTATGTAGATTACGTTGAAAAATATATTGAAACCATTGGTAAAAGAGCAGGTCAAGTTTCATTCGATATGTATCCATTGCACGACGATAGTATAGTAGATGATGGTATAGTAAATGATCACCTTAGAAACCTTGAGATAGTAAGAAGCGCTATGGGTTCAAACAATATGGAACTTCGTGGATATATTCACGCTGCTGAAAACCCAGATACAGAGCGTTCAATTCGTGCAATAGAGTCTGTAAACGACTACTATATGCAAATGTATTCTTTACTTTGCTTTGGTGCAAGAGAAATTATCTACTACAGAATTAATGATGAAAAAGTTAAAGATAATAGTATCGGCGGTGGTATTATAGGTCAAAATTCACTTGCAACAGGCAATGCTTACAATTGGGCTAAGCAAGCAAACAACGAAATTCGTGCGTTTGAAAACGCTTATATGAACTTCAATTGGAATAGCGTTTCTATTTTTGGTGCAACAAGCCTTAAAGAGTTTAAGCAACTTGAGAATGAAAAAGCTGCATACGGATATCTCACGGGCGCTTCTTCTTCTGCAAGCATTCTTGTAGGTAACTTCGATAACCCAAATCCTAGCGCATATAAAGATAACTATGCTTATATGGTTATGAACTATGGCGATACAGGTTCAAGCACTGCATCAAGCTCTGTAACGCTTAACTTTAACACGGCTACTCACGTTCTTGTATATCAACAAGGTGAGCCAACTGTTTACGCTGTTAGCGGTGGTGCTATTACGCTTAACCTTATGATGGGCGAAGGCGCATTCGTAATTCCATTTGTAAGATAAGGAGAAATTTATGAAAGAATTAAAAGAATACTTAACTCCTGAGCTTTTAATTGTAGAAATTGGAGATTACGTTTTTACCACAAACTCTAAAGAAGATAACCATACTTCCGATCCTTATGGTGAAGGGGATAGGTGGTGGGAATAATTAAGGCTTATCTGCGTCGGTATGCGTCGTTTCTACAAAGCATTTGCGATTGGGATGACCAAAAAGGTCTATCCCACCCCCAAATTCTTTGTGAGCCTAGCCTACCTTGCATCTAAACCTTAATTTAAAGGCTTATATACTTCGCTAGCCTACGTTAACTGCAATTCTTTTACGACTGGGATGACCACAAAGGTCTATCCCACCCGCAAAAGTCTTGCGAGCCTTGGCTTGCTCGCATCTAAACCTTGATTTAAAGGCTTATATACTTCGCTAGCCTTCGTTAACTGTTTCGCCCTTAAACCCTTGGTGACCAACAAGGTCTACCAAGTCTTTTCGGGCTCACGAGCCTTGGCTAGCTTGCATCTAAACCTTTAAAGAGTTTAACAAATAATTTGACAAAAATCCAACGGGGAGGGGAGCGCCCCTCTCCGTTGTGGTTTTATTATGATAAGGAATTTATTATGGATAGAGATATTAAATTCGGTTTTTGGAACTACGTCGAAAGTGGAGTTTACGGCGCAGATGCCGTTTTAGATTGGAAGGATATGCATTGCAATCTTCCTATGAGTTTTACTTACGATTGTAAAAAACATAATAAGCAAGATATGCTTGACGTGCTTGATAAGTGCCAAGAAAACGGCATGAAGCTTGTTTTGCGCGACGAAAGAACTAACTATAAGACTCTTGAGCGCCTAGGCAGAAGAGCCTTTACAAAGGGCGTTAAAGACGCTTATAACGACTTTGGAAAACATCCTACAGTATTCGGCTTTTTCGTGGGCGACGAGCCTGCTATAAACGAATACGAGGTCTATATAGACGCCATAAATATTGTTATGGAAATAGCGCCGGAGCTTGTTCCGTTTGCAAATCTCGTGCCGTATTGGGGTGGCGGGTCAGATTTTGACATGCTAGTTGGCGCACCAGAAGAAAATCATACCAAAATTGTAGAAAATCTTTTATCTAAAACAAATCTTCCACTACTTGGCTACGACCAATATTGCCAATGCTTAACCGAGCAAGCAAACCAAGCGTGTGGAATAAACAGTTATTTTCTCGTTTTAGATAAATATAACGAAATTACTAAAAAGCACGGAATACCTTTTTACGTAAGCTTACTTGCTTGTGGGCATTGGGACTATCGCTTACCGACCGAAGACGATATTCGTTGGCAAATTTACACTTCAATTGCACACGGCGCAAGGGGTATTATTTGGTTTCATTTATACGGTTATGAGGCTGGCACTAGCTACGTTGGCAACCCTATGATAGGGCCGGAAAGGCTTAAAACTCCAACCTATGATGCTATCAAGCGCCAACAATATATTTTCGACTGTTATTATCGTGAAATTCTTGATAAAATCTATATGACCGACGTTTATCACGTAGGGCATATTTACGACCCAAGAAAGAGATTTTGCGCAGACGAATATATTTTTGACGTAAACGGCAAATACTCGCACCCTACTATCATTACATACTATAAAGAATATGATAGCGAAGAAAAGTGGGTTTCTATCGTTAATGCAGACCAAAGACTTTCTAATAAAATCACACTCAAAATGCAAAGCGGAAAAGAACACGTTTTCTGGCTTGCGCCTGGCGAAATGCGCCTTGAAAAACTTTCAGATTTAATTTAACCGATTAATGATGACAGGAGAATTTTGTTGCTTTGAAGTAAAAAGCATAGACTTACTAAAATTTTACTGTCACTCTGGAGCGAAGCGATAGAGCCTTCTAAACAAAAAGTAGATTCTATCGAAACTAATGTTTCTCCAGAATGACAAAATTATGTATAAGCATTGGTTTGTAACCAAAATATTTTCTACTGTCACTCTGGAGCGAAGCGATAGAGTCTCGTAAAAGGAACTATAATGTTAAACTATTACGTTTATATTTTAACAAACAAAACAAATAGTGTTTTATATGTTGGTGTTGCAAACAATCTCGAACGTCGTTTATTTGAGCATAAAAATAAATTAGTAGAAGGGTTTACTAAAAAATATAATGTCAACAAATTGGTTTATTACGAGGTTACTACTGATATCAATGTTGCACTGAATAGAGAAAAAGCAATAAAGAATTTATTAAGACGTAAAAAAGAAGAAATAATTAATGCTAATAATCCCGAGTGGAAAGACTTATCCACCGAGTGGAAGTAAAAGAGATTCTATCGGCGCCATTGCGCCTCCAGAATGACATAAAAAGATGAAATTATGAAAAATCTTACTAAATACAATATCAAAAGTTCAAAAAGTATTTTAAATTGGGATGAGGCAATGCCTCTTGGCAACGGCAAAATTGGCGCGCTCATCTATGGCGACGGCCCGCTTAAAATCAGCTTAGACAGGGTTGACCTTTGGGACAAGAGAGTAAACCCAAAGACTTTAGAAAAGGGCTTTAACTTTAAAAACTTAACCGATTTATCTTTGTCGGGCAGGGCAGAAGACTGGAAAGAAAGGGAAAGGCTTTTTGAAGATATCTTTACCGAAAAGCCTTATCCGTCTAAAATTACTGCGGGTAGACTTGAACTTGATTTTGGCGAAAAATGCTCGATAATCGACTCCGAGATAGATATTTATAAGGCAACAGCTAAAGTTTTAGTGGGTAACAACCTTAAAATCGAAGCGTTTACAAGCGCAACCGAATTTGTTGGAGTAATGAAGGTAGAAGGCGAATATAAGCTCAATATTCATATCCCTGAGTATCTTTCAAGACAAGAAGGTGAAAACGGCTTTGACCCAAACGGTGGATTTGGCTATCCTAAGGCAGAAGTCGTTAAAGACGGCGAGTTTACCTATTATGTTCAAAGCACGTTTACCAATTTTAAATTTGGCATCGTTGTTTTTGAAAAAGCCGTAAACGGTTTAAAAGAAATTTATTTTACCATTGCAACTACAGAGGGCGGCGAAGATTTTATAAGCATTGCAAAAGAAAGCCTTTTAAAAGCTAGCCAAAAGGGTTATGATAAATTAAAGGCAGAGCACGAAAAATGGTGGAAAAAATACTGGGCTAAAACTGAGATTTCGCTTGGCCACGAGCTTATTGAAAAGGTTTATTATCGCAGTTGGTATTTGTTTGCATCTTGCTCAAGAAAGGGCTTTTACCCTATGCCACTCCAAGGGGTGTGGACTGCCGATAACGGAACTATTCCACCGTGGAAGGGCGATTATCACTACGACACGAACACAGAACTGTCTTACCAGGCATACTTAAAGGCAGATAGGCTTGAAGAAGGCAGAGTTTTTATTGATTATCTTTGGAATATGCGCAGTCAATTTAAGACCTTTGCCCGTGAATTTTACGGTGTAAACGGACTTATGATTCCGTCTTGCGCAACGATTGACGGAAAGGCTATGGGTGGTTGGGCGCACTATTCGCTTTCACCAACAATGACTATTTGGACGGCTCAAAGCTTTGATGAATATTATATTTATACTGGCGATAGGGCGTTTTTAAAGAATAGGGCTTATCCATTTTTTAGAGAAGTAGGCAAAGCGATAAAGGGCTTACTTAAAGAGAAAAACGGCAAGCTTTATCTTCCACTTTCTTCTTCCCCAGAGATTTTCGACGATACGAGAAGGGCATATTTAGAGCCAAACAGCAACTTTGATTTAGCCTTGCTCATTTATCTTTACAAAACACTTGTTAAATATTGTGAAGAGTTAGGGCTTGATAAGTGTGAATACGAGCAAATTTTAGCAAAACTTGACAATATTGCAATAAGCCAAGACGGCGTTGTGATGCTTGATAAAACACAGCTTCTTCCAGAGTCGCACAGGCATTTTTCGCACGCAATGTGCTTATATCCTTTGCATGTTATCAATTACGATAGTGATGAAAACAAGAGAATTTACGATGCAACTCTTCTTCATTTAGAGCAATTAGGCACGGGTTGGTGGGTAGGATTTTCCTTTGCTATGAGCGCTCAGATTTACGCAATGGCGAAAAACGGAAATTCTGCTTATGAAAAGCTCCGTCAGTTTGCGCTAGGCTTTGTTGCAGATAACGGATTCCATTTAAACGGAGATTTTAAAAATTTCGGTTTTTCTCAATGGCATTACCGTCCGTTTACTTTAGAGAGTTTATACGGCTATGCAGATGCAATTCATGAAACGCTTATGCAAGACCATATGGGATTTATCGACCTATTGCCTGCCGTTTCTCAACTTTTAGGCAAGGTTTCGTTTAAAAAGATGCGCTCTGTAGGTGGAGTTATGGTATCTTGTAACGGCGAAAACGGTAGAGTTGTAGATGCTACGTTTACTTCTAAAAAGCCAATTAAAATCAAGGTTAAAAATAACTTCAATAGCGAAATATTGACAATTGTTTCAAATGGCGAAGTAAAGCAAATAAGAGCTAAAAAGGGCGACCTTTTCGAGCTTGATTT
>JBGUUU010000059.1:0-11644 GCA_045133775.1 Christensenellaceae bacterium
GGTTAGTGGTAATCTTTACGTTGCAACAGACGATGGTAGTTTTGGCTTTAACGGTAGGGTTACCGATATGCTTACAAATCTTGTAAATAGTGGTAAAAAATATGACCTTTGCGTTGCAATCGGCCCAGTTATTATGATGAAGTTTGTAAGTTTACTTACAAAAACGCTTAATATTCCAACAATCGTTAGTATGAATCCTATTATGGTAGACGGAACTGGTATGTGTGGCGCTTGCAGAGTAACCGTTGGTGGTGAAGTTAAATTTGCATGTGTTGACGGGCCTGAATTCGACGGTCATTTAGTAGATTTTGACGAAGCTATGAAGCGTCAATCATTATATAAAACCTTTGAAGGCAGAGCTTATTTAAAAGAAAAGGAAGGCGACAAACATCACGGCGGCTGTGGTTTTTGCGGGGGTGAAGATGATTGATTTATTAAAGAGAGTTCCTGCAAATGAACAAGACGCAAAGGTAAGGGCAACAAACTTTAAAGAAGCGTGCTTGGGCTATGGCGAAGAAGAAGCAAAATTAGAAGCGTCAAGATGCTTAGAGTGTAAAAATCCCCAATGTGTAAAGGGTTGCCCCGTATGCGTTGATATTCCGTCTTTTATAAAGAAAATTAAAGATGGAGATTATTTAAGCGCGTATAACGTAATTCAAAAAAGCTCTTCTCTTCCTGCCGTTTGTGGTAGGGTGTGCCCACAAGAAACTCAATGCGAAAGCAAGTGTATTCGTGGTATAAAGGGCGAGCCTATCAATATAGGCAAATTAGAAAGATTTGTTGCCGATTATGCGTTAAATCATAGGGTTGTTGATGATAAAATTGCTACAAATGGTAAAAAGGTGGCAATAATTGGTTCTGGCCCTGCAGGGCTTGCGTGCGCAGGCGATTTGGCAAAGCTTGGTTATAGCGTTACTGTTTTTGAAGCTTTGCACAAATTTGGCGGTGTATTAGTTTACGGTATTCCAGAGTTTAGGTTGCCAAAGGCAATAGTAGAAAAGGAAGTTGATGCTTTATCATCTTTTGGCGTAGAATTTGTTAAAAACGTAGTTGTTGGCAAGTCTATAACTATCGACGAACTTTTTGAAAGTGGCTATAGCGCAGTATTTATTGCAACGGGAGCAGGACTTCCTATCTTTATGAATATTAAAGGCGAAGGCTTAAACGGTGTTTTCTCTGCTAACGAATTTTTAACGAGAAGTAACCTTATGTATGCTTACGATAAAGGTAGCTATACGCCTATTAAAGCAGGTAATAAAGTTGTTGTTGTGGGTGGTGGAAACGTTGCAATGGATTCTGCAAGAACGGCTTTAAGATTAGGCGCAGAAGTTCACGTTGTTTATAGGCGTGGCGAAAAAGAGCTTCCTGCAAGAAGAGAAGAAGTTTTTCACGCTAAAGAAGAAGGCGTAATCTTTGATTTGCTCACAAATCCAGTTGAAATTATTGGCGATGAAACAGGGTCGGTTAAGGGCGTTAAGGTTGTAAAAATGACTTTATGCGAGCCAGATGCAAGTGGAAGATGTTCGGCAAAGCCTATTGAAGGGTCAGAATACGTTATCGATGCAGACGTTGTAATTATGGCTCTTGGCACAAGACCTAATCCGTTGATATATTCAACTACAAAAGGATTAGAAATAAATAGTAGAAAGTGTATCTTAATTGATGAAAATTGCCAAACTACAAGAGAAGGTGTTTTTGCAGGTGGAGATGCCGTAACTGGAGCAGCAACGGTAATTCTTGCAATGAGTGCAGGCAAAAAAGCAGCTTTATCAATTGATATGTATTTAAACGATAACAAATAACGTAATGCGCTATAGCAAGTGCTATGGCGCAATTTTTATACTAAATTTTTATTTAGAATAATATTAAAATCAAAAAGTTATCAAAATTTATTAAATAAGATAAATTTATTTGTAAATAAGGCGAAAAATCATTGACTTAAATTAAATTATAGTGTAAAATAATGAGCGTTGAAAAGATAGGGGAGTGGCTCAACGGTAGAGTAGCGGTCTCCAAAACCGTAGGTTGCGTGTTCGAATCGCGTCTCCCCTGCCAACAAAAGCACTTCGTTTGAAGTGCTTTTTTGTTTATATGCGTTTTGCGTATAAAACAACTTGCAAAATAGCCTTGCCATATATTTTGGTAGGGCTATTATTATATAATAATATGTTATAAATATTTAACGTTTCAGTTGCCTTTTTTATGTGAAAAATATATAATAAATTTATAAGAAAAAGAGAGTAAAATTTATGGAAAGAACAATACTTCACGTAGATTTAAATAATTTCTTCGCTAGCGTAGAATGTAAGTATAACCCCGAACTCAAACAGGGGTTTATGGCTGTGTGCGGAAGTATTGTAGATAGGCACGGAATAGTTCTTGCAAAAAATCAAAAAGCAAAACTTATGGGCGTAAAAACTGGTATGACTATAAGAGAAGCTGAAAAACTCTGCCCAGAAATTAAGTTTGTAGAAGCGCATCACGATAGGTATGAAGAGTGGAGCAAAAAGGTTAAAAAGATTTACTCTGAATATACAGATAGAGTTGAGTCTTTTGGTATAGACGAAGCTTGGCTTGACGTAACTGAAAGCTTATCTCTATTCGGCGCAGGTAAAACGATAGCAGACACTATAAGAGAAAGGGTTAAAAATGAGTTTGATTTAACCGTTTCGGTTGGCGTTAGTTTTAACAAGGTTTTTGCTAAACTTGGTAGCGATATTAAAAAGCCGGATGCAACGACTATTATAACGAGAGTTAACTATAAAAATTTAGTCTGGCAATTGCCTGTTGGCGAGTTACTTTTCGTAGGTAAATCAACCGTTTCTAGGCTAAATAGAATTGGTATAAATACTATTGGCGATTTGGCTCGTGCTGACGTTAATTATTTGACAAAATATTTAGGTAAATGGGGCGAAACTATTTGGCTTTATGCTAACGGAAAAGACGAGTCGCCAGTTTTAAAAGAAAACGAGAGTGACGATATAAAATCTGTTGGCAATAGTATAACGTGTTATCGAGATTTAACTGATGAAGAAGACGTTAAAATTATGTTTTCATCCCTTTGCGATAGCGTGTCAGAAAGGGTTAGAAAATATAGTGTTGGCAAAGCGTCTTCGCTTTCTATTAGCGTTCGCGACGGCAATTTGAATTGGTTTACAAGGCAAGCAAAGTTAGATAGACCGTCAGTTCTTGCAGATGACTTTTTATCAAAGGCAATGGAGCTCTTTCGTTTGCATTTTAGGTGGGAAAGTTCAATAAGAAGTCTTGGCATTTCAGTTTTCGATTTTATTAGTGAAGAACAAATAAGTATAAATACAAAGCCTGATGAATACGATAAAAAGCTGAAGCTTTTACAAACTGTTGGTGATATTAAGCAAAAATACGGCAATGATATTATGCGTAGGGGCATAGCATATAAAGATAAAAGGCTAACAAAAGAAGGCGAAGGGCACGGCTCTAGTCTTCCTAACTCTCACGGCGAGCCTAAAAATTAAAAAATGAGCAGTAAAATCATTGTAAAATAGTAAAATTTATGCTAAAATAAGAAAAATAAAAAATACTTTTTGGAGCAATTATGGTTAACGGAAAATTACTTGTAGAAAAACTTATAACTTACGCAAAAGCCTTTCTTTTTCTCAATGAAACTGATGAAATTTACGTAAGAAATACAATACTTACGTTACTTCATTTAACGTCACCTGCAGAGTCTGTGCCAAATCTTAGCTATATCGAAGAAATGACTTTGCCAGACGTTCTCTTTTCTGAAATAAAAGATTACGCAATTGAAACAAATATTGCAGAAGACGACGTTCAAGCAGAGCTTTTTGCATCATTTATTATGGGTATGCTTACTCAAAAGCCTGCAGAAATTAACCAAACGTTTACTTTCTTAAAGGAAAATATGGGCTCGCAAGCTGCATGTGATTATCTTTATAAAATTAGCGTAATGAACAACTATATTCAAAAAACTGCCATTTCTAAAAACGTTGGCTGGGAATATGAAGATAAAGATAACGTTTTAGAAATCACAATCAATTTGAGCAAGCCTGAAAAAGACAATAAAGATATTGCTAAACTTGTAAAAGCAACCAAAACTAAAGGTAAATATCCTGCTTGTGCGCTTTGCCCAGAAAACGAAGGTTATTTCGGCTCTTATAGCCACCCCCCAAGATCGAATTTAAGAACAATTTCTTTAACTCTCGGTGGCGAAAAATGGCAACTTCAATATTCTCCATACGCATACTTTAACGAACATTGTATAGTTTTCAATAGCAAGCATAAGCCAATGGAAATGTCAAGAAGAACAATTTCAAATCTTCTTGATTTCGTTGAGTTTTTCCCTAACTATTTCGTAGGTAGCAACTCAGACCTTCCTATCGTAGGCGGTTCAATTCTTAACCACGAGCATTATCAAGGTGGCAAACACGAAATGCCAATGCATAAGGCAAAACCTTTGGCAATGCTTTCTAATCCTGATTTTCCAGACGTTGAAGTCTGCATTTTGAATTGGTATAACTCTGCAATTAGGCTTACAGGTTACAACAGGAACACCTTATGCGAATTGGGTGGTAATATCGTTGAAGCTTGGAAAGAATACGCTGACCCACAAATTGGCATCGTAAACTCAATTGACGAGCGCCATAATACCTGCACGCCAATTGTTAGATATTTGCCAGACGGCAAATTCTGTCTTGAAATTATTTTGAGAAATAACGTTACTACAAACGAGTATCCAGACGGCGTATTCCACGCTCATCCGGAATACCACAACATCAAGAAAGAAGGTATTGGTCTTATCGAAGCTATGGGTCTATACATTTTGCCTGGCAGATTAAAAACTCAAACGGAAGAGATTGCAAAAATTCTTTGCAGAGAACGTCCTTTTGATCTTGAAAACGTTGATGAGAGTGATCCTTTATTCGTGCATAAATCAATGATAGAGCAGTTGCTTAAAGAGAATAAAGGCGAAATCGATTATATAAAAGCAAAAGAAATAGTTACAAATCACATAAACAAAGTATGTGTTGCCATCTTGAAAAATACTGCAGTATATAAGAAGGATGAGATAGGTAACATTGCATTTAGAAGATTTTTAAGCACAATTGGTATAAAATAATACTCAATTTTATTAAAATACATATTATTGTGTAAAAATTTGATGAAGACGCAAGAAATTGCGTCTTTTTTATTGAAAAATTTTTAGTTATATATTATAATTATAATTGATAATTATAATGGAGGAGTTTATGGACAAAATAAATTTACTCAGAAGTCGTAGAGAAAAACTTTTATCAAGCTCTAGCGAAATTAGAAACCAAATTTCAGCTCTTGTAGATGAGGGTAGCTTTGTAGAGCTTGACGCTTACAGCTTTTCTCATAATGACTTTTATGATGAAGATACAGCAGGTGAAGGTGTTGTAACGGGATATGCAACTATTGAAGATACGCCTGTATACATCGTGGCTCAAAACGTTAAAGTGCTTTCTGGTGGCGTTAGCTATTCTAATTGCAAAAAAATAGTTAAATGTTTAGATAAAGCGCAAGAAACTGGCTATCCTGTAGTTTACCTTCTCGATTCGCTTGGCGTTCAAGTTGGCGAAGGCGTTAACGTGTTAGAGGGTATGGCAGGCGTTTTATCAAAAGCATCTGAATTAAAGGGTGACGTTACTCAAATTTCAGTAGTACTTGGTAAACTTTATGGCACGTTTGCTTTACTTGCTGCAAATTGCGATTTTAACTTTATGCTTAAAGAAAGTCAAGTTGCATATGCAAGCCCACTCGTTCTTTCTGCCGTTTCTGGCAAAAACGTTCCAAGTGCAGACGTTGCAGGCGTAAACGCATCAAAGTATAACGGCGTTACAACGTTTAAGGTTGAGCAAATTGAAGACGTTAAAGCAAAATTGATTGATTTATTTTCAATTCTTCCAGCTTTTGCAGATTCAATCGTTGACACAAACGACGATTTAAACAGAGCAATGGAAAGCCTTAACGATAAAGTTTGTCATAAGTGCTTAATAAGTGCGGTGTTTGACGATGGTAAGTGTCTTGAAATGAGCAAGGATTTCTGCCCAGAAGTTGTAACTGCAATTGGTAGAATTGGTGGTATTAGCGTTGCAACAATAATTTTTGCAGGCGAAGAAAAGGGCGTTGAGCTTACTTTAAATAGCGTTTTAAAGATTAAAGACTTTACATATTTTGCATCTGAAAACGGTTTGCCACTCGTAACGTTTGTAAATACGGTTGGTATTAAGACAGATTTAGAAACTAGCAATAGCCCAATTATGAAAGAAGTTTGCAACCTTATTTCTGGGCTTAAAGCAAACTCAAGAATTTCAGTTATTTACGGAAAAGCTGTTGGTCTTGGCTATACTTTATTTGCATCTAAATCACTCGGCGTGGATTATTCTTTTGCTTTTGCAAATTCTCACGTTGCATTATTTAGTGGCGCAGCATCAGCCGCTCATTTTGGTAATGTAAGAGAAGATAAAATAGACGCGTTAGAAGAAAAGTATGCAGAAGAAAATGCAGACCCAATCAACGCTGCTAAAAACGGCTTTGTTGATAATATTATCGAGCCACAATTCGTTCGCCCTTACGTAATTTCTGCACTTCAAATGATAGTGAGGTAATAAATTATGTTAACTAATTTATTGAAAGCCTTCACACAAGATTCCCTTGTTTGGGGCGGGTTTACCTTTATTCTTGGTATTTTAGTCATCTTCTTAGGTATGACCGTGCTTGTTTTAGCTGTAAGCGGAATGGGTATGGCGATGAAAAAGTTTGATAAACTTAAACAAGGTAAGAATAAAATCGCTAAAACAGTAGAAATTACCAATGTTTCAAATAGTGCCGAAAGTGATGAAATTCCTGAACACGTAAGAGTAGCAATAGTTGCCGCAATCGCAGCATATTATGCGGATAGCGGTGTTAAAAATGAATTTAAAGTTAAAAAAATCAAAAGAATTTAAGGAGAAATAATTATGCGTAATTTTATTATAACAATAGATGGAAAACAATATCAAGTAGGCGTTGAAGAAGTAGGCGCAACTCAAAGTGCTACACCAGTTGTAACTAGCATTGCTCCAGCTGCTACGCCAGCTCCAGTAGCTCCAACTGCAGGAACAAAGGTTAAAGCTCCAATGCCAGGTATGATTAAGGCTCTTAAATTCGATGAGGGCGCACAAGTTAAAAAGGGTGACGTTATCCTTATTTTAGAAGCTATGAAAATGGATAACGATATTACCGCTCCTTGTGACGGAACAATTTCTTATAAAACAACTAAAGGTTCAAACGTAGATACGGGCGCATTAATGGCAGTTATCGCTTAAGGAGAAATTTATGAGCTTTTTACATAATATTTGCGAGGGTGGTCTCAACGTTGGTGAGAAACTCTTAAATTTATGGGAAAGCACGGGTTTACACGAATTATTTTCTAATTTTACAACCGGTGGTTGGCAAAATCTCGTAATGGTTTTAATATCATGCGTGTTAGTTTATCTTGCTGTTGTTAAAAAATTCGAACCTTTGCTTTTACTTCCAATTGCTTTTGGTATGTTTATAGTTAATATACCAGGCGTATATAAAATACTTTTTGGTACTAAAGGCTATATCATAACGGAAACATACGTAGACCTTTCTAACGGCGCTGTAACTACAGGTGCAGAAATTGCTAGGGGAACTTTAGCAGAACTTTGCGCTAAGTTTGCCGTTAGCGACGTTTCTGAAACTGCTTTAGTGGCGGCATTAGAAGGATTAAAGACAACAAATGGAACGTATGAAATAACTTTAGCCCTTTCTTCTGAAACGGTAATTAGAGATTTCGGTCTTTTCTATTACATTTATAAAGGTGTTGACTGGGTAATTTTCCCACCAATTATCTTCTTAGGTATCGGCGCAATGACAGACTTTGGTCCACTTATTGCAAACCCTAAGAGTATGCTTATAGGTGCTGCTGCGCAACTTGGTATTTTTATTACGTTCTTCTGCGCACTTTATTTCTTAGGCTTTACAGACGCAGAATCTGCAGCAATCGCAATTATCGGTGGCGCAGATGGTCCTACTGCAATTTACGTAACTAAAAAGCTTGCAGAGCATTTACTTCCTGCAATTGCAATTTCGGCTTATTCGTATATGGCGCTTATTCCTATTATACAAAAGCCTTTGATGAAATTAGTTACAACTAAAAAAGAAAGACAAATCAAGATGAAACAACTTAGAAAAGTTTCTAAACTTGAAAAGGTTGTTTTCCCTATACTCGTATCATTTGTAGTTGGTATTCTTCTTCCAGATGCAATGCCACTTCTTGGTATGCTTATGCTTGGTAACCTTTTAAAAGAGTCTGGCGTATGCGGAAGACTTGTAGACACAGCTCAAAACGGTCTTATGAACACCGTTACCATTTTCCTTGGCGTAATGGTTGGTTCAAAAGCTACCGGCGCACTTTTCCTTTCAGGTCAAACACTCGGTATTATCGTATTAGGTCTTTGCGCATTCTGTATGGGTACTCTTGGTGGTCTTTTAGTTGCTAAGCTTATGTGTAAGCTTTCAGGTGGAAAAATCAATCCACTTATCGGTTCTGCAGGTGTTTCTGCCGTTCCAATGGCTGCAAGAATTTCTCAAGACGTTGGTCGAGAGGAAGATCCAAACAACCACTTGCTTATGCACGCAATGGGTCCAAACGTTGCAGGTGTTATAGGTTCTGCAATCGCTGCGGGCGTTCTTTTAGCGCTTTTCGCTTAATTTTAGGAGAAATTAAATTATGGCAAAAAAAGTTTTACTTACAGATACAATTCTTCGTGATGCACATCAATCACAGGCTGCAACCAGAATGACTATGGAACAAATGCTTCCTATGCTTGATAAGCTTGATGAAATAGGTTATTATTCATTAGAAGCTTGGGGTGGCGCAACGTTTGACTCTTGTCTTCGTTTTTTAAATGAAGATCCATGGGAAAGACTTACCACTTTAAAATCTCATCTTAAAAAGACACCAATTCAAATGCTTTTAAGGGGTCAAAACCTTTTAGGATATAAGCATTATTCTGACGACGTTGTTGAAAAATTTGTTGAATATTGCATAAAAAACGGTGTAACGGTAATAAGAGTTTTCGACGCGTTAAACGACGTTAGAAACCTTGAAACTGCAATGAAGGCAATCAAAAAATACGGTGGTATTTGCGAAGCTGCAATAAGCTATACGACAAGCCCTGTTCATACAAACGAATATTTCGTTAAACTTGCTAAAGAGCTTGAAGATTTAGGCGCAGATAACATTTGTATTAAGGATATGGCAAACCTTTTACTTCCTTATACTGCATACGACCTTGTTAAAGCTATGAAGGCAGTATTAAAGCCTGAAACTAAAATTCACCTTCATACTCATAATACAACGGGCACTGGCGATATGCTTAACCTTAAGGCAATTGAAGCAGGTTGTGATATCGTTGATACAGCGCTTTCTGCACTTGGTAACGGCACGGCTCAACCAACAACCGAAGCGTTAGTTGCAACGTTGCAAGGAACTGAATATGATACGGGTATAGACCTTTCTAAGCTTGTTCCTATTACTAACCACTTTAAACGCGTTGCAAACGAGCTTGAAAAGTCAGGCGCTCTTAACCCTAACGTAAGAAAGGTTGACGTAAACACCTTGCTTTACCAAGTTCCAGGTGGTATGCTTTCTAACCTTATGAACCAATTAAAGCAACAAGGTAAGCTTGATAAGCTTGACGAAGTTTTAGCTGAAGTTCCTAACGTTAGAAAAGATTGTGGTTACCCACCACTTGTAACACCATCTAGCCAAATCGTTGGAACACAAGCAGTTTTAAACGTTTTAAGTGGCGAAAGATATAAAATGGTTACAAAAGAGTTTAAAAATCTCTTAAAGGGCGAATATGGTAGACTTCCTGCAGAGCCAGACCCAGAAGTTGTAAAGAAGGTTGTTGGCGACGAAAAGATTATTACTTGTCGTCCTGCAGACCTTATCGAGCCTGAATATGAAAAATATAAGGCTGAAATTGCAGAGTATTACACTAAAGAAGAAGACGTTTTATCATACGCACTTTTCAATGAAGTTGCAGTAAATTTCTTCAAGTGGAGACTTGCAAATAAAAAAGCTGTTGATAAGGATTTAGCTGATAACGTCGACGGCGTATATCCTGTATGAAAATCTTAGTTGTAAACGATGACGGAATTATGAGCGAGGGCATAAAAGCCCTCGCCGATTTCCTATCTATAAGCCACGACGTAACAGTCGTTGCGCCGGACGGAAACCGTTCGGCATTTTCTCATTCTCTTTCAATATATAAAGATATTGTTGTTAAAGAGATTAAAATTACCGATAAATATAGAACTTTTTCTATGAGTGGCACTCCTGCAGATTGTGTTAAATTTGCAATGCATCATTTTGAAGAAAAGTTCGACCTTGTTTGTTCAGGTATAAATAAAGGGCATAATTTAGGTAGCGATACAGTTTATTCTGGCACGATTTCTGCATGTCTTGAAGGTAATTTCTTTGGCGTTAAAGGCATTGCTTTTTCAAATTACGCTCACTCAAACTGCGATTTTAATGCAAATATTAAAACTTTATCTAGTATTTTTGATAATCTTATAAGCATTAGTTCGCCAGATTATACCTTAAACGTAAATTTCCCTAACGGCGAAGAAAAGGGTGTAAAAATAGTTCCACTTGGCATTCATTTATACACGGATAATTATATAAAAACTGGAGAAGATACCTATCAACTCGTAGGTGCTCCTGTTGAAGAAATTGAAGATAAAGCATGTGACGTTGCTTATGCAAAGCAAGGCTACGTTACAGTTACACCTATTATATATAATAGAACGGCAAATCAAATTATTGAAAAACTTAGGGATTTTAAATTCTAATGAAAACGGTTGTTATTGGCGGTGGCCCTGCAGGGCTTATATCGGCGTATTTTAGCGCAATTTCTGGGAGTGACGTAACTTTAATTGAAAAGAACGAAAAGCTCGGTAAAAAACTTTATATAAGCGGTAAGGGTAGATGTAACGTAACCAACGACTGCACGGAAGAAGAATTTTTAGAAAACGTCGTGTCTAATCCTAAATTTTTGATGGGTGCAATCTATAGATTTTCTCCTGAAAAATTTATGGCGTTTTTAGAAAAGAAAACCCCACTCAAAACAGAAAGGGGAAATAGAGTTTATCCAATTAGCGACAAGGCAAGCGATATAACAAAGTGTTTAGAAAACTATTTAAAGGAAGCAGGCGTTCAAATTAAGCTTGGCGAAACTGTGTTAAGCGTAAACCAAGTTGGCGGTCAAATTTGCTCTGTAACTACTGATAAGGAGAAAATTGAGTGTGATAAGGTCATTGTTTGCACGGGTGGCGCAAGTTATCCTTTAACAGGTTGCACGGGCGATGGATTTAAGTTTGCTAAGACGTTAGGGCATACTATAATCGAGCCAAAACCAGCCCTTTGTGGTATCAACTTAAAGGGTGATTTTTATAAGCAGTTACAAGGAATTTCTCTTAAAAACGTTCGACTTACCGCATATCGTGGTCAAAAGCAAATATATAGCGATTTTGGCGAAATGCTTTTTACTCATTTTGGTATATCTGGGCCAATAGTTTTATCTGCATCAAGTTATATAAATAGAAGTAA
>JBGUUU010000060.1:0-4241 GCA_045133775.1 Christensenellaceae bacterium
GTGTCGAAAAATAAAATCATAAGAATATTATATCATAAACGACAAAACATTTCAATCGCATAATACCGTAAAATTGTAAAAAATGCAACCGCTATTAAAACGGTTGTATTTTAGTGTTGATTAGTTAGTCTTTAGTAGGGTTGAGCCTTTCAACTTCTTTTTGGAATGCTTTTGAAGAGAAAATAGCAATTCCTGCAACTAAAATTAAGGCAACGTCTACAAAAACATACGAGTTGTATGCTAAACTGTAAATAAACGGACTTAAACCGCTCTCTATCGAATAAGCGCCAAAGGCAAACGTTCCTGCTAAAACGTGAGAGATAAAACGGAAAGTTCCACCTAAAATTACGCTTAAGCCAAATCTTACTTGTGGTGCTTTTTTGAAAAGTTTAGAATAAGTTAAAATTCCTGCAAAGCCCGTTAGCGCAAACGCCATAGGGTAATCTAACAAAAATTGCGCAGGGTGAATTATGTAAGGGTCTTGAACGGCTTGTAAAAGACCGTAAATCACACCGACTAAAAGACCTTTTTTCATACCGTAAATATACGCAAAGAGCATAATAGGTAACATTGAAAACAAAGTAACCGATCCGCCTTGTGGCATTTCAAAAAGTTTAATATAAGAAAGTGAAAACGAAAGAGCAACGCAAATGCCTGCCGTTGCTATTGAGCGAGAATCGAATCCTTCTTTGTCTTTTCTCGAAAATACAAAAGCGCAAAGAACAGCAATTATAACAAGTGCGCCTGCAAAAGCATATAGGGCAACGCCGTTAAATTTTGATGATTCGTCGGTGTAATATCCGTCGCCTACAATATTTTTAGAATAGTAAACGGCTATTAAAACAAGTGTTGTGATAAGCGAAATTAAGAAAATTCCACCAGAGATAAAAGTTACAGGTTTAGTTTTTTTGTTGAACTTTTTGCTCGTTATAAAAATTGCTAGTCCACTTAAAAGAGCAAGCGATAGAGTTATTAAGGTTGGAACAAAAACGTAAGGAATTATATCTTTGCTAACCCAGTTTTCTTCCAAATAACTGATATCATAATGCTTTATAATCTCTAATACAAGAAGTAAAATTCCAATAACTAAAGCATAAAATACAAAGCAAATAAGTGAAACTTTAACAAAGCGTAAAAACATTTGTCTGTTTGAAATAAACAAAATAAGCCCTGTATAAATTAGTAGAGCGACAATTGCTACCGTTCCCCAAATGATATAAGGGGAGAGCTTGTCAACCAAGTAGATTGACGATAATAAATTTTGCATAATACTCCTTTTTCGCCAAGGAAAAAATTTGCTATTTTCTTATGCCTTGCGTTTCTTGTCAATAATTGTAAACGTGCACTTTTTTACAAAAATCGACTTATAGGGCGTTTAAAATAAAAAACTCCCACGCAAAAAGCATAGGAGTAAACTGCCAATTATTTCATCTTCTTCCCAGTCAAGCATTATCTTGTCAGGTTCAAAGGGTATAATCTCAGCTAACGTCTTTCGACAAAAGCACCCCTAGGCGAAATTGTAGTTTTATTATATACCAAAGCTTTTTTCTAGTCAAGCAAAATTTACTTGAAAATTTGTATATATGCACAAGTAGCCATAAAAGCCTTGCAAAAAAACTTAAGGTAGTTTATAATATTTTATATGAAAACATTTTATTCAAACGGAAAGAAACTTTCTGAAGAAATAACTGAATATTATAAGGGCGCTGTTTCTTATTCGCTTGCAAATAAACTCATTCGCAAAAAAGACGTAAAGGTAAACGGCGTAAGGGTAAAAGCCGATTTTAAAACTGACGTTGGCGATAAAATTGAAGTTTATTTCGACGGCGAAGATAAGCGCGCAGAAACCGTCATTTTTAAAGATGAAAACGTATTAGTCGTTTATAAGCCTAGTGGAATCTCATCAGAAGATTTTTATGCTTTACTTTGCAAAAAGCACCCAGGCGTTGGGTTTATACATAGGCTTGACCAAAATACTGACGGCGTTATGATTTTTTCATTAAACGCATCAGCAGAAAAAGAACTTTTGCACGGCTTTAAGCATAGAACGTTTGAAAAGCTTTATTTAGCAGAAGTTGTTGGCACGCCTAAAAATTCTAGCGACGAGCTTGTTGCATATCTAGTAAAAGACGCAGAAAAAGCCGAAGTAAGGGTGTTTGATAGTCCTGTAAAGGGTAGTGAGAAGATTGTCACGTCTTACACCGTTTTAAAGTCTAGTGGCGAAACGTCGCTTTTAGAAGTTAAGCTAATTACTGGCAAAACTCACCAAATAAGAGCGCATTTAGCTCACGTAGGGCATTTTATAATTGGTGACGGTAAATACGGCTATGAGCCTATTAATCGCAAATTTAAGGCTAAAAAACAACGCTTAACTGCTTATAAACTCACTTTAAAATTTGGCGAAGATAGCCTGCTATATTATCTTAATGATAAAGAATTTAATTGTAAGGCAGGTTGGTTAAAAAATGATTGATAAAAACAAACCAAAAACATACGTAGGTATAGCTATGGCGATTTTGGCTGCGTCTTTATACGCTCTTAACGCTCCCTTGTCAAAAATCGTGCTAGACTATCTTCCGTCTACGCTTACTGCAGGTTTTTTATATTTAGGTGCAGGCGTGGGGATGTTTTTAGTCGGTAGCATCAAGTCGTTTATGGTGAAAGAAAGTAAAGAAGAAAAACTTTCTAAAGAAGACTTCCCGTATACTTTAGCAATGATTTTATTAGACGTATTAGCCCCAATTCTATTGCTTTTAGGGCTTAGTATGACAACCCCTGAAAATACGTCGCTTCTTAATAATTTTGAAATAGTTGCAACAGCAGTTATTGCGCTTTGTTTTTTTAAAGAAAAAATAGGTAAAAGGCTTTGGCTTGGAATAATTTTTATAACGGTTTCTTGTGGAATACTATCGTTTGAAAATATTTTAAGTTTAAAGTTTTCTGTTGGTTCTTTGTTTGTTGTTTTAGCGTCGGTTTGTTGGGGTGTTGAAAATAACTGCACGAGAAAATTATCATCAAAAGACCCTTTGCAGATAGTTGTAGTTAAAGGAATTTGTTCTGGCTTAACGTCAATAATTATCGGGCTTTGTATAGGGCAACGAATTACTGAAATTTGGGCAGTTTTCGTAACGCTTGGTATAGGATTTGTAGCCTACGGTCTTAGCATTTTCTTCTACGTTTACGCGCAACGAATTTTGGGTGCGTCTAGAACGAGCGCATATTACGCTATTGCTCCATTTATAGGCGTGTTGCTTTCGCTTGTTATTTTCAAAGTTTTGCCTAGCTATACGTTTTTTATTGCGCTTGCGCTTATGATAGTTGGAGCGTGGCTTTGCTCAAAGGTTGAAGAATAAATTTTATAAAGAAATAGCCTCGAAGGGTATACCTTTCGAGGCTATTAATTTTAATCAAAGCAAGTTTCAAATTCAATAACTGCAAAATATTTGGTTTGTTCTTTTGCAAGTCTTTCGTTTATTTTTAGGCTTATTTCTTCCTTCAAATCTTGCTTGTCAAAAGGAAGGGGTAAATCAAAAATTACATTAGTAAAGGTAGGGCCTTTTACAATTCGTAAGTCGTGTATGCTTGCAAATGGATAATGTTCGTTTAAAAGCTCGCAAATTGCGCTTGTTAGCATTGTCGTTTCTGGGTCTGAAACGTTAATTGGGTCTAGGTGACAAATTAAATTTACGTTTAAGTTTTTAATGCAATCTCTTTCAATGGTGTCTGCTAGCTCGTGTGAAATCATAACGTCAACGCTAGCATCAACTTCTATATGCACGCTTGCAAAATATTGTTTTGGCCCGTAGCTATGAACAACCAATTCGTGTATGCCTAATATGCCGTCGTAGCTTTTGATATGTGTAGAAAGCCTTTCTATAAGCTCTTTATCGGGCATTTCGCCAATAAGTGGACCTATTGTTTCTTTAATCAAATTAAAGGCAGAATAGATTACGAGAAGAGAAACTGCAATACCGAAATAGCCGTCGAGTGGTAAGTCGTAAAAAAGACCTATAATAGCGCAAACTAAAATTGCAGTAGTTGATATGGCATCGTTTCTGTTGTCCGTACTCATAGCTTTTATGGCATCGGAATCAACGTCTTTAGAAAGCCCGTTAAAGATTATTGCAAGGCCTATTTTAATAAGTATCGACGCGCCTAAAATAATGCACGTTACAATTGAGAAGTTTGTTGGGCTTTTAGCAATGATTTTATCTATTCCAGCTCTGCCTGTTTCTATGCCG
>JBGUUU010000061.1:0-3818 GCA_045133775.1 Christensenellaceae bacterium
TAATTCCCTTGCAAAAATCTCGCAAAAATCCCGTCTTGCTCGTATCTAACCCTTTAAATTTAATCAGTCATACGTTGTGACATAGCCTAAAATTAAAAACAAATATTGTTTTTAAAGGTAGATTTTACAACAAATTTTGTTAAATTTATGTGAAAAGCATTTTTATTTTTTTAATACTATTTACAAATTTCGCATTTTAGTTTATAATGGATAGGTAAAAACTACAATTATATGCAATATAATTGTTTGGTAGGAAGATTATGGCAAAAAACAAAAAGACAAAGAAGTGGGTTAAATTTAGACATAAAGTAGTAAGGGCTCTTGCTTGGGTGTTTTTCTATCCTTCTATTAAATTTAAGTTTAGAGCAAAAATAGATAAGTTTAAAGGCGATAAGAAAAAGAAATATCTTATCTTGTATAATCATCAAACGGCTTACGACCAATTTTTTATCTCATATTCGTTTTCAAAAACGATTTATTACGTAGCCAGCGAGGATATTTTCTCAAACGGTATCGTGTCAAAGCTTTTAAGATATGCAGTTGCACCTATTCCAATAAAGAAGCAGACCAACGATATAAGAGCAGTTATGACTTGCTTAAAGGTTGCTAAAGAGGGTGGCTCTATTGCTATTGCTCCAGAAGGCAACAGAACGTATAGTGGCAAGACGTGTTATTTTAAACCATCTATCGTAAAGATGGCTAAAGCCCTAAAACTCCCTATTGCAATCTTTCGTATAGAAGATGGCTACGGCGTTCAACCAAGATGGGCAGACGACGTAAGAAAGGGTGGTATGCGCGCTTACGTTAAGCGAGTTATCGAGCCTGAGGAATATCTTAAAATGCCAGATGAAGAGCTTCACGCTCTTATTAAAGACGAGCTTTTTGTTGACGAGTCTTCTCCTAATAAAGAGTTTCACCATAAAAACCTTGCTAATTACATAGAAAGAGCAATGTATTATTGTCCAGACTGTGGGCTTTCTGTTTTTGAAAGTAATAAAGACCTTGTAACTTGTAAAAAGTGTGGTAAAACTATTAGGTATTTGCCTAATAAACAAATTGAAGGCGTGGGCTTTGAATTTAGATATAAAAATATTGCCGAGTGGTACGAAGGTCAAAGTGAGTTTACAAACGGTCTAAATCTTTTTGAAATGGAAGATAGACCATTGTATCAAGATGATGCAAAGGTGTTTGAAGTTGAACTTTACAAACGTAAGCATTCGATTGATAAAAACGCGAAAATCAGTCTTTATCCAAATAGAATTGAAGTTAAGTGTGCTAGCCAAGAAATAATCGTTGATTTTGCTACGGCAGAAGCTGTAACTGTTCTTGGTAAAAATAAGATAAACGTTTATGCAAACGGAAAAGTATATCAGATTAAAGGAGATGTTCGTATGAACGCTTTAAAATACGTGCACTTCTTTAATAGATATAAAAATTTGTTAAATGCAGATGAGAGTGGCTTTTTAGGTCTCTAAAAGTGGCTAGAAAATATTTGCCTTATGGTTCTATTACAATAGAAAAGGATGGTAATTTATGAGTTGGGATTTTACCTTAGCAAATTATGGCCCTGTTTGGTCATTTATAGTTCAACTTGGGTTATTATTGTTGTTTTTAATGGCGGGAAACCTTCTTCGCCGTTCTATACCGTGGTTTAGGAAGTGTTTGATACCTTCTGCTCTTTTGGGAGGTTTGGTATTACTTATAACAAACGGAATATGTAAACAATGGGACGTGGTTTTAGTTGATAATAGATTGATGCAGGTTGTAACTTACCATTGTTTAGCGATAGGTTTTGCCGCAATGACCTTAAAGACGGAAAAGAGCAATCATAAAACACAGCGCGTGCAAGTACTTGAGTATGGTGCGTTGCAAGGTGGCGCATATATGTTGCAAGCTTTCGTTGGCTTAGGTGTTACGTTACTTATGTTTTTCATAACGCAATATGGTGGGCAAGTTGTGTCATACATTTGCGGTTTAATTTTACCGCTTGCGTTTGGTCAAGGCCCAGGTAATGCGTTAAGTTGGGATATTAACTATACCAATACTCAGGCTACTCAATTTGCGGGAAACGGAAGTTTTGGGTTGTCTCTTGCGTCTATCGGCTTTGTAGTTGCTTCTGTGTTTGGGGTTTTATATATCAATATACATAAAAAACGTGGTGGCATAGTTGTTAGAGAAGAGAATAAGTCTAAAGAATTTGTAGACCATACAAATCCTAGTGGGCAGGAAATACCAGACAATGAATCTGTTGATAAATTCTCAATTCAACTTGGGTTTGTGGCGTTTGTGTATGCGTTAGCCTTCGGCTTTATGTGTTTATTGGGCGTTATTTCAGACTTTACAAATAGTATTGCTTGGGGTTTTAACTTCCTTTGGGCGTCACTCGCCGCTATGCTAATTAAGTTTGTTATAAAGTTTTTAAGAAAGCGTAACCTTATGCATCGTGACTATATAAACAATTATCAAATGGATAGAATATCAGGCTTTGCGTTTGACCTTATGATAGTTGCCGGTGTAGCTGCTATAGAGATAAACGATATCAAAAATTATATTTTACCTATCGTAATATTAAGTGTTGTGGGAACGATTATTACCTTTGTTTACGTTCGCTTGGTATCAAAAGAATGTTTTAAAGATTTTGAGCACGAGTTTTTCTTAATGAGCTTTGGAACGCTTACGGGCACAGCATCAAACGGTATGATTCTTATGAAAGAAATAGACCCTGGTTTAAAAACTCCAACGTCAAGTCTTTATATTCTTTCTAATTTCCCTGCAATGATTATGATAGCCCCACTCTTATTTATGTTAGGGTTTGCGGGCAAATCGCCAACAAATGCAATAATAGCTTGCGGAATATTCTTTGCGCTATGGCTCGTTTATACGTTGTTCTTATTTAGAAGAAGAATTTTTAAAAAGCATTATAAAAACAAACAGACGAAATAAGTCTAAAAGGAGCGACAACTCGCTCCTTTTTAATTGAAATAATAAAAGCCGTGCAATTAGTGCGTCAGTAATAGGGATTATTACTGACGCACTAGTTATATTTGCCTATCGGCAAGTTGTATTGCTTAAAGCAGTTATATTTTGCTACGCAAAGTTATATTTACCCATAGGGTAAGTTGTGGCAAATATAATATAACTTTGACTGCAAGTCAAAATATCACGCAAGAAACTTGCATATCACTTTTAGCCATAAGGCTAAAAATATCACTAATAAAAGTTTATCTTTGGTGGATAAGAAAAGCACACTACGTTTCACTTTTAGTGAAGTATAGTGTGCTATGCTTTTATTATGGACTAAAAATCCCTATGGAACACGCCAATTTTGCACGGCTTTACGTTTGTTAAAATGCTGAATTTACTGCTTGTATTACAATTTTTCTTTGTTCATCTGTAATTGGTTCGTCAAGATTATCAAAAGTGTCGCTTGTTATATCGTTACCTGTTAAGTATTTATACCACACTAAGCCAACCAAATATCTCCCTGCGCCCAAAGACGCGTGGAAAGTATCTCTGTGTATCTTGCCTATACCAAGCCTTACAGACTCTATCATGGCGTCGCCAGAAGGAATAATTCCGTCAAATGGTAATGCTTCTAAACATTTGTAATAACAGCTTTTTGCAGCGCTATACATTTCTTCTGCTGTTTGGCAATGAGCAGTGTTAAATAAAAGATCGCTACCGTCTTCATACGCCCACGTTTGGTGTAAAACTATTTTTGCGTTAGGGCAAAGGCTCTTTACGTAATAAAAAAGGTCTTTTATATATGGGGTATAGGTTGAATAATCAAAGCTTAACGAGCTAACCTGTTGTAAAGA
>JBGUUU010000062.1:0-15064 GCA_045133775.1 Christensenellaceae bacterium
ACTGAAGGTATTTGAATGAGCTCTTTTAAGCTTTTTTTGATGTCAGATAAATATTTTTCCATATTTCTCTCCGTAAATTTTAAAAAATGTCTTAAATTCATTATACACTTTTTTTATTTTATGGTAAAATAAAATAACAAAGATTTTTAAAAAGTTCCGATAATTTTCATAAAACGGAAGAAAAAGGTGAAAGAAATGTCAAAAGTAAGAACAAGATTTGCACCAAGCCCAACAGGCTTTATGCACTTAGGCGGTTTAAGAACTGCACTTTACGCTTATCTTTATGCAAAGGCAAACGACGGCGATTTTATTCTCCGTGTAGAAGACACCGACCAACAACGTTACGTTGAAGGCGCTGTTGAGCTTATTTATAGCTCTCTTTTAGAGTCTGGCTTAAAGTATGATGAAGGTCCGGATATCGGTGGTAACTACGGCCCTTACACACAAAGCGAAAGAAAGGCTATCTATGATGAATACGCTAAAAAGCTCGTTGAGCTTGGCGGAGCATATTACTGTTTCTGTTCAAAGGAAAGACTTGAAAGTCTTACCGACGATAAGGGTAATAGAAAATACGATAAGCATTGCTTAAAGCTCTCTAAAGAAGAAGTTGAAGCAAGAATAGCTGCAGGCGAGCCATACGTTATCCGTCAAAACATACCTACCGAAGGTGTTAGCTCATATGAAGACTTAATTTACGGCACTATTGAAGTAGATTATAAAGAACTTGAAGATAACATCTTAATCAAGTCTGACGGTATGCCAACTTATAACTTCGCAAACGTTATCGACGACCACCTTATGGGTATCACTCACGTTATAAGGGGAACGGAATATCTTTCTTCTACTCCTAAATATAACCTTATGTATGACGCGTTTGGTTGGGAAAGACCAGTTTATATTCATCTTCCTACCATTATGAAAGACGCTACGAGAAAGCTTTCTAAGCGTTATGGCGATGCAAACTTCGATGATTTCGTATCAAAAGGATATTTAAAAGAAGCCATTATCAACTACGTTGCTCTTCTTGGCTGGTCGCCAAAGGAAAACGTTGAAAAAATGACGTTAGAAGAAATGGTTAAGATGTTCTCACTCGACGGAATTTCTAAATCTCCATCAATTTTTGATGAAGTTAAACTCCGTTGGCTTAACGGCGAGTATATAAGAGCGCTTTCTGAAGAAGAATTTTATGATTTAGCTCTTCCTTTCCTTCAAAAGTCAAAGGTAAACGGTCTTTTCGACCTTAAAGTTATTGCAAAACTTCTTCACTCAAGAGTTGAAGTTTTGGGCGAAATTCCAGAAAAAATCGATTGGCTTGCCGAGCTTACCCCATACGATTTAGCGTTATTTGATAATAAGAAGAATAAAACTAATGCAGACGTTGCACGTGAACTTTTACCAAAGATTAAAGAAGTAGTAGCAAGCATTGATAACTTTGTAAACGACAATATTTTTGCAACACTTTCTGAAAAGGCAACTGAAATGGGCGTAAAGAGCGGTGCTATATTCTGGGTTCTTCGTATTGCAATCACAGGTCAAGGCGTAACACCAGGTGGCGCAACTGAAATCGCAGCACTTCTTGGCAAAGAAGAAACTCTATCTCGTATCGATTTTACTTTAGACTTATTAAAATAAGCGAATAATCGACTTATAGGCAGACTAAACTGCAAAAATTTAGCAAAAAAACGAGGGCAAATTTATTTGCCCTCGTATATTATTTACTAATAAAAATAGGAAAAAATTTTTTAAAAAGTTAAAATTTTCCTTGACATAGGTGTTTGCTAGTGCTATACTAAAGAAAAAAAAGGAGGTAAAAGAAATGTTAATAGTAGTTTTGTCGAACTCAAATAACTTAAAAAAACACGCACACGCCTCCGAGGATTTAAAAGTATAACCACGCAATTTCTGCGATTAGTTATTTGAGAGCCCCGACTGCGTCGGGGCTCTTTTACGTTTAATTATAGTTTTGATTATTAGCGTAAGTTTTAAGGGGCACGTGTGCCTTGCAAGAATTTCTTGCAAGGTAGATGTGCCCCTTTTTTGACCTGTAGGCAAAATGTATATCAATTATTATAATTGAGCGTATCCTCGGAGAAGCATAATTTTAAAAAAGAATGGTAAAATACTATGAAAATACTACTTAAAATATTAAAACCTTATAAAAAATTACTAATTATCAATGCAATAACGGATGCTGTTGCTATGATTACTATGCTTTTTATGCCTTACGTTATGAGTAAAATCGTAGACGAGGGAATTGCATATCAAAAATTTGACACAGTTTTAAAATTTTCTGCAATAATGTTAGTTTTCTCATTGGTTTCGCTGACAGGAACACTAATTGCAAATAAGACAAACGCTAACCTAACAATGGGTTTTTCAGCAGATTTATGCAAGGCTACTTTTGAAAAAATCAACAGTTTTTCGTATACGCAATATTCAAAAATCGGTCCGTCGGGGTTACTTACAAGAGCAACCGAGGACATTTGGAATATGGAAGGGGCTGCAAGCATGATAGTTTATACCTTAGTTACTATACCTGCTTTGCTCGTGGGCTCTGCTGTTCTCGCTTTTATGGCAGACGCTATACTTGCAACCGTGTTTATGTTAAGTATTCCTCCCGTAATGTTAATAGTATACTTTTTTATGAAGCCGTTGCACGGAATGTGGGAAAAATCTGACAAATACGTAGACGAACAAAATAAAATAGTTCGAGAAAGATTGTCTGGGCTTAGAGTTGTAAGAGCGTTTAACAATGAACCCAAAGAGCACGCAAGAGCAAAACTTGCAACTGAAGAGATGTCGAAATATATGATACGTGCAAACGTGAGAAATGGGTTTATCGATCCTATTGCAATGTTGCTTTTAAATTTGGCGACAGTCTGTGTCGTGTGGGTGGGAGGAAAAAGAGCAAGTTCAGGTCTTTTGACAAACGCAGGCGATATAGTCGCAATAATTCAATACGTGTCCCTTTTATCAGGTGCACTTATCAACCTTTCGTGGACGATAGCGTGGTTGCCAAGGCTTGGCGTTGCTGTAAAAAGATTAAACGAAATTCACACTATGAAAGAGGAGGACGTTACTGTAGAAAAAACACAAGAAACTGAACAAAGTACAAGTAATTTTGATATTTCTATACAGGGGTTATCGTTTACTTACCAAGGAGCGAGAGAGCCGTCTTTAAAAAATATAAATATGCAGATTTTATCTGGCGAAAGAGTTGCTATAATCGGTGGAACAGGAAGTGGAAAAACTACGCTTTCAAGGCTGATTTTAGGTTTTTATAATCCAACTGAGGGCGAGATTTTTATAGGTGGGAACGCATACTCCGTTTTGAGTAAAAACGACGTTAGAAAAAGGTTTTCCATAGCCCTACAAAAGCCTATGATATTTGAAGGAACGGTTAGGGAAAACCTAAAAATGGGTAGCCCGACGGCAACGGATGAGGATATTATATGTGCTCTTACAGACTGTCAAATGGTAGATTACGTAAAATCTTATGAGGACGGACTCGATCATTTCTTAGTGGGAGGAGGGCAAAACGTAAGTGGAGGTCAAAAGCAAAGAATCAATTTGGCAAGAACGGTTATAAGACAAGCCGACGTATACGTTTTTGACGATAGTTTTTCTGCACTTGACTTTTTAACAGAAAGTATTATTAAGAAAAATCTCCTTTCAAGGCTCAAAGGTAAAACGCAAATTACCATAACACAAAGGGTTTCGACTGCAATGCACGCAGAGAAAATTTTCGTTATGGATAAAGGCGAAATAACTGCTATTGGCACACACGAAGAACTTATCAAAACCTCAAACATTTATAGAGAAATATGTATTTCTCAACTTGGAAAAGATTCGGTAGGGGGTGCTTTATAATGAAAGAAAAACAAAACAAAAAGCGAGATTACCGAAGTGCTTCAAAGGTAGTAATAAGACTAGTAAAGGACATGAGGGGTATTTCGGGGTGGCTAATTACAGCACTCTCTATAAGCCTTTTGTCCGTTATTCTAGCAATGGTTGCACCAAGCCTTTTAGGTAGTTTGACCGATAGGGTTTATAACTTAATAAATAAAGGAATACAAATAGATAAATTTGCCTTTGGAAAGGAAGTAGCATTACTTATTTTAGTGTACGTTGTTTCGGCCATTGCAAGTTTATTGACGGAACTCATAATGAACTACTCGGTTACTAAGCACTTCACTTGTAGAATTAGGACTGAAATGAGTGGTAAAATATCTAAAATTCCAGTAAAAACAGTAGATTCTACCCCAAATGGAGAAATAATTTCACGCATGACGCACGACGTCTCTATAATGGGTGGCTCTGTGCATAATATTTTCGGCGTTGTTATAAACGGCGTAATTAGATTAGCTGTTATTTTAGTTGTGATATTCTTTGAAAACCCAATGCTTGCAATGGCAGTCGTCGTTTTTGTGCCGATTTCTATCATGCTTTCGAGCGTTCTAGCCTCACGTAGTGAAAAACATTTTAACGAAAGCCGTACGGCATCGGGTAAAATTTATTCGTTATGTGAAGAAAACTTGGCTGGCTTTGATACGGTTAAGGCGTTTAATTTAGAAAAAAGTCAAAATAAGCGTTATCAAGATATTATAGAAGACTACTCTAAAAAAGCAAAAAAAGGCTACGTTGTGTCGGGTATGGTGCAACCGATTGTTGCACTAGTTAACAACTTAGCGTATATAGTGATATGTGTTTTGGGTGGATACTTAGCAATAAGTGGCAAGGGCGTAAGTGCAGGAGATTTAGTTGCGTTCGTTATGTATACCAAATTATTTGCAGTTCCACTCGAATCAATAGCAAGTGGAATGAGTATGCTGCAGTCTACGATAGCGTCTGCGAGAAGAGTTTACGACTTTTTAGATGGCGAAGAAATGCAAGAAAACGAGCTGGAAGAACTAAATAAACGCCTCTTAGGCGAGGTGGTTTTTGACGACGTATATTTCTCATATACTCCAGATAAACCACTTATAGAGGGACTTTCACTTAAAATTAAGGCTGGGCAAAAGGTTGCGATAGTAGGTCCTACGGGTGGAGGAAAGACTACTATAGTAAACTTGTTAATGAGATTTTACGATCCACAAAAGGGAAAGATTTTAGTTGATGGAAAAGATATTTCTAAAATACATCGAGATAAGGTAAGAGAGTTTTTTGGTATGGTTTTACAAGATACTGTTTTGTTTTCGGGAACGGTCTTTGAAAATATAGCATACGGAAAACCTACTGCATCAAGGCAGGAGGTTATAGACGCATCTAAAAAGGCACACGTAGATTTATTTATCAATGCTCTCTCTAACGGTTACGATACAGTTATAAATGAAGACAGTACGAATATAAGTGGTGGGCAAAAACAACTTTTAACTATTGCAAGGGCGTATCTTGCAGATAGACCGATTCTCATTTTAGACGAGGCGACGAGCAACGTCGACACGAGAACGGAACTTATTTTACAGCAAACTATGGATGAACTTATGAAAGGAAGAACGGCTTTCGTTATTGCACACAGACTTTCCACAATTGAAAACGCAGATATCATTTTGGTTGTAGATAATGGTAGAATAGTTGAAACGGGAACGCATAGAGAACTTTTAGAGGCTAAAGGGCTTTATGCAAAAATACACGGCAGTCAGTACGGAGTAACTGCTTAATAAAAAAAAGGGATTTTGAGGCTTTTGCTCAAAATCCCTTTATTATTTTATCTTTTATACTTTTTAGTAAGTGCGTTTAGTTTGTTAGCAAGTTCTTCGCTAAAATGCTCTTGTTTGTATCTAACAGTCCAGTTGCCAACGGTAGACGGCGTGTTGATGCGATATTCGTTATCAAGACCAACTAGGTCTGCAAAAGAAATTATAGTAACGTTTGCTTTTGAAGAAAGTAAAGTTTCTATAAGTGCAGGGGCAACTTGCTTTTTAGACTTAACCTTTTGCACACCGCTTGGTAAAACTGCGTTTAAGTTTTTAGCAAAGCTTTTAAACTGTTCGCTATCAAGGTTTTTTGCAAAGCCTAAAGCCGTGTCGTTATCATGTGTTCCTACGTATGCTACGCAGTTTTCTATTATGTTTTTAGGAAGGTATGGATTGTTTGGGTTGCCGTCAAAAGCGAAGAGTAAAACTTTCATACCAGGAAGCCCTGTATTATTTAAAAGGTTAATAACTCCGTCGTCTATAACGCCCAAGTCTTCGGCAATCAAACGTTTTTTATCAACGAGCGATAAAATTTCTTCGCCATAAGCCTTTTGCCACTCGCCACACCTTGCACTCTCTCCGTAAGGAATTGCCCAAAATCTGTCAAGCCCCCTAAAGTGGTCAATTCTTAGTAAATCATATTTTTCAAGCGCTCTTTTTAAGCGGTTTTTCCACCATTTAAAGCCGTTTGCTTTCATATAATCGTAGTTATAAATTGGGTTGCCCCAAAGCTGACCGTCTTGAGAGAAATAGTCTGGTGGCACACCTGCAACTTTGCTTGGGTTATAACCTTCGTCAAGCAAAAACGCCTGCCTATTTTTCCATACGTCTGCGCTATCTAAAGCGACGTATAAAGGAAGGTCGCCAAGTATTTTTATACCCCTATCGTTTGCATATTTTTTAAGGCGAAAAAACTGCTTTTCTAAAATAAATTGCGTAAAGTTGAAAAACAAATAATCGTCTGCATTTTCTTGCAAAAACCTGTCTATAAGTCGATTATTATGGGTTTTTAGCCAGTTTGGGAAGTCTTTTAAACTTCCAAACACCCCTTTTGCCGTCATAAAAAGCGCGTAGTCGTGATACTTTTTAGAGTTTACGAACGCTAAAAATTCATCGCTTAAATCAAATCTAAAAAAGGCTTTTTTAAGTAGAGCCGTGCGCTTAAAATAAAGCTTGCCGTAGTCTACCCTTTTAACCTTTTCGGTAGCAGATTTAAGCTCGTTTTCAGTTAAAAGACCAAGTGAAAAAAGCTCTTCTAAATCGCAAAAATAAGGACTCCACGAGCAGTCTGCCGTGGTTTGATAAGGGCTGTCGCCAAAAACCGTTTGGTTTAGGGGTAGCATTTGCCAAATTTTTTGCCCAGAGCTCTGCAAAAAATCTACAAAATCGTAGGCTTCTTTGCCAAACGTGCCTATTCCGTATTTGCCGGGAAGGGCGAAAACGGGCATTAGTATTCCACTTTGTCTTTTCATATGTTTCTCCTGTTAGTAGCCGTTATAAGTGTTTAAGCCTATCAGATGCGTCAAGCACGGCTTCTCTTTTGCAAAATGCGGAGAGCCTAAAATAACCTTCTCCACCAAGCAAAAATCCCGAACCGGGTGTTGCAACGATGCCAAGATTTTCTAGCAGTTTTTGGCAAAAATCCGTAGAATTTGTTCCGTTAGGGGTTTTAGCAAAAACGTATGGCGAACACACGCTATTATTATACCACAAATTCAAATTTTTTAAAGCAATTTTTAAAATTTCCGTATTGGTTTTATAAAAATTTATTCGTTTTTGGAGCTTTGTTTTAACGCCTTTGTCAAAAAACGTTTCTGCGCCCCTTTGGCTTATATAAGAAACGCCGTTAAAACGTCTTCCTAGCCATTGAAAGTATAGGCAATTTAAGTTTTTAAGCGACTTGGGAATAACCGTATAACCACACCTAATCCCAGTAAAACCAAGCGATTTTGAAAACGATCGAATCTCAATAGCGCACTCTCTTGCCCCCTTTATTTGATATATTGATTTTGGGTAGTCGCCAAAGATAAATTCGTCGTAAGCTCCGTCAAAAATAATTATAGCTCCAGTTTTTAGGGCATATTCTACCCAAATTGATAGGTCTTTTCTACTCATTGTAGCCCCTGTTGGGTTGCAAGGTGAGCACAAATATATAAGGTCGTATCGCTTGCCGATAGGCGGGTAAGGAATAAAATTATCTTGCTCGCTTGTAATTAAATAATCAACGTTATTACCCCTTAAAACGTTGCTTTCAGCGCCTGCAGGGTAACAAGGTGATTGAAACAAAACGTTTATGCCGTAGTCAAAAAGCTCAGTTATATTGCCAAGCTGACCTTTTGCGCCGTCCGTTACAAAAATCTCATCGCTAAAAACGTCTGCCCCAATTGAAAAATAATTGCTAGAAATTTTATCGCGCAAAAACTCATAGCCGTTTGCAGGGGGATAGCCCCTAAAGGCTTTTTCTTCTTGCATTTCTTCGCAAGCGTTTTTCATTGCGCTGACAGTTTCTTCAAATAGTGGAAGTTTTACGTCGCCAACGCCAAGGTCGATAAGCGAAATCCCTTTGTTTTTAAATGAAGTTGCGCTTTGGCGAATTTTGTTAAAGATATATTCGTTTTCTAACTTGTCAAAATTTTTATTGTAATTCATCTTGATTTTCTAAAAACTCCTTGTGGTTAAAATAACCTTTAAAAACTTCGTTTACGTCGCCTTTTAAAAAGGCTCTGCCCCCTTCGAAGAAAACGTTTAACGTGCCACCTTCCGTCGTTACGTCAACAATCAGTTTTGCATCTAGTGGGCGATAAGAATATACCGAAAAAGCATATGCCGCGGCAACTGCGCCAGAGCCACAAGATAGCGTTTTTCCACTCCCCCTTTCGTTTACTTCCATAAAAAGTCTGCTCTCGTTTTCGCTGTGATTTTTTATTTTAAAAACCCTTTCAACGTTAATTCCGTCAGGGAACAATCCACTTTTAATTATAGCCTTACAAATGGTAGAAAGGGTGTAATTAGGCTCGAAAAATACAAGGTGTTGATTGCCCACGTTTACGTGTAAAATCTGCCGTTTATCGACATATAGCCCTACTTTTGCCAACTCTTCTGCTAAAATTGACGGATTTTTACCACTTTTAGGCACGCCCATATCGGCAGTTGCGCAAATGCTTGATTGGTCTTTTATATCGCCAAAGCCAAAGTCGTTTATCAAAACCGTTACGTTACGGCTTTTTGTTATAACGTTAATTGTCTTTTGATTTAGCCCCAAGTTTTTTTCGGCGAAAAACACAGCGCCACGAACGCCGTTGCCACACATTGCGCCTTCGCTACCATCGGCATTTAGCATTGTCATTCGTATTGTAGAATCGGTAAGTTTTTGCACGGCGATAAGTCCGTCTGCGCCAATGCCAAGTCTTCTGTTGCTCACTTTTCTTGCTAGTTTTACTAAATCGCAACCCTTTACTTCTTCAGCGTTTACGTAGACGTAATCGTTGCCTAGTGCTTCTAATTTATAAAAATTCATAATATACCCCTTATAAAGAGTATTATAGATTTTGCTAAAAAAGACCATAAAAAAAGCCGAGATTGCTCTCGGCTTTTTTAGGAAGAAAACAAATAAAAGGAAATTTAAAGTGAAATACTTACGCCTTAAAAATTTTAGTCAATGTTGATATTGTGCAAAACGGGAATTTCTTTTTCTTTTTTAGGAATTTCAATTTGTAATACACCGTTTTCGTATTTAGCTTTAATCAATTCACGATTTACGTCGCCTACGTAATAAGTGCGAGAAACTCTGCAACTTCTCTCTCTTCTAAGATACGTTTCTTTTTTGTCAGAGCATTCTTTTTTCTCGGCAGAAATGGTTAGATTGCCTTTTTCAAGTGAAAGAGTAATGTCCTTCTTTTCATAGCCGGGAATTTCAACGTCCATAAGATAAGATTTTTCGTTCTCTCTTATATCAGTTTTCATAACGTTGTATTTCTCTTCAAAAAACATAGGTTTGAAAAATGAGTTGAAAGCATCGTCTAAAGCATCGAAAGTTGATTGATTTCTTTTTAATAAATAGTTCATAATATACTCCTTAAGATTTATTTGGCGATAAAGCCATTTTGATATTTTTAATATTTAGCACTCTAGACAAAAGACTGTTAGCACTCTTGCCCTTCGACTGCTAATATTGTAACACGAGTTTTGCCGTTTGTCAATACCTTCTTGTGAAAATTTTTTGAAAATTTTTTTATTTTCAAATTAAAATTTTTAAAATTAAGCAAAAATCAAGCAATTTTATTGACTATAAATTTTAAAAGTTGTAACATAAAAATATGAAAACGATAGATAAAAAAGCTTTTTTCTTTGATTTTGACGGCACAATTTGGTTTGGCCACTTTGGAGAAAAGACGTTAAAAGCATTAAACGACTTACATAAAAAGGGGCATTTGCTCTTTTATAATTCCGGTAGAAGTAAGGGCAATAGCTATATGGAAAAGATAAGGCAGATACCCTTCGACGGCTATTTGTTCGGTGGTTGCCACGCAGTAAAAACTGATGGCGAGATTATATATCTTTCTAGCATTTCGCAAGAAGCGATGAAAGACACCGTTGAAATTGAAAACGAATTCGACCTTTTAATTAACTACGAAGGCGTTAATATCGTATGCAAGAGAAAGGGTATTTTAGATTGGATTCCTTGCCAAGAGCTTGAAGATAACTCTGTTTTAATCGACACAAAAGCCTACCCAATAAGCAAAATAAGTATATTTAAAAGAAAGGATGAGCAGGGCAATTACCAGCCTATTCCTTCTAAAGCGATAGAGCTTTTGTCTAAACATTATATATTGATAGAAATGGACAGTTACGTCGAGTGTATACAAAAAGGGCACGGCAAAGATTTTATAATAAAAGCAGTTTGTAAAAAACTAGGAATAGACCTTAAAGATACCTTTGCTTTTGGCGACAGTATGAACGACTTTCCTATGTTTGAAACGTGCGCAAACGCCGTTGCGATAGGGCATTCGCCCAAAGCGCTTAAAGATAAGGCAACTTACGTAACTAAAGAAGAAGAAAACGGCGTTTGGGAAGCGTTAAGCGCGCTAGGTTTTGTAGACTAATCTATCTATTTGCATTATTGCCAAAAATAAAAAAGCTATACAATAAAAGCAGCTGCGAAAATTTTCGCAACTGCTTTTTTACGTTATATTCAATAAAAAGTGGGGCTATAAGTCGAAAAACGGCACTTATTCTTCAAAATCAGGCAAAATTTGGTCGTCGAATAAGTTGTTTCTCTCTGGGTGGGTAAGTGCCCCTAAAACGTTTTCACGGAGCTTTTTATTGTCCTTTTCAAGTGTTTTAAGAACGGACTTTATATACTCTCTTTGAGTGTGCTTGTCTGCAGGGCAAGGATTGTGGATAATAGGTTTATCTTTAGTAAAGCCGATAATTTCCATTTCCCTCAAAAATATCATTGGGCGAATAACCGTAATCTTTTTTCTCGTAAGCCTTGTAATTGGCGAAAACGTTGAAAACCTTGCTTCGTAAAAAAGGCATAAAAACATAGTTTCTACAAGGTCGTCTGCATGGTGACCTAAAGCTACCTTGTTACAGCCTAAACTTGCAGCGGCGCTATTGAGTGCGCCCCTTCTCATATTAGCGCAAAGGCTACAAGGGTTAGATTCTTTTCTAACGTCAAAAACAACTTCGCCTATTTGTGTTTTTTCAACGTGATAATGAACGCCAAGCTCTTCGCAAACCTTTCTAACGGCATCGACTTCGCCTTCGTCAAGCCCTAAGCCCATGTCTACGGTAATTGCCACAAGCTCGAATTTTTTTGGATAGAAACGGCGAAGACCAGCCAAAGTGTATAAAAGCGCCATGCTATCCTTTCCACCAGAAAGCCCAACTGCAATTTTGTCGCCGTCGTCTATCATATTATATTGGTCTATCGCTCTGCGAGTTTTAGACATAAGTTGCTGTAAATTCATAAAATCTCCATTGACAAACGCACGCGCGTTTGCTATAATAACTAGTATACTAATATATTTTACATAAAAACGGAATATATTTCAATTAAACTAAGCTAAATTTTAAAATTTTTTTGGAGAAGATTTATGACTGGGGCTCTTGGCAAGTTTTTATTAGGCGTTTTTAAAAATGAATACGTAGCAACCTTGTTCGTTTCTATGTTTCCCCTTATCGAGCTTAAAGGCGCAATTCCTATTGGAACGGGCATTTTCCACCTTGACCTTTGGCAAACGGCAGGTATTGCATATCTTGGCTCTACGATAATTTCAATAGCAGTATTTTTCTTGCTTATTCCTGTTTTCAATCTTTTAAAAAAGATTGGCTTTATAAGAAAGCTCGTTGAGAAGATTGAGTCTATTTTTGAAGAAAAGGCAAGAAAGATTGCTCAAAAAACTGACGGCTCACCAGAAAAAGAAGCAAAAAAGATTATGATGCTTAGCCTTTTTATATTCGTTGCCGTTCCTTTTCCGGTAACGGGCGTTTGGACGGGAACTGCAATCGCAGTATTTTTAGGGCTTAAGTTTAGAGAATCCGTTCTCCCTATTGCCGCGGGCAATTTAATAGCAGGCTCTATAATTACTTTGCTCACGAGATTTGCATATAAATACGTCGATATAATTATCTACTCACTCTTTGCAATAGCTATTTTGATGCTCGTTTTAATGATATTAAAAATAGTGTTTGCAAAACCAGAAGAGAAAGAACAAAACGAAAAACAATAATGTTTAAAAGTAAGAGTATAAAACAAAATTTTGTAGGAGAATGTTATGAACAAGTTATTTAAAGGTTTGTTAATATGCGCTTTTAGCATAATTTGCGCGCTCAGCGTAGTTGCATGTAGCAAAACTGTAACTCCTGGTGGCGATACGCCAGAGAGTCAACAACACGTTTGTCAATTTGAAAATTGGGAAACGAAAAAAGACGCTACTTGTGAAGAAGACGGCGAAGAAATTGGCTACTGCTCTTGTGGAAAAACTACGGTTAGAGAAATTCCTTCTATCGGCCACAGCTATAAAGACGGGGAAGTTTTATCTTCGTCAACTTGTAAAGAGCACGGCGCAATTAAAATCGTTTGCGAAAACTGTGGCAACGAAAGTCAAAAAGAGCTTCCTTTGGCAGAGCACGAAGACGAAACTATAATTGAAGAGCCTACTTGTAGCGAACAAGGTAGAGAGTATCAAAAGTGCGTTGAGTGTGGCAGAGAAACTAACGTTACGGTTATTGAAAAAGCCCCACACGACCTTATAGAAGAGATTTACGGTAACGCTATGCGCGCTACTGCAACTTGTGAGCAACCTGCATCATATTGGAAAACTTGTAGCGAATGTGAAGCTATTTCTTCTACGGTATACTTCACCGTTGGCGAAGTGAGCGACCATAGACCTGCAAGCCCTTACGAGTGCGCGCACACTTATTGTATAGATTGTAAAGCAGATATCGAGCCTACTAAAGACCATACTTTTGGCGAGTGGGTAGAAGTTGGCGCAAGCAGTTGTAGCGCAACGGTAGTTAAGTTCCACGCGTGCGAAGACTGTGGCTATATTGAAGACGAGCTCGGTTTAAATAACGCTGTAACTCATCATAATATTGCTTTTGAAGAAACTCCTGCTACTTGTGAAGTGGACGGTAGTTTTGTTGTATACTGCACGAATTGTGATTTTGAAACGGTTGTTGTTTACGACGCTTTAGGTCACCTTTACGATTGGGAAGTAGATAGTAACGGACATAGACAAGTTTGTTTAAGAGAAGGTTGTGGTAGCGTTATAAACGATAGCGCGCACGTATCAAGTGGCGCTGCAACTTGTGAAAAGGACGAAGTTTGTAAGGTTTGTAATTACCTTATGCAAGGTAAACTTCATCACAGTTGGGTTAATTTAGAAGATAAAGAAGCTACTTGCACGGAAAACGGCTATATCAACGCAAAAGAATGTCAAAACTGCCACAAGGTAATTAAAACGACTATCTATGGCGGACATAATTTTACGTATATTACAGGCTATAGCGCAACCTGTGAAGAAGACGGCTTAAAAACTCATAAGCATTGCGTTAAATGTTTAAATAATTATGATTTAACGGGCAATCTTTTAACAGACGTCGTTATTCCTGCCCTAGGTCATAACTATTCTACGGATTGGTGCTATGATAGCGAAAACCACTATAAAGAGTGTTCTGTTTGTCACGACAAAAAGGAAGTTGGCGCACACGTATCAAGTGGCGAAGCAACTGAAACAAATGCAGAAGTTTGTTTAGATTGTGGATACGAAATAACTCCTAAAAAAGGTCATAAACACACCTATGAGCAAACGGTTGTCGCTCCAACTTGTCAAAGAATGGGTTATACCTTAAACACCTGTTCTTCTTGTGGATATTCGCATAAGAGCGATTATACAAATAAGGCTCAACACTCTTATGGCGACGAGTATATCGTTCAAGAGCTTTCTTGCGAACAAGACGAAGTGTATGAAAAAGAGTGTAAAGAGTGTCACACAAAATCTAGAAGAGTTACTAAAAACGCTCCAGGTCATAACCCAAGCGATTGGATAACTGAAAGAGAAGCAACTTGCACGGCGGATGGCGTTGCTCGCAGATATTGTCAAAACGAAAATTGTGGAAAGCTTTTAGATGAATTAAAGCTTACTAAAACTGGTCATAGATATGAAGAAGTTGATAGGCAAAACGCAACTTGTGAAGAAGACGGCTACGCTAAATACGAGTGTGAAAACTGTGGCGACGACTACACTATAGTTTTATATGCTCTCAAGCATAAAGACGGAGTTTGGAAAATTGAAAAAGACGCTACCTGCCACGAAGACGGTTATAAGGTTAAATACTGTCAAAGAAGTGGTTGTGGTAAGGAATTAGATAGAGACGTTATTCCTGCAAAAGGACACGACTATAATAGCAAGTGGACAGTTGTAGAAGGCGCAACTTGTGAAGAAGACGGCTTAGAAATTCAATACTGCCAAAGAAAGGGCTGTGGCGAAAAGCTTGACGAAAGACCTATTTCTGCAAAGGGACATTTAGAAAGCGATTGGATAATTGATAAGGAAGCTACTTGCGAAGAAGACGGTGCAAAGCATACTATATGCGAAAGAGAAGGCTGTGGAGTAACCGTTTCTACCGACGTAATCCCTGCTCTTGGCCACGACTATAATAGCAAGTGGACCGTTGTAGAAGACGCAACTTGCGAAGAAGACGGCTTAGAAATTCAATACTGCCAAAGAAAGGGCTGTGGCGAAAAGCTTGGCGAAAGACCTATTTCTGCAAAGGGACATTTAGAAAGCGATTGGATAATAGATAAAGACGCTACTTGCTATGAAAGTGGCGAAAAGCATACTATATGCGAAAGAGAAGGT
>JBGUUU010000063.1:0-24772 GCA_045133775.1 Christensenellaceae bacterium
GCATATATCGCCTTTTCGCCCGTTGCTATAACGCAGTAGGCTTTTTTTGCTCTTTCGTAGAAGGCAAAACGCTCTTCATTGCCAAGGCGAAGATTATCGTCGTGTTTGTTTGCGATATTTTCATATTCCTTCCAAATTACAGGGTCAACTTTACCTATATCTGACGGAACTAATTGCATTAAAATAAAGTTTTCTTCTGAATAGGTGTCAAGTGGAAAAACTGATAAAACTGCATCGAGCATAGCAGTTCCACTAATTCCGTCTGCACGAACTAATCTTTGACCGTAGTTTGCAGATGGAAAGTTTGCATCGGCAATAACGATTTCGTCGCCATGACCCATTTCTGAAAGAATTTTTAAAAGTTCTGGACTGAGAATTGGATTTATATTTTTAAGCATATACTTTTCTCCTTAATCTTATTAAGGTTATTATACATTATTTATAATATTTTAACAACTGTTTTGACAAATTAAAAGTACGGACCGTAAAAATCCGTACTTTTTGTTTTAGATAAGGAGTCTTCCTTGATCTGTGTTTACAACCTTGAATATATCTGCTTGAGTAAGCGTATTTGCATCGATATAAACGTAATAAGACTCTCCGTTATAATCGCCCACAAACTCGTATACAAGCTTTTCATTACCGCCGCCAGTAGGAATAATTGCTACTGCAGAAGAACGAATTTCAAGCTCTTTACTTACCTTTTCATAAGCGTCGTTTAAGGTATATTTAGGCTCTTTTATTGAGCGCTCAGTATGATTCATATAATACTCGTCTGCGTCGTAGCCAGAAACTATTCCCCTTTCACGACAAACCTTAACTTTTATAAGGTCTGGATATGCTACAATTCCACCGCCGTCGTATGCAAAATTTAAATACGCCGTGCTACCTGTAGTATAACTCCAAACACAAGTCATATCGGCGATACCTAGCGACGTTATAAACTCTTCGGCAATAACCACGCTTTCTTCTTCTCCAACGTTTAACCCTTCGCAATCTTTATACGCGTTAAACATAATGAGTTTACCACCTTGCTTAGAAATTTGAGCAAAAATCTCTCCGTTTTCTTTTGTTTGAGAAATGATATTATAGCAATCTATTCCCCTATTTTCAACCATTCCTGTAACTTCAATCTTTTCTATACCATATCTGCTAAATAGATTTTTGTAAATTTCTACTGCTTCAAGCTCTGTAACGTCTTCGCCAATTATTCCCCTAGCTTGTTTTCTATCTAAGCCGTCTGAAAAAGCACCGTCGTATATCATAGACGGATATTCCTTAGCGTTTGATTCCATCTCGTTAAATTGGGAAATTATAATATCGTTTGCATCGTTTTTTGAAAGCGCAGAAAAATCGTAATTTTCGTTTATTCTAGACGATAAATCAGAAAGAACGTTTTTTAAATTTAAATTGATTTTATATAGTTCTTTCATATTATTTATCTCTTCTTCTGTTAATAAATAGCCGTCTATAAGGCGATTGTTTAAATATTTTGCATAATCTCCCACTTGGTTGATATACTTTGAAGTTAAATATTTAGACTCGTCTTTTATAGGAAGTTCGGCTAGCGCTGCATCTGCTAAATTGCTCTGCACGGTGAGCGACGTCAATATCTTTTGTTGACCTTTTTCATCTGTTGCCACAAAGAATTTTGACATATTAGTTTCCATATTATCAACGTAGCCTACAAAATCGTAGAACGACCTTTGCGCATTTGCAGAGTTTGTATTTACCTTTCCAAGCTCCATATAGTCTGTAAAAATAGAAACTGCTAAAAGTGAGCCTAACACTAAGCTGACACAGCCTAACGAAACGACGGCGGCAATCCAACCACCAACGCCACGCTTACGCTTTTGGTTTTGCTGTCTTTCTCTTCTATTCCCTTTGTTTTGCTTATGCTCGTGCTTTTGTTCTGCCTTTACACTCTTTAAATATGCTTTTTCTTCAGCCTTTTGTCGCTTATGCTCTGCTCTTTTTTCTGCCTTGAGCTTTTTAAGCTTTGCCTTTTCTTGATTCTTCTCTGCCTTTAGCCTTACGGTTGCATCTTTTTCTGCAGTTACCCTATCTCTTTTAACTTTTTTATTGCCACGACTTTGCTTTTTAACCTGAACAGGTGGCAAAATCGGCGCTGCTTGGGGCTCTACAAAACCACCGTTTATAGAAAGACCTTGCATTGGGTCTATAATGGTTGCATACTCTGCGTTTGCTATTGCTTCAGCCTTTTCTATCGCTGAATTTTCTTTTTTAATTTCTTTATCCATAATCTCCCCCTTATATTGCAAAAACGTGTTTACCAATAGTTACAACTGTCTTCCTTGAAAAAATCCACTTACTAGTTGCTATTGCAGGATTGTAATAATACAAGCTACCATACGATGGGTCCCAACCGTTCATAGCATCCTTAGCGGCAGAAAACGCCGTTTGGTTTGGGCTTAAATTTATCTGTCCATCGTTTACACAGGTAAAAGCATACGGTTGATAAATTACTGCAGATATAGTATTAGGAAACGAAGAACTTCTTACCCTATTTAACACAACTGCACCTACTGCAACCTGACCCGTATAACTCTCTCCCCTTGCTTCTGCGTGTATAAGCCTTGCAAGCAAAGCAATATCTGAGCTTGTATACCCGTTTACACCCGACGAGCTTGAAGAAGATGATGAAGACGTTGATATTCCTAGCGCTTGAAAAGTCTTTTTGCCAACTATACCGTCGGCTACTAAGCCATTTCTCTTTTGAAAAAGAATTACAGCCTTTCTCGTTTGAGCGCCAAAGATTCCGTCTACTGCGCCTGTATAATAGCCCCATCTTTTAAGCTTTTGTTGAATTTGCTTTACAGTTTCACCACGACTGCCTTGCTTTAACGTTAAAACGTCTTCACTAACAGCGTAAAACGCAACGCCTGTGGACTTATTGTATACGCTATACACAATCGCAACAGCCATACACGTAAAAGCAAAAGATAACGCCATAGCAGTTAAAATCTTTATTCTTTTATTCATATATTCCTCCTAAATTTTCTCTTGAACTCATCGATTATTTGCAAAATTAGAGAAGAATATTTTACGTTTTCGCCACCAGTAAAACATAACGGCGGATAAACAACACACCACCAATTATCTCCCTTTGCTTCGCCGAGTTCAACGATAACTGCATCGTAATAGCCACTTTCTAATGTAAAACCATCATATACTCTCGTAGGGAACTCTTCATTTTTAACGCTCACGCGGGAAGAATAGCTTAAGCCGTTATTTTGTAAAAGTTCGTCGATTATATACTCTAAAGTTTTCTTTTTCTGCTCTATTACGATTACAGCTTCGTCTTTACTGCGACATTGGGCAATATACGGTGTTAGATACTCTACTACTGTGTCTTTGATATAGTATTTAATAGACTGATCTCTGTCCGAATTTGAGTTTGCGCGTACGTGTATTCTTAAAAATTCGGTATTATCTGCTGTAAAACTTTCTTTCATCGGTATACAGCCCGCCGTCACAAATATTATGAATAAAAGTAAAATAGTTATGCAAAATTTTTTCATAAAAAAACTCCTTTGCGTAATATCTTTGCCACAAAGGAGAATTTTTATACTTATATTATCATTTTATTTTTTAACTAAACCATCTATTCTTTTTAGGTTGTTTAGGAATTATAGTTGGCACGACTTCTACGTTAAAGCCTTTTCTTCTCAACCTATCTACTGCCCAAAGCGCAAGTTCTTTAGTTTCGAAAATGGCAAAGGTAGTTGAGCCACTACCAGAAACCGACGCGCAAAGTGGGTTAAGTTCTTTTAAAGCCTGCAAGTTTTTATTCATTTCTTCACAAAGAGAAATAGCCGGCAATGCTAAATCGTTGCCTATTTGCTTTATCACGCCGTCAAAATCGCCGTTTTCTAAAGCAGAAATCATCTCTTCGTTATTAGATAGCTTAACTTCTGTTGGCATTTCATCGTATTTTTTAAAGCACTCTGCAGTATTCACACCTGTTTCAGAATACGCTAAAACAACCCAAAACTCTATATTAGAAGAAATCGTATCAACAATCTCGCCCCTACCCCTTATGCGAGCAAAACCACCTGTTAAAAGATAGCCACTATCACTACCAAGCCTATCTGCAAGCGATTTTACGTCACCATCTACGTCGAAAAGCTCTTTTAAAGCGTTTAACACCCCTGCGATATCAGCAGAACTACCACCAAGACCACCTGACAAAGGTATGTGTTTTACAATCTTTATATCTACACCCTTTATGTTAAAAGTTTCTTTAAATAGTTTAGCCGCCTTGTAGGCGTTATTATCTGTTCCGCTTAAAACGTCTTCGCCAATCCCTCGCATAACTAAGTTGATTTTATCATCTCTTCGCTTTGAAACAATTATTTCATCATATAAATCTATAGTTGAAACAACACTATCTAGGTTATGATAGCCGTTTTCACAATTATAAACGTTTAACGAAAGATTGATTTTTGCATACGCTTTATTGCGGATCTTCATACGTATCCCCTTATTCTTCTAAATTTTTTGTCTATAAACTAAAATTCTATCGTCTTTCTCTAGTGGAAATTCTATTTCTGGATTGAATTTTAGAATCTCTTGCTCTTCAAATCCAAGCCTTTTAGCAACGTCCCAAAGGTCGTCGCCCTTTTTGCCAACGCAAATACTTATTGCGCCGTCTAAATTGCTTCTTTGTCCCAACTCTAAAACGTCGCAAACGCAATTAAACGTTTGCAATTCGTATTCATTATAATATAGCTTAAAGCAACACTCTAACTCTATTTCTTCATTTCTAACCCTTGCAGAAACGTCAGTTAAAACAACTCTTGCACAATCAACAAGTCCGTCTGCATTAAAATCTATGCTAATAGGACATTCGCAAGGCGTTACTGCAATGCCGTTATCGGCATTTTTAAGCACCACGTCAGCCTTTAAAACTCCATCTACGTAGACTTTGTCGCCAGTTTGCTTTAAGGATATAACGGACAAGTCTTCACCAATTACCGAAACAATCTTACCGCCACCAACGAGTTTTACGCCATCACAAATTACCTTATCCGAATATATCTTTTGCCCGCAGTATGACAAAAGCTCAATTTTAGTCCTTTTTAGGTCGCATTCATTGTATTTAATAAAAGCGTCTTCAACAACTGTAACGTTATCACAAGCCACACAGCCACCACAAAAATCCAATGAAATATCTACTGAAACCGTGCTCTTTTCTCTTCCTTCGTCTGCAAGCACCTTTAAATGAGTTGCGCTAACGTCTACCGTTGCATACGCCTTGTCGCCCTGCATAGCATCTACGTCGTCTAACTCATAACGGAAAGGAATAACTCTTCTCTCTTTTACTATATCATTATTTTCGGCAAATGGCAACGCCTTAACGGTTAAAACTGCTTCGCCTTCTAAAATAATACGCCCAATCGAGCAATTTACGTTAGTTAAATATGCACGAGCGCTATAAGATAAAACTTCGCCAACTATAAAATCTAAAGAAAACTCGTCAGATATAACCTGCTTGCCATACCTTATACCGTTGTATCTATCAACGCAAATTTCTTTTGTTTTTACGTTTAAACCATCGCCACCAGAAAGCACGTCAACGGTGTAAGACTGACGAACCACACCAGAGAAAACAAGCGTGCAAACGCCAACTAAACCGTTAGACGTTAAAAGTTTAACGTCCGTTGCAAACGCGCAAACATCTGCGTCTTCTTGAGAAATTTCGCCAACGCCGTCAATCTCACACGTGGATTTTTTATAACCGTCTTCACTAAGATACACCAAAGTGAAAACAACCTTTGCCTGGACAGCGATTTTACCACCCTTATTTTCTTTTGAAAGAAGAAATGCCGTTGCCGATAACGATATAGGCTTTTTAACTTCTTCTAAATCTTTAAATGGGCACTCAACCCTAATTTTATCTTCTACCTTTTGCAATTTAGCGCAAGATACTACGCCGTAGTTTGGCTGAATCATATTTATACCTCCACCATTGTATTTCGGTATAATATATGTCATAGGTTTTTGTTTTATTACAATTTGATAACCAACCCTTTTAACTACTAGCTACAAATAAAAAGCGTAGCGAATTTTCGCTACGCTATGTATCTTTATACTTTGAATAAGCCTTCGACTACGTTTTCAAAAATGCCGTTTAAAGGATTATAATTGTAGATAAGGCTACCGATTGGCGACGCATTTAAAGATTCGTGCCATCTGTTAAGCATTGGACCTGTTGCATTATCAATAGTGTTTGCTAAGAAATCTGTAAGCGCGTCTGCATCTTCATTATCGCCAAACAACACAATTGAAACGTCATCGTAAACGTAATCGCCTTCAGCTGTTTTAACGGTATTTATACCGTGGATAAAACCAAACAATACGAAAACTACGCCCAAATAAAGTGCAAGGTTAAAAACTAAACCTAACGCAATATCAATGCCCCTGACAAACTTTTTCTTAGTTCTTGCAACGAAGAAAGGTGCGAATATTCCTTTAATAAGTAAATTAACGAGCCTATGTAAGAGAATATAACCAACGATAAGGAATATAACGGCAAATGGAAGAAAAGCTATAATACGAGCTACTATTCTTAAGTTGTTTGGATTTGCTTCGGTAAGCCATGCAGGGTTACCAAAAAGATTTACAACCCCGTCTGCCATAACGTTTAGCCAACCAAACTTATCCATTAATAAATATGCACCGACACATAAGCCGATACCACCCGCCATGCCAATAATCGTTCTCAATAATCCGAATACGAAATTCCTTGAAAACCCGAACTTAATACTTGTAACTATTATACATACAAGTAAAAATATTAAAACCAAGTCAACAATAAAAAACATAGTTATTCCTCAACAAATACACACTGCTAGTTAAATTATATACTAATTAAATGATAAAGTCAATGCATATTTTTATTTTTTAGTTCAAATTTACGGCAAGCCTTACTTGTTAGGCTTATAACCGTCCTTTAAAGATACTATTTCAGAAAGCACGAGCTTATTACCTTCTGCAACCTTTTTGTAGTAACCCTTTCTTAAAAGTTGGAATGACGTGCCGTCTTTTACTTCATCTAAATAAGGCTCTGCCTTACCGCTGAATACGTGCACGCTATCGTAATTCATACGCTCGGAGAAATCTTGACCGCTAAATTCAGCATCTTTTAAAAGATAGTCGTATTTTCTTATCTCGCAGTCAACGGCGGTATTTGCATTAACCCAATGGATAACGCCCTTAACCTTAATACCACTTGTATCGTTACCACTTCTAGATTCTGGAACGTAAGAACAAATAAGCTCTTTAACGCTACCGTCTTCGTTTAAGATAACGTCATCACACTTAATAATATACGCGTTTTTAAGACGAACGTATCCATCTTTTTTAAGCCTAAAATACTTTGGTGGTGGAACTAAAGCAAAGTCTTCTTGCTCAATGTAGATGTGTTTAGACATCTTAATTGGTCTAACACCTGCAGTTTCATCGTTAGGATTGATATCAAAATCTTCCACTTCATCTTCTTCTGGGAAGTTAGAAATAGTAACCTTTAACGGCTCGAAAACTGCCATTGCTCTTTCTGCATGAGTATTTAAGTAATCTCTTATAAAGTGCTCGAAATAAGTAATTTCAATCTCTGAATTTGATTTAGCAATACCGATAGCTTCGCAGAAATTCTTTAAAGCTTCTGCAGGAACACCCCTTGATCTTAAACCTGTGAGCGTTGGCATTCTTGGATCGTCCCAACCCCTTACTGCGCCGTCTTCAACGAGTTTTTTAAGATATCTCTTACTCATAACGGTATTCGTTATGTTAAGCCTTGCAAACTCGATTTGGCGTGGTCTGTGATTTACGCCTGTATTTTCAATAACCCAGTTATAAAGCGGTCTGTGGTCTTCAAACTCAAGCGTGCAAAGAGAATGCGTTACACCTTGCATAGAATCGCAAAGTGGGTGAGCAAAGTCATACATAGGATAGATGCACCACTTATCGCCCGTTCTATGGTGATGAGCGCGAAGAACTCTGTAAATTACAGGGTCTCTCATATTGATATTTGGCGAAGCCATATCAATCTTTGCTCTTAAAACCTTTTCGCCGTCGGCAAACTTACCGTCTTTCATAGCAGTAAAAAGCTCTAAGTTTTCTTCTACAGTTCTGTTTCTATAAGGGCTTTCTTTGCCTGGCTCGGTCAAAGTTCCTCTCATAGTGCTAATTTCATCTGCTTTAAGATCACAAACGAATGCTTTGCCGTCTTTGATAAGTTTTACTGCTCTTTCATAAATTTCGTCAAAAAAATCTGACGCGTAGTGAACTTCGTGCCACTTAAAGCCAAGCCACTCAATATCTGCCTTGATTGCTTCTACGTATTCCGTCTTTTCTTTAGATGGATTGGTATCGTCAAAGAAAAGGTTACAAAGGCCTTCGTATTTTTTTGCCGTGCCAAAGTTTAAGCAAAGTGATTTAGCATGACCGATATGAAGATAACCGTTTGGCTCGGGTGGAAATCTTGTATGAACACCTTCGACAACGCCTTCTTCAAGCTCGGTATTTATAATTTCTTCAATAAAGTTATTTGCTTCTATACTCATAATTTTAATATTTAATCTTGTTTTCTACATACGCAGCTAATTCAGAAATTGGCATACGAATTTGTTCCATAGTATCTCTATCACGAAGTGTTACTGTATCATCTTGTAAAGTATCAAAGTCAACGGTTACGCAGAAAGGAGTTCCAATTTCATCTTGTCTACGATAACGCTTACCAATAGAGCCTGCTTCGTCATAAGTGCAAGGGAAATGCTTGCAAAGTTGCTTGTAAAGAGCCTTTGCCTTTTCACCCATTTCTTTCTTTTGAAGTGGAAGAACGCAAACCTTGTAAGCTGCGATTGCTGGGTGGAAGTGCATTACAACTCTTGTATCGCCACCTTCTAATTGCTCTTCATCATACGCTTCAGATAAAACTGCAAGCATAAGCCTGTCTGCGCCGATAGAATACTCTACAACGTATGGAATAAACTTTTCGCCGTTACCAGAGTCAACGTAGTTCATATTCTTTCCTGAATATTCTTGGTGACGAGAAAGGTCGTAGTCTGTTCTGTTGTGAATACCGTTAAGTTCAGACCAACCCATTGGGAAATAATATTGAATATCACAAGCGCTCTTTGCATAGTGAGCGAGTTTATCGTGGTCTTTATAACGAAGGTTCTCTTCTTTAAAGCCTAAAGATAAAAGGAAATCCCAAGCGCATTTTTTGTATTCTTCGTAATACTCTACGTCTGTTCCTTCTTTGCAGAACCATTGATGCTCCATTTGTTCGAATTCGATAGTTCTAAAAATGAAGTTACCTGGTGTAATTTCATTACGGAACGCCTTACCGATTTGAGCAATACCAAAAGGAATTTTAGCTCTTGTAGAACGTTGAACGTTTAAAAAGTTTACGAATTCGCCTTGAGCAGTTTCAGGACGGAGATAAATTTTATTTTGGTTACCTTCTGTTACACCCCTAGAAGTTTCAAACATAAGGTTAAAATTTCTAATTGGAGTCCAGTTAAATTTACCACAGATTGGACATTTGATTTGATGCTCTGTGATATATTCTTGCATCTCTTCTTGACTCATTGTATCTGGGTTTACTTCGCCCTTTGAGTAGTTTTCGATAAGATTATCTGCTCTTTGACGAGCTTTACACTCTTTACAGTCCATCTTAGGGTCAGAGAAACTTGCCGTATGACCAGATGCTTCCCAAACTCTGCTGTTCATAAGTATTGCAGCATCTACGCCATATGAATTTTCGCTTTCTTGAACGAATTTTTTCCACCAAGCTTTTTTGATGTTATTCTTAATTTCAACACCTACTGGGCCGTAGTCCCAAGTGTTGCCCATACCGTCATATATATCGCTACCAGGGAAGATAATTCCCCTTGTTTTACAAAGGTTTACAAGTTTTTCCATTGTTACTGCTCTTTTTTCTTGCATAAAACGTTACCTCGCGTGTTTTTAATATAAATAATTATATATATTTATATTTACATTGTCAAGCAAAATAAAAAAACTAACGACGCATATTTAACCAATTATACAAAAAATTTTACTTTTCTATTGACTTTTTATCGTTAACTTTATATCATTGTTCTTGATATAGAAATTTAAGGAGCAAAACATGGCGGACAAGGTAAAAGAAAACGTCCACGAAAATCATAGACAAAGGCTTAGAGAAAAGTTTTTGAAAAACCCAGACTCGCTTAATAAACACGAGCTTTTAGAACTTTTACTCTTCTATGCTATTCCAAGAAAAAACGTCAACCCACTAGCCCATCTACTTTTAGACAAATTTGGCTCTATTAACGGCGTGCTTAGCGCGAGCGCTAACGAACTTTTGTCCGTTGACGGCATGGGCGAAAGCACTAGCGCCTTTATAACTACTTTATCAAAGATTTTAGACGTTGTTTCAGAAGAAGAAATGCAAGAAGGCTTAAAGCTTTTCAATTTAGAAAACGTTAAAAAGTATTTGATAAAATTCTTCTCTAATTACGATAAGGAAGTGTTTTACGCTTTCTTCCTTTCTAAAACGGAAAAGGTTATTGCAAAGGTTTCTTACACTTCAGACAAGGTTGACGAAATAAACTTTTTATTAAGTGAGTTTTCACGCTCGTTTGCTAGCGTTAAACCTTATGCCGTTGTGGTGGCGCACAACCACCCGTCTGGCAACCCTGAGCCATCTATGAAAGACGATTCTGCAACAGAGAAAATGTATCTTATGTTCTCGCTTAACGGCGTTAAGTTATACGACCACGTTATAGTTGCAGGAAATAAAATTTACAGCTATAATAGCGACGGAAGGCTAGCCTTGATTGCAAATTCCGTCAACAGCAAATTCGACCTATGATTATGATAGATAACCTTAAACGATATGAAGATGAATTGCGCAAAGAAAAGGTTTTTGAAAACAAAGAAAATCTCTACTCTAAATACTGCGATTTCATTTATTACAAATCATCTGTAACCCCCAACTTAACACTTGCAATGCGCGTTTTAAAGCCAGAAAAACCTTCTTATTTGTTGGCAACAACTCACGGCTGGCATATGAGCGTTTTTGATTTTAAAAAATACGACGAGCCACAAACCGACTGCCTTTTAGTTGAAGTAGATATGCGAGGCAGGGCTTTTTCCGACGGAAAACAAGACTGTAACGGGCTTGAGCTTTTTGACGTAATAGACGCCGTTGAATACGTTAAAAAACATTATAAAGACTACCTTATTTCAACCGACGTAGTTTTCTTTGAAGGTGGAAGTGGCGGTGGTGGCAACGCCTATGCTTTGGCTGGCAAGTTTCCCGATTATTTTGCACAAATAACTGCAATGTGCGGTATAACTGACTATGGCATTTGGTATGATAACGACGCTATAGGCGAGTTTAAGGACGAATTAGACGTTTGGATTGGCAATAGACGCAACCAGACTGCATACAACTCTAGAAGTGGCATTTATCTTTTAGAAAATCTCTCGTCGCCACTATTTATTACTCACGGAGCAAAGGATATAAGAGTTCCTTGCTATCACGCGGACAACTACGTTAAAAGGGCAAAAACTTTAAACAAAGACAGCTTAATTAAATATCTTAAATTTAAAAACGTTGGCGGACAAGAGCATTGGCAAAATATGACTGATGAAGAAATGCAATTTATGAATAAATCGTGCAATGCAGAGCGACTTAACAACTTTAAGCCAACCGAAATTCCAGATACTGGTGAAATGATTGTAGGTGGTTACTTGGTAACTAAGAAATTTGAAATTTTTCTAGATAGCCAAGACAAGGTTGCACGGATAAAATACGACTACACAAGCAAACAAGCAACTGTTTTTGGCGTAAGTCAAAATGAATATAAATTAACATGGAAATAATAAAGGCTATGTCACAACGTATGACTGATCAAATTTAAAAGGTTAGATACGAGCAAGACGGGATTTTTGCGAGATTTTTGCAAGGGAATTACCTTATTGGTAATCGGAATTGCAAAAAGCCGTAAAAAGACTAGTATTGCGAAGTAGATAAACCTTTAAATATCAGTCACGAGTTGTGATAGAGCCATAATAAAAAGGTCACGAACGTTCGTGACCTTTTTTGTAGAGTTTTTAAAATGAAACTTTATAATTACACAAGAAGAGCAATTACTTAAAATATCTCATTAAGCTTTCATAGCCTTTTTCGCCGATATTTTTTTCGATATATTCTTTATCCTTTTCCATCTCAGTAGCGGCATCTTTGCCTAACGAATAATAATAGCTATAAAACGCCTTTGTTTTATCTGCGATCATTTTTTTATACTCTTCAGACTGAACGCCTTCACCAATAATACCCGCTTCTTGAAGTTTAACTAAGTTATCCGTTTGTTGTTGGCGTAATTTGTTGTTATACTCCAAAACGTCTTGCTCATCCTTTCTATACTTTTCAACAAGCTCTTCTACTCTTTCGTTTATCTCTTTTGCTCTCTCTTCGTTTAGTTCGTTGGTATCGCTGAGTAACTTTATTTTAAGATTTTCGATTTGTCTTGTAAGATCGGCTAAATCTTTATCTCTTTGCTCTATAACGTCGCCTGTTGCCCCGATGCGACCTTGCTCCAAATCGTTAAGCTGATTAAGAATAATCGAAGACCTTGCAAGCCCCCTTTTTAACGCTTCATTAGAAGCGTTTTCTTTTGCTCCGTCATACGACCTATTCAAATGCTTTAAAGATTCTTCTACCGTTTTAAAAAGTTCGTCTTTTTCGTCTTCTATGCTTTGTTGTTCCATAGCGCTCTTTGAAGTTAATTTCTGCATTTTTGCATCATACAAAGGCGAAATTTCTTCTTCTGCCTTTTTTAAAGTTTCTTCATCGCTAGGCTTTTCATAAGTCTTTTCTACAACGTTTGGCACGGTTATATCTCCATAAGTTCTGTTTGGCGAACTCTTATACTCGTTGTCGATATTACTTATAGTTTCTTTTAATTTATTCTTTTCTTCGCTTTCGCTAGTTGTTTCTTCCTGCTTGGCAGGCTTAAAAATCTCTTCGAATTGTTTTTTTGTAAATCTAAATTTTGCCATTATTATCTCCTTATAATTTTATCAATTTATCCTTTTGGCGAATTATCGTAACGCCATCTGCAGTAATTATCCCTTCGTCGCCAATCCCAACTATTTCCGTCTCTCCACTTTCAAAAACAGGTCTTTTTACAACCACAAGTCCTTGCCGATAAAGAGCAACTAGTTTTCCGTCTTCTTCACAAAGGTTAACGTTTTCAAGTTTGCCAAGCGAAACTCTTTTTTCTTCTTCATAATCTAAATTAGAAACGTGCTTTACGACGGTTACGTTATCTCTCAAATCAACGTAATATACGTATCTTCCCGTTGACCCATGGTAGGTATAAATATTCTTAGCCTTAAAAGGAAGCTTTACGTAAGTGGTATTACCTATCTGTTTTACGTACATATATACGTTTTCTCCCTTGATGCAGATGATATACGTTATTCCGCTACTTATATCTACAGCAAAACGAGTAAAATCTTCAGTCATAGTTTCCGTTTTGATCAACATGCTACTATCTTTTGAATATCTTTCAAGCTTTATTTCGTTTCCAGTTTTTAAAACGTAAAGCAGATAGCTAGCTTGTGAAGACGCTATACAAGAATAATCCTTGCCAGTATAACAAACCTTTGTTTCCATCGTGTCTGTATTTATACTTTTTATAACGTCGTTTTTTCTATAAAAGATTTGCCCTGCTGTAATTACGCCTATTTTTACATCATCTTCTTTTTTGCTTACGTAACCGTTTACACTTGCTTTAATATCTACTTTAAAGCTTGAAGTTGCAGTTTTAGAATATATTGCTATTTTTAAGGTGTTTTCACCATCAAGCGTTTTCATAGGCAATTCTAAAGAAATAGGGAAGGACGTTTTAAAGTCTTTTATCAAAATTCCATTTGCATACACTTCGCATTGAACACTAAAAGTTGCAGAAGACTTACACTCTAAATTTACAACGACGTAAGTGCTTTTATTGGTATGAAACTTAAACAACTTTTCTTTATTAGCAGGTCTAAAAACCATTTCGGTATCGGCATATTCGATTGCTTTTATCTCTTCTTTTTTAACCTTATTTATCTCAAGATTTTTTACCCTTTTATCTAACTCGTCAGTTAAAACGTTTAATCTAGTTATATCTCGCTCCATCATAAATAATATTGAAATTCAAGCTCAACGGCAGAAATTTCTACGTTCACCCCCAGCGCATAAAATTTTAATGCAAACCTAGAGCCTTTAAGCCTTGTAAACACTTCGCAAACACCGTTTTTTGGCGTTACGTCAAAAACTTCTTCTTTCCCATCGCAAGAAACGGTAAGCCTAACTTTTTGATTTGAAAAAAACTTAACTCTGCTTAAATTCTTTATAGTAGCTTTAATACCGAAGTCCGTTTGCTTTCCGTGCCACTCCATATGTATAGCGTCGCCATCCCACCCAACGCCTTGCTCTACTTCAAAAACGCCTAACTTCATTCTCTCTACTGCATATAGTTTGTAAAGGTTTGCGCCGTTTATAACTGCAATATCCGTTATTTGCGCTATTAGCGAAAACGCATAGTCAGAGCCGCTTGGCTTTACAGCTAAAATACCCCTTTGCAAGCCCGTGTTAATTTTAACGCTTATTAAGTAATAGGCGTAACCATTATAATAAACTCCTTTTACCCAGTTTTTAGTCGTTTCGACGTTATCAAACCATGGCTCAGAAATTTTAACTGCATTATACCCGTCAAACCTATATAGACCGTCGCTTGCGAAAAACAATATGCAGTCGCCACAAACAGTTATAGTATGCTTGCAAATTTTACCGCAGGAAACCAAAAGGTGCGAAACGGAAAATTCCGACTGGTCGGCATATGCCGTAACCCTAGAAACACCGTAATCTCTAAACACGTAAACGTGCCCACCAAAAGCTACTGCTTCTAGCATTTCGCCACGCTCATCGCTCATATCAATAAAGCCTGCTTCAGTTAAAGAAACGTTCCAATTAGTAGGATCGAAGTCATCTGAAAACCATAGAGCTCCATCAACACCACCACTCGTTATAAAAAGTCTTTCGCTATGTATGCACATACTTGTAACAGGGGGAGCATCTGGAACGTTTACAACGCTATTGCCATCATAAATTTTAATCCCTTCACCTTCGGCAGAAAAAATTATAACGTCTTTACTGTTGTAATTGTAGCAAACGCCAATCGGCTTTTTGCTAAAGTTAAGCCCTTCAATTTTAGTATACGCGCCACCGCTTGCAGAAACTTCAAACATATTACCAGTAATTGAGTATGCAATTATTCTATCGTCGTTTAATCCAGTTACGTAGTCATTGCGCTTATAAAAATATATAGCGTCAAAAATTTCGTAATTAGGCAGGCTATAAGTCGATTGTAGGCTTTTTAAACCAAATGAAGTTTTTAAAGAGCCATCTTTGCACGTAAAATTATAGCAAAGGCTTGCCTTGTTAAAACCCCCGACGTCACCATCTATTCTATGGTCAACGTTATAAAATCTTCCTAGCTCTATAATAGACCTTCTTGGCTTTTTTAACTTTAATTTTCTTACAATCCCCATCTTTTGCCCGCCTTTAATTTTCTTGCCTTATAATCAATTCTAAAATCAAGCGACTGTCTAAACTTATTTTCCCAATTTAACGCCTCTTCAATCCTATTTTGAATAAGCATATATTCTGCAAGCACACCGTATATCACCACGTTTTCGCCTATTGGTGTTTTGTCATATACAAACGTTTCTGCTAACTCTTGAGCCTTAGGCAAAGTTCTATAATTAATTGTAAACGGATATTTTTCAGCGACAACCTTGCCGTTTTCATACTTATAGCGCAAACTGTTACCTTGTTTATCTACAACGGAAACAATCTTAAGTAGTGGCATATCAAAACTTTCAATTAAAATTGTATTTTGCGAAACTTCTTTGGTTTTTAAATATTCATAGTAGTTTAATGCAATTTCTCTAACGATAGCATTGTAGCAAGACAGTAGGCTATCCACCTTACTTTTAACCCCTTCGTCAGTTTTCTCTTCCTGGCTTTGTATGCTCACTTGCAAACTTTCGCCTTCTGCTATTTTTGCAACCTGAGCTAAGATATCTCTAACTGTCATTTTTCCCTCCAATTAAGGCGGTGGTTTTAGCCACCGCCATTTCGTTTTATTACTCTTCTGTAATGCCTGAAATCATTGCTTGACCACATGGTCTTGTGCATACAAGGTCGGCATATTTTACTAAAGTAGCGGTATAAGTTGGTTTTCCTGCATTTTGACGAAGAACCTTACCGTCTTCACCTTCAAGCCACTTCCAATCGCAAAGTTGATGAAGGGCAAAATCATCGGTATTTAAAAGATACATCGTTCCTTCAGGACAGAATCTATCTGATACGATAGGAATTCCGTTATAAGAAAGCGCCTTATAACCACCTTTCAAATCCATGACGTCAAGATTTCTCTTATATGATGAGAAATGCTTTTGTAAAGCTCTCTTAACGCCAGATGAGCAAACGATGAAGTTTACTTTACTACCGTGAACGTCATCTAAGTGGTCAATTGCCTTTTGAATCATTGTTTCGCTAATTTCGCCCGCGTCCTTAATCTTATACGGAACTAACCAATCGTTTTTTTCCCTATTTAAACCGTATAAAAAAGTGCTGTCGCTAAAAATTGCGCCAAGACCTGTAATTTCTCTATCATAAGAGCCTTGCAACACAATACTATAGCCTGAACCGATTGACCCAGCGGCTATCGTCGTTCCATCAACTGTAATAGTCTTTTTCTCATGATTGATTGCAACTATTTTTCTAACACCTAATTCTGTAGGTTGTCCAATACTAGTAATAAAATTAACTCTCATACCAACTGCAAAGTTCTTTACGCTATTTACTGTTACGGTATTACCTGTAGATGATACAACGTCGCCAAGAATACCCTTGCCATCGCCGTATAACATTCTACCAAAGTTAAAGGTAGACGCTTTGATAAGACCTTCCATTTCTGCATTTAAAAGATTTACGAATGCGCCTGCATCATTTTGAGATGCCCTTATTGCCTTATCTGAAATTTCAATTGTTCCATAAAGGTTTTTCAAAGTAGTTACTATTTGCTCGTAACTGTTACCGCCGGCAGAAGGAAGATCACCGTCTTCATCTCCCGCACCGATACCACCGTTAATGCCATATTTTACAACTCTTCTTACTTCTTTTCCCCAAACGTCCGTAGTAGTTTGTTTAATTGCTGAAAGAAGTGGATTTACTTCTGTGTTAAGCTGTTCTGAAACAGCGCCTAAATAAAGTGACTTTAAAGCCTTGTCGGCACTAGTCATTGTTACCATAAAATTTTATTCTCCTTTTCTTTTAATATAATTTTTAGCCAAAACCGAAGCTTCGGCAACAGTAGTTGGTTTAAATGGTGGAATACTAAGTGAAACTCCATTTAAAACCTGATTTTTTGGTTTGTCCCGCATTATTTTTTTGAGATACTCTTTTATTACGATTGTAGAAAAGTCCCTATCGATTGGCGAATTTTCTTCGCCTTGATCGCTCGGCTTATTTTTCATCTCGTCTAGCTTTCTCTCCAAAATTTTGATGTAGGCATCTTCTCTTTTTTGCGAGCCGAGATTAAGCTCGTTTTCAATTTCTTTTTCAAATTGTAGCGACTTTGGATATCGCCCTGCAAAATCACCGTCGTTATCAATTTTACCCTCTGCTTTTTCAACCGTTTTTTCCAAGTTGGAACGGTTTTCAAGCTCCCCTTCGATAGCTTTTAGTCTTTGACTGCGCCTTGTAAATTCAGACTCTAAGCTTTCGTAAGCTTTAAGAAGGGACTCTGCATCTTTGAATTTGCCATAGGGATTTTTATTTATCACAGTCTCGCCAATTACCATACCTGCATCTGCAGCGTGCGACGTGTCCATAGCATTTTCTGCGTTTGTACTCTTCATAACCACCCTCCGTTTAGCCTTGATCTCCTATAAGGGCTAACTTGTGCTCCCTTATATGCGAGATTGCTCTTTGTTTTCTTTCAGGGTCTTTTCTTACCCCTTCACTTTCGACTGAAAGAAGATATCTCGTATGCTCTTGAATATGTATTTCATGATCGTCATACTCATCAATAGAAACTTCTTCCTTAAAGCCTGAAATGTTTTCCGTTTCTGCTTTACCAACGTGCAAGCCTTCTAAATCTAAAGCGTTATCAATAGACCCAAAGCCTAAGATTTCTAATAACTTAGTCTTTGTTCTTTTCGTCATCTTTCCGTTCTCATCATTTAAAATACCTGCGCCTATAAGTTCGTAAACAGCATTTTTCTTTTGCGCTGGAGTGTATGCAAGTCCGTTTTCAGTATCAATTACCACGTCGTCTGAAGAAAGGTCAGACGCATTGAAATAATAAAGCTCTACCTTACCGGACTCTCCTGCAACGCGAAGTAATCTTGTTTCGGTTGCAAACTGTTTAAACACTCTAATTATGTGTTTACCTATTTCTTTTACTGCCCTTTTGAGATTTTCGCCAGTTGCGTTCATTCTCGCTTCTTCTTGCTCGATAAGAAGTTGAAGGGCTACGCCTGAAGAAATATTTGAATCTACGTTTGACGTTCTTGAAAACTCACTTACGCCACTTATTAAAATAAACTCGTTTAAAAGCCTTTCTTCTTCGTAGATAAGCTCTGACGGAATATTACCTGTGCCAATAAGCGAAGGTGGGCGCATTCCTTGCCTATAGACAACTATTTTACCCGGTGATAAACCGTCTTCAGCCAAGTCGTCAACGTCTACCGAACCATCTTCAACGGATACGACACCCATTGTCAATCTATTTAAAAACTCTTGCTTTCTGTTTTTTACAGCGTTATATGCCCTTTGCACGGGAATAAGCCTTTCTATAATAGACGAACCGAAAAAGCTACCTGCTTTATCAATAGAGTTTTGTTGGATAAACGGGATATCTCTTCTGCCTTCAACGCCGTTTACGTAAGGAAGTTCGCCGTAATATAAAATTTTATTGCCTGCTACTGCAATATATCTGCCGTTTGGGTATTCAACCGTAGGTCTTTCGTATCTTTCGATTAACACAACCCCACCGTGTAATACGCCGGCACTATCGCCAAACGTATTGTTTATCATTTTTAATGATAGAACGCTTACGTCGCCACCTTCCAAGCTTACGCCGTATCTGGCTTCAACGTCGCTTATTCGAACAGCCCTAGCCCTTATAATGCTAGCGCATTTAGCAATGTTTTCAGAGCAAAGCGAGTCTGGAAAAATCTCAAATGGAGATACGGCTTCAAAAAGCACGTCGCCTTCGTATACAGGGCTATTTTCATACTCTCCTAAATATCTTCCACCTTCGCCGTTCCATCCAACGAAATAAAATGACGTTCCGCAAACTTCACTCCACATAGTTGCTTTTGCTATAACGTCGTTAGCGTTAACGCGACTATAGGCAGACTTTAATAGCGCTGAAGACAATTTTGCAGATTTAACGTCCGCTTCGTCTTCCCCCTGCGCTCTTACGCTAAGCACAGGGCAATTTCTGGTAAGCTTTGAAATTCTTATATCTACAACCGGCGCAATATGGTTGTAAGCATTTCGACTTTGCCAAAAATAGTATTTCTCCGTTTCTTCAACTTCACCGTTCGATGCAATTTCGCAGTATTGATTACCAGATAAGTAGTTTAAATTAAGCTCCCACTGTTTTTCTATTTGGGCTCTTTCCATCTGCCTTCTAGAAAAATCTTCTACAACGTCTCTTACGACGTCTTCGTAAAAGGTGCTATCTTCATTTTTTTGAAACTCTTGCATCTTCCTTCTCCTTTTTATACTCAGCCTTTAAGGCTTCGAATAATTTTCTCAAGCAACTATCGCACAGATAATACTGTGGAGCAACACCGTCGAACACTACCCCTTTATCTGCCTTGTTATGGCATCCGTCAACGTCGCATTTAATTACTATTGAACACTTTTCAATATTCATTTTTTCTTTTCCTCCAATAATTTCATAAGTCTTACCCTTTCTTTTTCAAGCTCGTCGTCGGTCATATCGACAATATCTCGCTCTTCAGATTGCATTTCTAGAAGTAACTTTACAGCAGAAACGTCTGGTGGCACGCTCTTTGTAGTAACCTTTCGTTTTAAAAGCTTTACTTCGCCATCTGCTTCGGCAAACTCTTCTACCGTTTCTACCGTTTCAAAGCCGATAGCCTTTTTAACGAGAGCTTGAGTTATTTTCTTTTTAGTATTTGAATTCACATTTTGTTCTTGTATAAAGCATTTATGCTTTACATCTTTTACCTCCTGAGCCTTTTTGCAAGTTTTTGCTTGTCTTTGGCAATCTCAGAAAGCCTTTCGATTGGCTTGGTGCTTTTAGGTCTTGTCATTATAAAGTATCTTAATTCGTCAACACAATGGTCGTCTCTTTTTATAGGCAAATCGCCTTTTCCCCACCTATACGACTTTAGCTCGCGTATTAAATTTACACAACTTTTGAAAATAAAAATCCTGTCGTTTTTGAAGTATTCCTTTACCCTTGCAATACCTGAAAACACGTCTTTATTCACGTTTGGATTAGCCAAAATTCCGTGCTCGTAAAAAAGGTCGGTAACGCTCTTTACAGATGCTAGCGTCTTTTGGTTTGCAGCAGAGTCGATAATCGCGGTAATTCTACCTGCAGAGTCCTTTCTCCACCCTATTTCTTCGCAGATTTCCTTTATTCTTTGGCTATGCCAAGCAACGTCTTTTTTTGCTTGAAAATGCTCTGCAACGACGTAAATATTCCCATCGTAATCAACGCAATACCAATGGCACGCCAAAGGGTTATTTAGCCCAGGGTCTATAGAAATCAAATTTTGCCAGTCAAATGGCAAGCTTACAGGGTCGATTACGTGCTTATTTTCATCAAACTCTACGTAAACCAAGCCGGACTCATCAGAAAAACGACCAAATCTTCTTGCATCTAACTCTTTTTCTGAAAGTGTTTGCGTAAGACCTTCTATCTCGTCTTTGGCAAGATAAGGATTGTCAGCCCACTCGACAAACTCATACCAAACGTCTGGCGAATTGGCTCTATTTAAAAAAATTTCATCATAGATGAAGGTCAAGCCCTTAAGCGGTGTCATCGTGCCGAAAATATCACCTTGTTTATCAATAACACGCATCTTACATTCTCTATAAACGTCTTCTGGGGGCTCTTCATCAAACCACACAAAGTCTAATGAACTACCTTGAAATTTCTCTCTTCCTTGGTCGCAACTTTTAAAGCCTATAGTAGATATTCCACCGAAGACGTTTTTAATTTTTATCTGGTCTATAATACCGTTTTCGGGCGCATCTTTTCTGCCTGCGCTCATTATAATTTCGCTTATCCACTCTCTTGGTAGATACTTTAAAATCTTACTTTGAGCAACGTCGCGCTGAACTTCTTTAGAAAGAGAAACAACCCATCCAAAAACGTCTTTTCTGTTTTTGCGATAAGGATGTATTCCCCTTGCCATATAGATACTCTCTACAGCGCCACACTCCGTTTTACCACTTCTGTTACCACCAAAAACCCACCTGTTTCGCTTGGGACATTTATGAAAATCAAGTTGCTTTTGATGCACTATTTCTCCCGTGTTATATTTGTTTATCGGGCGTTCTCGTCGCCTTTTTTGCTCGTTTTCAATTTTTAAAATTGCTTCTAAGCATTCTTTTTGAGTCATAATCGACAAACCTTCTCCTTTTTCTACCTAATGTTCTTTTATTACCATCTTGGCTCGCACTATAATTTTCTTGCTATGAAAAAGACCTTTTTATTACTTCTTATAACAATTTGTTGCTTTTATCCTAAACAAGTCGCCTATGCAGACGATACAAAATTCTCACGTATAACTACTGACGGAGTAAGCTTATACATAGACCCAGCGCTTACGATGGAATGGTTTACTCTGCCAAAGGGCTACTACGTAAAGGTTATTACTGTTAGTCACACCTGCGCAAAGGTTGAATATAAAAGCGATAACCCAACGAAACCGTCTGCAAAGGGCTATATTTCTATCGACCACCTAAACGTAGTCGATTACACACCGACAACTCCATACCCAAATCTCGTGCTAACGGTAAACCAAAACTGTATGCTTTTTAAAGACGTCGAGCTTACTATATCCGAAATGGTTACCCAAAACAGCGCGATAGATTATTATGGAATAATATCAAAGGCAAACGGTGAAAAATATATTTACGGCTACGTCACTACGTCTTCTGGGGATAAATACGTGGGATATTTGCCTTTCTCTGCCGTAAACGAGTTCGTTATACCGTCGCTACCTATAACCAATTCCCCAACGGAAAGCATTATAAGTAGCGAGCAAGCCCTTAAAGAAAGTAAACCGGTTACAAACACTTTGGGAAACAGTCTCCAATTGGTAATAATAATTGCCGTGTCTATAATAGCAATTAGCGTCGTTTACCTTTTGTTTAAGCCTGCGCCTACAAAGGCTAGCGACGAAGTTTTGACAATGGACACCTTCTACGACGAGTAATCCTTCTAAATCTTCTTGTCAACAAAGCTTATCTTCTTCTCCTTTTGAATTTTGTTACCAACGAGAAGATTTCCTGTTCTTTTAACCACTTCTTCAAACTTTACAAAATTTTCAAAAGCAACTTTTATGTAATGGTATCTCTTACAAAGGTCTTCATATACCGAATTTGAATAACCCAATTTCTTCATTCCAAAAACGAACTTACCAAGCGCGTACGCCGCTTTTTTATAGTATCCGTCCGTTTTTTGTAAAGTTTGCCCTACACCCAAGCTACCTGCGCCATACTTAACGCCTAATATAAAGGCGTGGCAAGGTTTCATTTCTTCCAGAGTTTTATCAATAGCAAATTTTAGATGCTCAAGCTCTTCCTTTTGCGATTTTAACTCAAGTAACTCTTCAGCTATGCAAAGCGCAGGTCTATGCGATTTATAACTTGCGTAAGCCCCCCTTACTATAGCCTTTTCCGTGCTTTTGATAAATGCGTCTGTTTGTCTGTAGGTTTTTAAAATAGCTTTTTCATAAGCATACATACGTTGCACCTCCTTTTTGTTACGTTAAAAGCAAACGTCGGTTGCCAAAGACACCCCTAGCATAAACCCGACCTTAGCAAAAATCAATATCGGCTGGAGAAAAAATTTTTCACTTTTTCTTCATTTTGTTTGCGAACAAATGTTCGTTTATATGATAGCTTTTAATATATGACAAATGCCTGCCCTAAATTGAAGGCAGGCTTAAAAGTTTTTTGCAATAATTTGTCAAATAAGTTGTTTTTTTGTAGAACGTTATGCTATAATAAGATTATTCTTATTATAAGGAGTAGCTCGGTGAAGAAATTAAAGTTATTTTTAATATCTCTTTTCATATTAATCGCGTCACTTCCACTCTTTACTAAGGTGGGGGCTTTTGCCGAGCAATCTTCGCCAACGGAAGTTCAAACAGGTATCTTCTTACCTACAAGTTACTTGCAATATTATAAATTGGATAATCCGTATGCAATTTGCATTTATCAAGATGATGATGAAGATTTTGTAGCAATCTCTCATAAAGACGCTATAGTAATTTATAAAAACGAAAAGTTCTCTTCCGTGCCGTTAGCTCTTGGCGACGTTTCGGTTAAGGCAATTCAAAGATATAAAAATTTCTTGTTGTTTTTATACGACTCAAATATCTATTGTATAGATATCAACGGCTTTGAAGACGACGGTTGGGTGGCAAACCCAATCAATACGGGTATCTTGTGTAGCACGTCGTTTAGCATCAACGGTGATAGCATAGTCGTTCACACTAGCGACCTTATTAAAAAATATGCTATAGGCACAGACTTATCCGGTGGGTTTACGATAGATGAAAGCACTAAAGAAGAAAAGCTTTTTCAAAATTCAGCAATGCTTTTGCTCTCACCTGACGGAAACGTTTACACTTCTAAAATCGGTCAAGACGGCATCTTTAGTTGGGACAACCCAACAACCCCAATAGTTGACGCGTCTAACGTAGAATCTCTTATCTGTTCAACTGACGGAGCATACATCTACTACTCTTGTCCAGACGGCGTGTTTATGATAGACACCACCGCAGGCGAGAAAGCCCCAGTTGAAGTTGTTCGCTCTAGCGAATATACCGAAGACGCAGATTTGGGCAATATATACACACCAAAGGGAATTTGCCTTGTAAACGATATGCTTTGGGTTGTAGATAGCAGTATTAACGCCGTTCAAGAAATTGACCTTTTAAATAAAAATAAATTTACTGAATTTGCCATTACGACAAACTCAACTGCTATAAACAGACTTACTGAAAACGTTAAAGATATTGTTGTTGATAAAGACAAGATCTACGCTTTAGATAGTGGAAGAATAGTTGTTATCAATAACGTTGATAGTGAAGAAAGAACTTATAACAGAATAAACCTTACTACTGACGATATAGACGAGTTTTCCGTAGGAAACGGCTACGTTTGTTATTATGCAGGTGGCGACGTTTATCTTGCTAAAATTGTTGAAGATGAAGAAAACGAGCTTTTCTTTAAGCTACAAGAAAAAGCCCCTACAAAGCTTCAAGGCGTTGTAGATATTGCTTATTCTGAAAATGCTTTCTATTTAATTACTACCGAATCTATAGACAACGATGCTCATCCTGTCGTTTATAAAATTGCTTTAAACGAAGAGCCACATCAATACGTAAAAATCTTAGCAGATCAAACTAG
>JBGUUU010000064.1:0-4084 GCA_045133775.1 Christensenellaceae bacterium
ACGGCAAATACGGTTCTAAACATTGTTCTTATATCTTTAAAAAAGCTAAAGTTTTCAATAGACTTTAAGTTGTAATACATCTTGCCTGGCAAAACTTCTTCAACGTATGTTTTATCAACGTCTGAAGATGCGTTTAAAAGCTCGTCTTCATCTTTGTATAAAATACTACTCTCTGACGTGATACCCGCAGGAAGTAAAAGGGTCGCCATCATTTCTGGCGTATACTCTTTAACGTATTTTTCCACTTCAGGGCGAGTGCCAACAAAGGTCATTTTACCCCTTAAAACGTCTATAAGCTGACTGATTTCATCAAGCCTACACTTGCGAATAAGTTTACCTACACGGGTAATTCTCATATCGTTTTTAACGGTAATATCACTGCCGAGCTTTGGAGCATCTGCAACCATAGACCTAAATTTAAAAATTCTAAATTTCTTGCCGTATTGAGTAATTCTCTCTTGACGGAAAAATACAGGGCCTTTGGAATCTATCTTGATAGCAATAGCCAAGAGCAAGAAAATAGGGCTCAAGATAAGTAGTAGCGTAAACGAAACTACTATATCGAAAAGTCTCTTAAAAAAGAGACCGAGCCTTTTCTTCTTTAATATGTCATAATATTTTTTAACTTCCACCGTTTGCATTTCGGCAGGAAGATTTTCCCATTTTACAAGTCTCATTAGATATACTTTTTAACAACCTCAGTATAGTTTTTAATTACGTATTCAACTTCTTCATCTGTAAGGCAAGTATGAAGTGGAAGAGTTATTTCGTTTTCAAAAAATTTATACGCATTTGGGTAATTTGCAATATCAAATCCAAGCTTTTTATAAGCCGTATGCATAGGAAGTGGCTTGTAGTGAACGTTACAAGCAATTCCCCTTTCACCCATTTCGTCAATAATTCTACCTCTAGTTTCGTAATCAATACCAGGAACTCTAGTTATGTATAAGTGACCTGATGAAACGTAGTCTTTTGTGTAGTGGTCAAGTGTTTGAATGCCTAAAGGACGGAAAGCGTTATCATATCTTTGGATAATCTCTTTTCTTCTCGCAAGCATTGATGGATATCTTTCAAACTGAGCAAGACCAATAGCGCCCATAATATCCGTCATATTACACTTATACCAAGTGCCAATAATATCGTATTCCCACGCACCAAGTTTCGTCTTTGCTAAAGCGTCTTTATTTTGACCATGTAAAGATAAAAGCTGAACTTTCTTATAAATATCTTCATCATCAACGCCATCAAACTTTCTCCAAGTAAGAGCACCACCTTCTGCAGTAGTAAAGTTCTTAACTGCATGGAAAGAGAAAGATGAGAAGTCTGCAATAGAGCCGAGCATTTTACCCTTTCTCGACGCGCCGAAAGCGTGAGCCGTATCTGCTAAAATAGCCACTCTACCGATTGCCTTTTGCAAATTAGAATTTGGAGTAAACAAGCCCTTCTTTCTTTCAACTATCTCGAAAAGCCTATCGTAATCACAAGGCACGCCACCTAAGTCAACAGGAATAATTGCCTTTGTGTTTGGAGTAATTGCTTTTTCTAAAGCGTCGTAATCCATTTCTAGACAGTCTGGCTGAATATCAACAAGAACAACCTTTGCCCCTGTATGACATATTACAGATGCTGATGCCGTGTAGGTGTATGCAGTTGTAATGACTTCATCGCCAGGACCAATTTCTAAAAGATGAAGAGCCATTTCTGCGCAAGCAGTTTGAGAGTTTAGACATACCGCCTTAGAAACTCCACAATACTTTGCTATTTTTGCTTCAAGCTCCTTTACCTTAGGTCCTGTAGTTATCCAACCCGAAGCTAAAGCTTCGCTAACATATTTAATTTCAAGTTCTGATACGTCGGGTGGTGAAAATTTTACAACCATAATTTTGTCCTCTATGTTTATTTTCTTACGCGCACGTGCAAGCGCGCCCTTTAATAATATATATAATTATACTTAATAACATTATAGCACTAATAATGACTAATATCAATGAAAATTCCATTCTTTTTAAAATTTTATAAATTTTAAGAGAAAATTTTACTTTTAAGGAGTTTTTTACATAAAACTTAGCAAAAACAAGTAGCGTTGCACTATTATTATTCTAAAAAATTTACTCCTTTGAAATCAATCTTGTAAAAAACTGCGCAATTGTTTTTCTAAAACTTTATTTAAACCACTCAAAAACCTAAAATATCGGTGTATATGTTGATTATTGGGCAGTTTGTTGCAATATTTTTTAAAACTTTCTAGAGCTTTTTAAGCATACAAAAGGCCGTAAGCTTTTGCTTACAGCCCGCGTTTTAATTCATTGTTACGTCTTTTAATCTTTCATATTTTTCAAGCGCAACTCCCCTAATTGAAGAAATATATTCAGGAGAAGCGAACACTTCGTCGCAAATTCTCTTGGCAAAGAAAATAACTGACGCCGAATAATTTAAGCTCCCCAGCTCGTTAAAGAATTTACCACTCTGCCTTGTGCCCATAAAATCGCCACTACCACGGAGCTCGAAATCCTTTTCGGCAATCCTAAATCCGTCAACGTTTTCGCAAAGCACGTTAAGCCTTTCAACTGCTTTGGTATCGTCGGTTGAAGAATACAAGAAGCAGTAGCTCTTATCGCCACCACGACCTACTCTACCCCTTAATTGGTGTAATTGCGAAAGCCCAAAACGCTCGGCGTTATATATTATCATAACGGTTGCGTTTGGCACGTCTATACCTACTTCAACTACGGTTGTAGATACCAATAAATCGCTCTTTTTTTGCTTAAAATCCTGCATAATTTGAGCCTTTTCCAAGTCTTTCATCTTGCCGTGTAAAAGGCATACTCTAACGCCGTTTAAGCGCTTAGAAAGCTCTTCGTAAAGCTCGGTAACACTCATTACCGTCCCTTCGTCGTCACCTTCAATTTTAGGGCAAACACAGAAAACTTGTCTACCTTCTTTAACCGTCTGTTCAACGAATTTAAGCATGCCGTCATACTTTCTTTCAGGCACGGTGAACGTTGCCACGGGAAGCCTGTTTTTAGGCTTATCGGTAATTTCGGTAACGTCTAAATCGCCGTAAAAAATTAGCGATAATGTTCTAGGAATTGGCGTTGCGCTCATTACTAAAACGTCGGGAATAATGCCCTTTGCAATGAGCGAGCTCCTTTGCTCTACACCAAATCTGTGTTGCTCGTCGCAAACGCACATAGAAAGGTTATAAAACTCTACGTCGCCTTGAATAACGGCGTGCGTGCCAACGACTATTTTTGCTCTGCCTTCTTTGATTGATTTTTTTATTTCTCGCTTTTCTTGAGCCTTTGTCGATCCACTCAAAAATACGCTTTCGTAATCAGGGAAAAGCCTTTGAATTATCTTAAAATTTTGCTCTGCCAAAATCTCTGTTGGGGCAAGCATTGCAGCTTGATAACCGCTCTTTACGGCTATATAAATAGCGCATAGCGCAACTGCAGTTTTACCACTACCAACGTCACCTTGAAGTAGCCTATTCATAGATTTTGCACCGGTTAAATCGGCAAAGATTTCATTTACAGCCTTCTTTTGTCCTTCGGTAAATTCAAAGCCAAATCTCTTTATAAATTCGCGCAAATCCTGCGCTTTGCACGCGTAGTTGTTAATTCTTATTTGCTGACGGTCACCCTTTATAAGCTTAAACGCCGAAATAAGAGTAAAATATTCTTCTAAAGCAATTCTTTCTGCGCCTAGCCTTTGACTTACTAAATCCTTTGGCGCGTGCACGTCGAAATATGACTTTTTAAGTGACTGCAGATTGTATTTTTGCTGGATTTTATCTGGAATTATAGACTCTACGTCAAGCCTAGAAAGAGCATTCAAAACAACGTCGCGCATACCCCTTTGGTTTAAATTTCCCTTTAAAGAATAAACCGGAACAACGCCCTTTAAGCGAGTGTTATTATCAACCTCTTCAAAGGTAGGATTTGTTATCGTAATGCCACCGAAATCGCATCTTACCCTGCCGTAAAAAAGGTATTCCACACCCGGTTTAAGCTTGCCTAAAACGTATTGAGAATTAAACCAAACTGCAGTAAAACCACGCATTCCTTGCTCTACGGCAACTCTT
>JBGUUU010000065.1:0-9121 GCA_045133775.1 Christensenellaceae bacterium
ATTACAAAAAAATGGGCTAGTGAAAGCGCAAATAATGGGCGCAGCGGTTGTTCGCATTGTAGGCACTGTGGAATTTTAAAAATAAAATGGGAGAAGGGCGGAAAAGCAATTTATGATTCATATTGTTGTTATCCAAATGAAATAAACACACCTGATAGAGGAGATCCAGAATACGAGGCATGGGTAGACCAGATGGAATTTTAGGACTAGAAACATGTAAATTTGTCAGCAAAAAATGACACCTGATTTTGGTGTCATTTTTCTTACTTGATGGCATGTTTTTATGTCAAAAACATGGTAAATTTTTGCCCATTTTTAATAGGATTGAAATTCTATTAAAGTTATATTAAACAATGATCACCGATAATGGAATAACAAAAGAGAGAAACACTTTTTTCAAACGTTTCCCCATTATCGGTTTTAAATATTCATTTGCGTAGCATAATCATTATAGCACCATTATAATATTAGTATTCAAATATTATTAAAGCCGGGATTGATAACTCAATCTCGGCTTTATAATTACTGAAAAATTTATAATATTTAAGAAAATTTTTTGGTTAAACAATTAGTCGTAATATTTGTTAATCAAAGTTTATTACCTCTAAAATTTTATATTTAGTAACACCGTTAACAAATACTGAATCTCCAGGTTTTTTACCTTTAAATGCGAGGAATAAATCAGAGCAAGGATAAAAAAACTTAAGTTCTCCAGTGATATTTAATGCCTTTTTAGGCTTTGGCGTAATACTAGATTGTTTAGTTATTAAATAATCATAATAGTCTTTAAAATCATCATCAATATAGCGGGGAATTCTAATATCTGGAAAACTTCTTGGGTTAGCAAGATGAATATTAGAAAATACTATCCATTGTGTAGTAATTTCCCTTTCGTCACCGAACGGAAGACATAATGAAGCTCTAACAACAGAATACTCATTTATTTTAAGAGATTTCTCATATTCTAATAAAGCTTTTTCATATTGTCTAACAGCTTTTTCTAGCTTTTCATCAACAACTGAATCATGTAATTCTTTTCTTTTTTCATAACTCACATCAGACCATCCATAATCCCTACTTTGTACCCATGGAACCCAATATATACCTAACCAAGCTGCTGGAATACCAAAAACAACGGCGCCAGTTTCACTAAAACCCGTTGCAGCAAAAATAAAAAAAGTAATAAATAGAATAATAATAGAAATCATTCCTATGGTGTTACATCGATCCTTTATTGTTTGTATATAGGATTCTAGTTTTTCATCTGCTAATTTTTCTTGTTGTTTGTATTTGTGCAGAAGAGATTTAGACAATCCGTAATCTTCCAGTTCTGGTTTTCGCATAATAACACCTCCTTAAACTCATTTTTGAATTAAATTATACATAAATATTTTCTTTTTGTCAATTTTAAATTTACTTTCAAAAATTTTATGCTTTTGCTAGTTTATCAACGTGCTTTTCATTTTGAATAAAATTGAAACCCCACTAAAAGTCGTCATTTTTAGGGGGTATTTTTCTTTTTGTTCAAACAAGACCAGTTTGTTAAACTGACTTTTTTGCATCTGCCATGATTTTTTCTACGTCTGCGCCGTAAATATCAAGCCCTTCTGCTTTTATAAGCTCAACTTCTTCAATACCGAAAAAGCCCTTGGCAAGCGCGCTAACGTATTCGTAGCCAAAGTTATGAATAATTGGGCCACCGGCAGTCGTTACGTAAATTAATTTTTTTGCTTTGCAAAGGCTTTGCGGTCTGCCATTTTGCCCGTAAACGAAGGTCAACCCACCAACCGTAATATTTTCAATATAGTTTTTAAGTATCGACGGAAACATTAAATCCCAGTAAGGCGCTGCAATCACTATAATATCAGCCTTTGAAAACTGCTTTGCCAAATCGAATATGCTATTAGAAAAATCTTTATTTTGCGACGCGTCTTGTCTAATTTGCATACCTTTTAAATCGAGTGGTAAAAGCTCTTTTTCGTAAAGCTTTACTTCTTCTATCTCGCCGTTAAGCTTTTTAAGCGCGTAATTTGCGAGTTCTAAAGTGCGAGAATTAGGTCTTACGCAAGCGTTTATAAATAATATCTTATCCATTATTCAATTGTTAAAATATCCAAAAAGCCTGTGATATCGAACACTTCCATTATGCCGTCGCAAACGTTAATAAGCTTCATAGAGCCTTGGGTGTTCATTACCTTTTGAGCCTTTAAAATTACTCTAAGTCCTGCCGAAGAAACGTATTCAAGCCCGTTCATATCAAAGGTTAATTCCTTTAAGCCTGCAACGATGCTATCAAACTCTTTTTCGAGCTCTGGCGCGCTTTGAGTATCAAGTCTACCTGCAACTGCCAAGGTTGCCACTTCGCCTTTTACAATCTTTTCTATAGTCATAATAAATTCTCCTTTAGTTATAAAATTTTATTTCTTTGGCAAACCGACTGCGTCGTATAAGAAAGAAAGCTCAGCCTTAGGAGCATCAAGACTCTCCGTTAACCTTCTTACTGCCACTTTTATCTCCGGCGAGAAATCTAAATACCACTCAACCGTTTCTAAAATATATTTCTTTTTAAACTCATTGCTAGTTAAAACTGCGCACTCCAAATTGTGTAACCTATCGGCAGTTTTTACGACAAGTGCCATTTGGTTTTCTTTAATTGCGCCTATATAATCTGCCATGACGTAGCCCTTTTTCTTTGTTAAGAGCTTTACAGCCGTTAAAATTTCTTCATTGCCAAACTGCAAAATTTCTTGCTCGGTAGCACTAGTATCTTCAAGTAAATCGTGAAAAAGGGCTGTAATTTGATAATCTTCGCCAAAGCCCTGATTTTTCACAATCTCGCAAACTGCTATTGGATGAGTTATATAGTCTGCCCCACCAATTCGCTGTTGCCCTTTATGCTTTTTCGTTGCAAACTCTAGCGCGAGTTGCAATCTTCGGGAGTTAGACATTTGCAATATCCCTTTGCCTGAGCAAAAGCTTTGCCTGTCTTTCTGCTTTGTCTTGACTTCTTAAAGAAATCTTTAAAAACTCTACAACTTTATCAAAATCGTAGTTTTTATTTAAAAGTTCTGCACGGCACAAAAATCTAAGCGCAACGCTAGAAGAAACTATATCAAGATCTGCCATCTCTAGCGCCTTTTTAGCCAAATCTATAGCAAGGTCGTGGTTTTCTTTTATCATAACTTCTATATCGCCGAGCTTTTTAATACCTAAAAATGCAAGCTGTGGAATATAGCTCTCTGGGTCGATAACGTTAATTTCTGCCCCTGCGATATCTGCTATCTCTTTAATTAAACCTTGCATTTTTTCGTTATGTAAAACGTATTCTCTAAGCGAAATCATATTGATAACTACGTCGTCTGCATCGTCGGTTATTATACGCTTTCTAACCCCTTCGGTATAGTCCACCATATTGCCGCGCGCACGCACGAATTCGTCGTCTGCAAGCTCTAAAAGACCTGCAAGTCTTGCAAACTGTCTACTGATATCTCTTGGCACGCCAAAGTCGCTTTTATAGCCTATATCGTGGTGGATTGCCGACCAAGCGTGTTGTAAAATGGTTCTAACCTGCACTTCAAATTTCTTGCCACAAATTTCATCTGGCCATTTGTCGCCAAACGGAAGTGAGCAAATATAGTGATGTGATAAATAGCCGAATGCGTTTTCTCCTAAAAGGGTCTTTTTGTCTAAAGAATTTCCCCAGTCGATAACAAACGTCTCTTCAATTTTTTTACAAACCTTTTCAACTTCGTCAGAGAGAAAGCAAACGACGCGACAACCGAGAATATCCGTTATATCTGCTAAAGAGTTATACAAATCGCCCTTTCTTTCAAGCTTGCCTGCTAAACTTCTCTCTTCTTTTACGCGATGCTCAACAGCTAAAACGCTAAATCCCAATCCTTTATTGATATCTGCAAGCAATGAATGCACTACGTCGCCCAAAGTAACAAAGTCATCTCTTTGCTTTCTATAATCTTCTAAAATAAGTCTGCTTTTTAAATCCATAGTATCTCCTTAAGGTATAAAGCCAGTCTTTGAGTGTTCAACTGCAAATTATTTAATATTTAAAATATCAACAAAGCCTGTTATTTCAAAAACTTCCATAACGAGCTCACAAACGCTTGTAAGAGTTAAAGCGCCCATCATTCGCTTATGCGCAGAAAGCAACACGCGAAGACCTGCAGAAGAAACGTACGTAAGTTTTTCGCAATTTACTTCAATTGTGCTAACGCCTGCAATATTAGCAGTTAAAAAGCTTTCAAACTCAGGTGCTGTAGTAGTGTCAAGACGACCGTCAAGGTTAACCTTTAAAACTTCTCCGTTTTTAGTAAAATCTATTTTCATTTTTATTTCTCCTTATGCAAATTTCTTTATAACAACTATGCTTGCTTGTCTACCCTTTACGCCGACAACAACGTCGTCTGCAATAGATGCAATAATTGATTTTTCAAGTTCATCTTTAGCGTGTTCGTGTTTTTCGCTTTTTACGCTGTTTTTGTATTCGCCAAGACTCCAAAGGTATGAGTGATCGATACCAATGCTATACTCGCTAGCAGAGCGACCGTAGCCAGAAGCCATACCACAAGCCTTAAAGCCGTCTGCATCTAAAAAGCAATCTTCAATAGCAGAGCGAATTTTGCCTATAATACCAACGGCTAAAGCGTTTTTCTTGTTCTTTGAAACGTTGATTAATTCTTCCTTTTTCTTTGCAGTAAATTCTGCAAACGTAACGGCAACGTTTACCTTGCAAACGCCTTCTTCGTATTCAATCCAAATTTCGCCGTCAAAGTCGTCTATAATCTTTGGCAACATACCGTCTATTTCTTCACAGATTAAGCGCAATTGTAAGGCTTGCTTATGGCTTAAACCATTATAACTTGCAACCATCTCGCTTTCTTTTAAAATAGCATCTAAATCTTTAACACCTTTTTCTATTTTGCATACGTTAGATTTCATAATTTCTCTCCTTTTAAACTATTGTTAATATGTCGGCAAAGCCGGTAATTTCAAAAACTTCCATAATTTCTGCGCACACGTTTTTTACTGTCATTGTGCCGTTTTTTAACATCTTTTTTTGCGCGCTAAGCAAAACGCGAAGCCCTGCGCTTGATATATACTCAAGCCCCTTTATATCTAAAACAAGATTTTTTGTTTCGCCAATATCTTCATTGATTGTTTTATCAAGAGCAGGCGCTGTCGTTGTATCAAGTCTTCCAACTATTGCAATAATGGTTTCTTCTGCATTTTTCTTAATTTCAATCATCATATATGCAAATTCCCCTATATTTTTTTAATCATAGTTAAAACGTTTTCGCCGTTTTCATAGGCGTAGGTAACGCTATCCATAGTTTTCTTAGTAATGAATATTCCAAGCCCACCAATCTCTCGCTCTTCGGCAGATAAGGTGATATCTGGGTCAGGCTTTTTAAGTGGGTCGAACGGAACGCCTTTATCTTTCATTTGGAAGGTTACGTTGCGAGTATCTTTATCAAAACCAATATTAAAGGTCACGTCGCCTTGCGCATCGCCGTAAGCATAGTGAGCAACGTTTACAAAAACTTCTTCAATAGCAACGCAAATTGCCGTTTGCATTTTCATTGAACACTCAAACTCTTCAAGTTTTTGCTCTATAAAACCGAGAACGTCACTTAAAACTTCGGTCTTTGCAGGAAATACTTTTTGCACCATGCTTTGATTTTCCTTTTTACGTTTATAATCAAACATAAGCATAGTAATATCATCAAATTGTGGAGCTTCGCCAACAAACTCATCTATATTCACCTTTAAATTTGGTAGAAGTTCTGTTGCTTTAACGCCCACGTTTTGATTCATAAAGGTAATAAGACGTTCTTCGCCATAGAGTTTATTTTCAGTATTAGTCGCTTCTGGAACACCGTCGGTATACAAGAATAATCTATCGCCTTGCGAAAGAGTAAGCTCGCCTACGCGATATTTAATACCTTCCATACCGGCAAGAACAAACCCTGCGCGAGTTTTTAAATATTCAAAGCCTTTGTCGGCACGTTTTAAAAGCGGTGGGTTATGCCCTGCGTTTGCAAACTGCATCTTTCCACTTGGAATATCTAAAATGCCCATCCAAGCAGTTACAAACATACCCGATTCGTTATTTTCGCAAAGCTTTTCGTTTGCTTTTGTAAATATTTCGTTTACTGCCATTCCACTTTCCGCTAGGTCTTTAATAATTGTTTTGGCAGTCATCATAAACATAGCGGCAGGTATTCCCTTACCTGAAACGTCGGCAACTAAAAAGGCAACCGTGTTTTCGTTAAGCTTATAGAAATCGTAGAAATCGCCACCTACTTCTTTAGCGGCAATCATCTGCGCGTAAATTCCGTAATCTTCGCCGTCTGGGAAGTTTGCAGGAAGAGCAGAAAGCTGAATTTGCTTAGCGTATTCTAATTCTTTATCAATGCGGGCAGCAGCTTCTGCAATATAACGCTTTAACGTTGCAACCGTAGAATTTATATCATCTGATAACGATGCAAACTCTTCGTTTGCGCGAATATCTACCGTAACGTCTAAATTACCACCTGAAATCTGCGCTAATTTATGGTTAATAACGTGTAAGTTGTTTATAATAATGTGCTTTATTAAAAGATATAAGAGCAAGAAAAGAACGGCAAATATCAACACTTGCATAAAAGAACTAAGCATTATTGATACGTCACGCATTATCGTTACTTCTTCCGTAGGCATTGCGGCAATAACGCAATAACCTTCAACGAACTTAAATACGTAGGTATATTCTGCGCTAGCATCGCCTTCTACCACGTCTGCAGTATATAACTTTGTAGACGTAGCGCCGTTTAACATTTCTTCTGGCGGTATAATACCTATTGACGTTATTGGCTGGTTTGAATATTCTTCATCGTCGATAACGATATTGAGTTTTTCGTCACATACGGCAACGAAACCACCCGTTCCTACGTGGCGATTTTTAGTAAAGTCTATAACAAACTCGTCAAGGTGCTTGTGGAACTGCTCTGCATCGTATCCAACTTGAATAAACCCACCACTTGAAAGGTTTATCGCAGCGTATTTTCTCCAAACGGTTTCGTCTTTACCCCTTCTGCTATAATCTTGAACAAACTCGTTTTGCGTTTTTAAAACGTCGACAAACTCTTTAGACTGTAGCTTACTATTCATATTATAAACGTCTATAACGTCTTCTTCGGTAGAATTGCGAATCCAACCGTCGCTATCGACAACGTTTATTTCTTTTATATCATTATCTTCTGCAAGAGCGATAAGATCGGCTACCGAAACGCTTTGATTTTCTCTAATTTTATCTTCATATTCTTCTTTGACCTTTCTCGCAATGACTAAAAGATGAGCATTAGATTTGCCTTTTATATCACTTTCAACGTCGTTCATCGTTGTGGTGAAATTTGCTATAACCTGCGTTTCTGCTATGCCTGTTTGCAGATTGAAAGTAAATACACTAGTTACGAAATAGGCAAGAATAATACAGATTAACAACCAGCGTTGGAAGGTTTGCGCTATGCCCCTATCTTTGCCTATACGGAATATCTTTTCTTTACTTACTATCGCTATTATTAAAACAGCCAAACCTACCGAAATAGAGTTTGCAAGAATCATTGGAATAGTGCATTGCCTTACAAAAAGATACGCGTCGTATGCCTTGTTCATGTTTGTAATAAAAATCATAAGCATATGGAACACTTCTAAAACTAGAGCAATGCCAATAGCAGGCGCCCACCCTGCTTTTTTATCATCAAACATAAATTTACGAAGAACCGCAGCAACGACACCTGCTAAAAAGGTTGACGTTGAGCAAGCAACTGCAGTAAACGCGCTAGCGGGATTCCAAAGCACCGTTAAAGCGCGAAATCCGCCGCCGATAAATCCCGAAACAATACCGGCGATAGGTCCGAAAATTAAACCTGCAGATATAGGCGACGCATCTCTTACGTTCATTGTTGCGCCCCAGATTTTTACGCCGAATACAGAAGCGTATATAGACGATAAACCAAACAGAACGCCAATGATCAGTTCTTTATAAATTCTTTTTAATTTTTTGAATGGTGTTCGTTTTTCTAAAAAGTAAACACCAACAACCAAGGCAACGTTTAAAAGCGCCGCCGAAATAAATTTTACGTATTCAATCATCTCTGTTTCCTATAGCCCTAAAAGCTTACTTAGTAGGTCTGCAATAAGGTTGCCTGCAACTCCAATAGCCGTAAGAAGAACTAAATATAGCGACATACTTGCCTTGCTAACGGATTCTCTTGCAACGTTGTAATAAAAATTAAACTTGCCTTGGTAGCTATTATCACGATTTTGATTCCATTGATAAGTTATAACGTTTTCGCAATTGTAGTCTTTAGGAAGATACTCTTTATATAAGCCTTCTTCTAATCTGCGAATACGATAACACCCTACGTCGTTAAGCTCGTAATCTTCATCAATCGAGAGTGATACTACTGCCTTTTTTAACTTTTGACGGTTAAAAGCACCTATTTTTGTTATTTCTTCAGGCAAAAGCCTTGATTCGTTTATTCTAACGGAATAGCTGTATTTTTCTGAAACGATTGGCGTTGTTATTAAATCTCTAAGCCTTGCCATCGTCTTTTTTACGTCGGCGTGGGCTTTAAATATCTCGTTTAAAGACTTATGTGGCATACGCCAAATAAAATACGCCTCGTCATTATCTATAAATGACTGCACGCTGTTTATATCAATACTAATAAGAGCGCCTTCTGCAAGCGCAGTCACCTTGTAGTCTAACGTGCTAATATGCACTATATCTATCGTTTTTCCGTTGTAAGCAATTTCGGAAGTATGCTCGTTTTTCTTATAATCTATTAAACACGTTGCGCTAAACGTAGCTTTTAAAATCTTACTGTCTTTAAAGCCAAGCGAAACGTCTTCTATCTCTTCTTTTGAAACGCAGAAAGGAACGTATACGTTTAAGGACTTGCTAGATTTTACTCCCCTTATACGAACAGCCACGTCGACGTAGCTTTTGCCTTTAGGATTAATCCAGTCGTTTATGTAAACGGTGCTAACGTCTTCGCCGTCTATCCAAACTGCCCAACCGTCGTCAGCAACTCTTCTCTGTTGTTTTGCCATTTTGTTT
>JBGUUU010000066.1:0-3055 GCA_045133775.1 Christensenellaceae bacterium
AGAAGAAGACTACGAAAATTACGACCTTTTTATTTGTATGGATAGCGCAAACGTGAGAAATGCAATTAGAATTTTAAACGGCGACAAACAAAATAAGGTGGTAAAACTTTTATTGTTTGCAAACCGAGATGATGACGTGGCAGACCCTTGGTATAGTGATAGATTCGACGTTGCATATAAAGATATTTTTGACGGTTGCAAGGCTCTTTTTGAAAGGTTGACTTCAAAATAATTAAAAATTTATAAAATTTTTAACTGGCGGTGGGTAAAACCATCGTCTTTTTTGTTTAAATTACGTTTTGTTATTGCTTTTTAAAAGCATTTGTAGTAAAATAAACTGTGTATTTACTTTTTTGTAAAAAGTAATGTTCAATCTGCTCTTAGATAAGAGCAAACCACAATTCTAAAACAACGAAAGGGGCTTTGTTATGGAAACTGTTGTAGAAAATAATAATAAGGGACAAGATTTTTGGGGTAATGCAAAAAACGTTAGAGATAAAGTAGAGAAATTCTGCTCGTCTAAGGCGTTTATTTTTGTAGTTGCTTTAATAACCTTTATTTTTCATGCTTTGGCATTGGATTTTTGGGGAATAGCATTATTTGCCCTTACTGCAACTATCTTCTTCATTATTTTCAAAGATTTTAGGCCGGGGCTTACAATAATGCTCTCTGCTATTTTTATAGTGTCCACTAAAAATAGCCCGGGGTATGGCACAGGCGATAATTATTATACAAAGCCAGAAATTCTTTACCCACTCATAGCCGTTGTAGGCGTTTTGCTCGTTGCAATGGTTATAAGATGTGTAAGGAATCGAAAAAATTTCCTTACAGGCAAGTCGTATATTCCCCTTTTAATACTTGCCGTTTCTCTCACTCTTTCGGGTGTTGGAAGACAATATTATAAAGACAGTTTTGCTTTTGGTCTTTTAATGGGGCTTACGTATATTGGGCTTTACGTGTTATTTACAGGCGTAATGGAGAAAAAGGAAGATTTACTTGATTACGTAGCAACCTTACTTTCTGCGCTTTGCCTTTTAATAGCAGTTCAAGTTGCCTTTTTATACGTAACACGCATTGCGCAAGGCTTTAAATTTGATAAGGACTGGAAAGGCTACATTGTAGTAGGTTGGGGTGTTAGCAACATTATTGGCGAAATGATAGTGTTCTTTATGCCTTTTGTAATGTATAAAATCGAGCATAGCGAAAAACATAGCAATTTATACAATTTAATCGGTCTTTTTGCAATGACTATGCTTATACTTACTCTCAATAGGTCGGGAATGCTTTTCGGTTTTCCTATCTACGCGGTGCTTTGGATAAGATGCTTAGTTAAGTTAGGCAAGGGCAAAAAAAGAACGGTTGTTTTCTTAACGGCAGTTTCGTATTTGGCGCTAGGAATTATCGCATTAATTTACCTTTTGACAAAAACAAGCTTATCAGGTGTTTTTATATATTTCCAAAACGTATTAGAAGGCAAAGGTAGCCTTTCGGGCTTAACTGCAAGAAACGGGCTTTGGCAACAAGCAGGGGATTATTTTAAGGACAGCCCTTGGGTAGGCGAAGGCTTTGCAAGGAGCTTTAACGAGCAAGTTTACGAAACGCATATAAGAGCGACAATGTTCCAAACCCTTTCGCACAATTTTGTTTTCCAAGCAATTGGCTCGGGTGGTATAATCGGCGTTTTAGTAATGCTTGGGTTTACCGGCTACATGGCAGTTAGATTTTTATCAAAATACGAAGGCAAATTCTATATCGTGTGCTTTGGTATTTTGTTTATGGCGATTTCTCTTTTCGACACAACTTATTTTATAACTTATAGCGTTATGTTTTTAATGTTTATACTCGTAACGCAAGAAAAACTTTCTTCAAAAGAAGAGAAAGAGCAAGCTACGGCAGAAGCAAGCCAAGAAAAGCCAAACAGAAAAATTAAAGTTGTTTTTCCTTTCGTTGAAGCAGGCTTTGGGCACATAATGACCGAAAGGTCTATTTGCGATGCCTTTGAAAAGAAATACGGCGAGTATTGCGAGATTGTTCGTAGCGATTTCTACAAAGAAAACGGAAGCCCTGCAATGAAAAAGTTTGAAGAAAGGCTTTGCAAAGAAGTGCGAATGTATAACGAGTGCCATTTCTACGGCTATGCAAGCATTTTTGCAATGAACGTTTTTGGCTCTAAAATTTCTAGTTGGTTCGTTATGCAAAAACTTATAAAAAACGCTTTCCGTGACAGTGTAAAACATATGGAAGATTTAGCCCCAGACGTTGTCGTAAGCACGCATTGGGCAACTAATTACTATGCAGAAAAGTGCCAAAACAAGCCTTATACGGTAATGTATATTCCAGATGCGCACGCAAACGCTCTCTTTAGATACAACTCGGATTTTTCAATGATTTCTATGCCTGAAGGATATAAAAGGGCAAGAAAGTTTAAACGCAGATATAACGATGATAACTTTAAGCTTTCGCCACTTGCTATTCGACAAGAAGCTTTTGAGATAAACGAAGATAAAAAGGCGCTTAGACAAAAGCTAGGCCACGACGATAAATTTACCCTTTATATAACCGAAGGTGGATACGGTATCGGTATGGCAGAAGAGCTTTGCCAAAGGCTTATTGAAGAAGATTTGCCAATTAGCGTAAACGTTGTTTGCGGTAAAAACCCAGAGCTTTATAAAAGGCTTTGCGCGCTTGAGAGTAAGGGCAATTTATCCTTCTATCCATACGAGTTTTGCAACAACGTGTTAGAGCTTATCGCATCTTCCGACCTTTATCTTGGCAAGAGTGGAAACGGGCTTATGGAAGCTGCCTTCTACGGTGTGCCTATCGTTGTAACTCACTCTGCAAACGATATTGAAAAGCTTATTGCAGAGCATTACGTAAGCCACGTTAAAGATGCCGTTAGAATTTTCAGCGTGGATAAATGCGTTGAGTTTATAAAGGGAGCAATAAACGGTAGCGCAGAATACGAAGAGCTTAAAAAGCACAGAAAACCAAGAGAAGAATATGGTGGCGAAGGTATTGCCGACCTTATCTTTGAGAAAATAAACGAGAAATACCA
>JBGUUU010000067.1:0-9770 GCA_045133775.1 Christensenellaceae bacterium
CACCTTGACCGCGCGCCGCAGGCGCGCGCTCGTATAAGTCAAGGTGTCGTGTAAGACTCTTAAATAAATGAATTGATTGTAGGAGTAAATTTTACTAAGATTTGGATTATTGAAAAAATGATATTGAAGTGTTATAATTATATTCGGCAGTATTTGCAATTATAGCATAAAGATGAGATAAAGCGAAAATGAAGAAAGATATTTTTAACGGAAAAATTGCCACAGAAAGTAAGGGAATAGTAAAATTTACATTGCTATTTACGCCTTTAATTTGTATTCTATGTGGTATAATATTTTTGTTGGTGGCGTTATTTTATGACAACGTAGAATACTCTGTAAGGATATTTTTATATTGTATAGCACCTTTAAGTATTATTGCAGGGCTTAGTTATCCGTTGATTACGTTACACCTAATAAAAATATATCCTAAACATAGAAAAATTACAAAACTTTTTATCAAGGAATATGTTTTTAGAGAGTACGATTTCAAGACTGAAAAAAGTATTTATAAGGACTAAGAGTTTCTATTTATATTCCTATTTTTGTCATTTCGTTGTTCTACCCTATAAAAATAGGGCGATTTTAGAGATTTTGTAGTACTAACGCAAAAGACAACCAAGACCTACGAGGTTTTGGTTGTCTTTTTGTTATTTAGAGTTTAAAGAGGGATTTGAACGGGTGGGTAGTTGCAACGTTACGTTGCATCCGTTATACATTTGCTCTTTATAAACGGCGCAAAAGCAACCAACAATTAAAATTTAAACACCAATGATAATATACTTTTATATTGATTTTTTATTAAAAGTATAATATAATAAATCTACGGTATTTTAAATATGCAAGAAGTAGTTTTTAACGTAGCTGAACAATTTAATAATTTTAAAGCGTGTGATTTTTTAAAAAATCAAGGCGTGTCGGATGAAATAATAAAAAAGGTTAAGTTTGGCGGTGTGTTTGTTAATGGCGTTTTGTTAAAAAACGTAAACGACAAAGTTTATACTGGCGATACTGTTAAAATCGTCCTACCGATTGACGCCCCAAACCCTTATATAACACCAATAAAAGGTAATATTGACGTTGTTTATGAAGACGACTATATTTTGGCAATAAATAAACCCCAAGGTATGCTCACCCACTCTTCTATGCGAAACAAAACTATAGCCTTAGACCAATTAGTGTGTGGATATTTTTTACCTAAACCATTTACTTTTAGAGCAATAAACAGGCTAGACAAAGATACAAGTGGTATAGTGCTTGTTGCAAAAGATATTTTTACTGCAAGCCTACTTGGCGAGCAAATTAAAAAAGGTGAAATTGTTAAAACCTACTCTGCGCTAGTGAAAGGCACGCCAAAAGAAGATTTTTTTGTTATTGAAAAACCAATAAAGCGCCCAAGCCAAAGCGATATTAAAAGAATTTGTGCAAGCGACGGTAAATATGCAAAATCCGAGTGCAAAGTAGTCAATCGTTTAACAAACGGAAACAGCATAATAGACGTTAAACTTATCACAGGCAGAACGCATCAAATAAGAGTTCACTTATCTAGCATAGGTTTTCCACTTTATGCAGACGGATTATACGGCGAAAGCGTGCAAGGCGAAACGTATACTTTATGCGCTAAAAAGCTACAATTTATCCACCCTATAACTAAAAAAGAAACGACTATTGAAATAGACGTATATTATATTTAAAGAGAAAATAGTATTAAAACTTATTAAATTTAGGCTGTTTTTCTACGCTTTAAAGGCGAATATACAAAAACAAAAGCCCGTTGCGAAAATTCGCAACGGGCTTTAAATTAAGTTTTAAATTAAAAAAAGCTTGTAATAAAAATTTCTAGTCCTATTAAAATGAGTATTGCTCCGCCAAAAATACCTGCTTTGCCTGCAAGCTTTGTGCCTGCTTTTTTGCCGATTATTATACCAAAAACGCAAATTATAAGCGTTTCTACGCCAATAATTCCACAAGCAAGTAACGCTTCCCAAAAGTTATAGGTTGCAATTGTAAAGCCAACCGAAAGGGCATCTATAGAAGTTGCAATACCTTGCACTATTAATGCGCCAAAGCCTATCTGTGGTCTGCAACCACACTCACACTCACAAGGGGCGTCTTTTTCTTTAATTCCTTCAATAAGCATTTTGCCACCAATAAACGACAATAACGCTAGGGCTATCCAAGGAATAAACGGCTCAAAGGCGCTAAATATGTGAGCAATTGTTGTTACACACACCCAGCCTATCATTGGCATCAAAAATTGAAATACCGAGAAAGTGCCTGCAACTAAGCCAATACGCCTTGTTTTCATGCAAGGCTCGTTTAAGCCGTTTGCAAGTGAAACGGAAAACGCATCCATTGCAAGCCCAACGCCAAGCAATATGCTACTTAAGAAAAATGAAAAGCTTAAATCCATAATAATATATACCCAATAAAAATCCCAAGTAGAAAAATCACACTTGGGATTTTATTTTAATAATTTAACAACTTATCTTATGCCTTGTGGTGTTTTTTGTGACCAAAGCCAACAGCCTTTGCAACTTCCATAACAAGTATAGGAAGAAGAGAAAGACCAAGACCAATAAGATACATCCACCAACTAAGAGTAGCCATTTCAAATATACCTACTACACCTGGAACGAAGAGAACGAATGCAGTAAGAGCCGTACATACTAAAAGTGACCAATTCATTGTCTTATTTGAGAAGAAACCTACTTTAAAGAGTGAGTGAGAACTTCTCATATTGAGTGCTTGAACAAGTTGGCTCATTGCAAGAACCATAAACGCCATTGTGCTACCTGCCATATGGGCTGCTTCAGAATTTCCGCCTGTTAAATAGAAACCTAACAAATATGCAGTAAGCGTCGTAACGGTTAACAATACGCCGTTAAGAGCAATCTTTAAGCCAAGACCGTGAGCAAACAAGCTTTCGCCTTTAGCCTTAGGTTTATGATCCATTATGTCTTTATCAACGGCTTCCATACCAAGAGCGATTGCAGGAAGAGAGTCTGTAACAAGGTTAATCCAAAGAAGTTGGATAGGAACGAAAGGATTGCCAAGACCTGCTACAAAGCCTAAAATTACGGTAGAGATAAATACTACTAAAACTTCGGCAAGGTTTGTAGAAAGTAAGAAACCAACAACCTTTTTAATGTTTTCAAATATACCACGACCTTCTTTAACTGCTTCTACGATAGTAGCAAAGTTATCGTCGGTTAAGGTCATATCTGCAGCGCCTTTTGCAACGTCTGTTCCGGTTATACCCATAGCACAACCGATATCTGCTGCTTTAAGAGCTGGAGCGTCGTTTACACCGTCACCGGTCATTGAAACAACTTCGCCCTTTTTCTGCCATGCTTTAACTATTCTAATCTTGTTTTCAGGAGAAACACGCGCATAAACTGAAATGTTTCTAACTTCCCTGTCAAGCTGTTCATCACTCATTTCGTCGAGCTCTGCGCCAGTAATTGCCTTATCGCCGTCAACGTAAATACCAAGCTCTTTTGCAATAGCAGTGGCAGTTACGATATGGTCACCTGTAATCATAACAGGCTTAATACCTGCCTTACGACAAGTTGCAACGGCAACCTTACATTCAGGTCTTGGTGGGTCTATCATACCAACTAAGCCTACAAAAGTAAGACCATATTCAAGTTCTTCAAACGTAGCCTTTTCAGGAACTGCGTCGAGTTCTTTATAAGCAACTGCTAAAACTCTAAGTGCGTTAGAACTCATTTCGTCACAAGCAATTCTTGCCTTTTCAACGTCGCCCTTTACAGTTCTTTGAGCGATAACGTCAAACGCACCCTTAACGATAGCGATTGGCTTGCCGTTTATCATATTAACGGTAGTCATAAGTTTACGGTCAGAGTCGAAAGGAAGTTCGCCAACTCTTGGGCTCTCAGCATTTAATTCGTCTTGAACGCCACCTGCTTTGTGAGCTGCGAGAACGATTGCAGTTTCGGTTGGGTCACCGATATGCTTTTCTGCGCCGTCTTCAAAAACAACTTTACCGTCTGAACAAAGTGAGCCGTAGCAAAGCATTTTTAAAGTTTCGCCTTCAGCTTGTCCGTTAAAGTCAATAATCTCGCCACCGTCAACGTAAGTTTTAACGAGTGTCATTCTATTTTGAGTGAGTGTTCCTGTCTTATCTGAACAAATTACAGAAGAACTACCAAGTGTTTCAACTGCAGGAAGTCTTCTAATAATTGCGTTACGCTTAACCATACGTTGAACACCGATAGATAAAACGATAGTAACTACTGCAGGAAGACCTTCTGGAATAGCAGAAACTGCAAGTGATATAGCAGACATAAAGGCTTCCATAATAACTTCGATGTTAAATGGTTTGCCAATAACGTCTCTTACAACTTGAACGCCAAACATTACTGCGCAAATGCCCAATACGAGAACACCGAGCATACTGCCAAGTTTTGCAAGTTTTTCTTGTAATGGAGTTTTAGATTCTTCTTCGTTTGCGAGTATTCCTGCAATTTTACCCATTTCGGTTTGCATACCGGTAGCAGTTACAACTGCAACTGCAGTTCCGTAAGTGATAGAACAACCTGAGAAAACCATATTAGTTCTATCGCCGATAGGTGCTTTTTCTTTAACTTCAGCGTCAGCAAACTTTTCAGATGGAACAGATTCACCCGTTAAAGCAGATTCTTCAGACTTTAAGTTTACACTTTTAATAAGTCTTGCATCTGCAGGAACGAAATCGCCTGCCTCAAGTTTAATAATATCGCCAGGAACAAGTTCTGCAGACATTATAATCTTTTCTACACCGTCACGAATAACTCTTGCGTGTGGAGCAGACATATTTTTAAGTGCGTCGAGCGCTTTTTCTGCCTTGCTCTCTTGCACTACGCCCATTATAGCGTTAATTAAAACTATGGCTAAAATTAAGAAAGGCTCAACCATTTCAACAGGGTCAAAGTGATTCTTCGATATACCGTCGTAAATAGCAACACCGAGAGATACTGCTGCAGCGATAAGAAGAATTATAATCATTACGTCTTTAAATTGTTCTAAAAAGCGCGCAACGATACCCTTTTTCTTCTTCTCTTCAAGTTTGTTAGGTCCGTATTTTTCTACGTTTTCGGCAACTTGAGCCGAAGTTAAGCCTTTGGTTTCATCAGTTGAAAGAGCCGATAAAACTTCGTTTACGTTCTGACTGTGTGGTGTCATACTTCTCCTTTTGCGCTATTGCGCTTAATATATTTAGAGCATAAAATAAAAAAGCCATGCCCTAGGCATGATCTCGCTATTTAAAACTAAACCGAAACCTACAAGGTTTGTGCTACCGATTTAGTTACGGAAAATCCGCCAACTACTCCTCATTGATATAATTATATGCAATTTTAAAAATTTTGTCAATCATTATATATATTTTATTTGTTAAATTATAGTGTAAAAGGGGTGAACTTGTCGCCCACCCCCTTTTATATGCAGTTTAGATTAAATTGCCTAATATATTTCTTAAATCATCTTCAACAAGCTTAGGTTTGTCCGTATAGCAACTAAACGTCAATACGTCGCCCGCCAAAATAACCGTATCGGCTTCTGGATAAACGTATTCTTCGCCACGGAAAATTTTAACAACTCTTGCGCTACTTGGCCAAAGCACTTCTTTAATTTCTCTGCCAATTGCAATAGAAAGTGGCATTGCAGTAATAACGAGTTTAACTTTTTCTTTGCGAATATTTTTCTCTGTTTCTTCCAACATTTGCTCAAGTAACGTTTCGTAAATACTGTCCGTTCTTGCAATATCGCCAATAAAATAACCGATAGAAACACCAATCAATACAGGAAGTAACGGAGTAAAGCTATGTGTCATTTCTATAACTATAATAACTGCAGTTATTGGAGCTCTTACAACGGTTACGAAAAACGTTGCCATACATATCATTACAATAGTATCTTTGCTAGTTTCGCTCATACCTAAATTTACCCAAATTTCAGATACGAGTGCGCCTATACAAGCACCGATTGCAAGCATTGGTATAAACGTTCCACAAGGCACGCCCGCGCCCATATTTAATGCCGTTGCAAGCGCTCTCATTACGAGCACAAGCGCTAAAGTATAAACTATTGGCAAGCCAAAAACTGTTGGCGTTTCTTCGTGGGCAAGCGAACCCAAAGTTTCAATAAGGGCATGTCCACCACCTATAAGATTTACAGTTATAATCGAGAAAAGCCCACCTATAAGCACGGCAATTGATATTTTTATCCATTCTGCGCAGAGTTTATTCTTTAAGTTAATTTTCTTTAAAAGTGCTTTTATCCAAAATACTGATTTGAAAAGCAACAAACCTAAAAAGCCACAGATAGCTGCAGATAACGCAACAAAGCCGTATTCCCAAAGTGGAATTTCCGAAAGCGCAAATGCTGTAAATCCATCATCTAAACTTAAGCCGAAAATCATAAATAAAGAAATCTTCGTAAGCATACCTGCAATAACCGAAGAAAACGCGCAAATAAATACTTCTGGGGTAAACCTTTTGTGCGCTTCTTCAAAGGCAAACGCCATACCTGACATTGGCGCGCCGAGAGCTATTGCAAGACCTGCGCACGCGCCTCCCGTTATTTGATAACGCCTTATCATTTCATTGCGCCTTGTTACCACAGAAACCCCGTCGCCGACCGATGCGCCTATATATACGCTAGGCCCTTCACTTCCTGCAGAAAGCCCCATAAAAATTGAGAGAAGACTAACTGCAAACATTGCAACGGCATCGCGATACCACTTAAAATGAACTGCTCCTCTCGTTGCGCCCTCTGTTTGCGGTATTCCACTACCCTTTACCATAGGTATAAATTTTATCACAACACTTAAGAAAAACGCGCACATTAAAAGAGCAATTACAAGAAGTGGGATAAATGCAGGGTTTTGCCTTACAATATCATATACACCCTTTGCTGTTTGCTCTGCAAAGCCTGCGCATAAATTGTATAACGTTACTACTATACCAACGAATATACCCGTTACTGAGCCAACAACTATAAGTTGCACAGCATTAAAATATACGCTTCCTTTATTTCTAATTTTATTCTTCATCTTTAGCTTTATCCTTGCTTTTACCTTTGCCAAAAACATAGTTTATCTTTTCGACAAAAAAATCGTTAATTTTTTCAGAATATTTTATACTCAAAACAAATGCGACGATGCAAATTATTGCAATACCGCCCAAAACAACCAATCCCCAACCTTCGTAAGGAATAAACTCGCCCGACATAAATAGCACGGTAAACCCTATAGAAGACGCCCTTGTTACAACCTGCATAACAAAAAAGCCCAAGTAAGTAATTGGTAATAATCCTGCTATTGAACAGAGAATATCATCTGGGAAAAAAGGCAGTATAAACATAAAAAATAGCACGACGTTTTGCCTGCCTTTAAGCTTTAAAATCCACTCGTCAACCTTTTTCTCGTCACCGACAATCCAATTTACAAACGGCCTGCCAAGCGCTCTACCTAAGAAAAACGCAAACATTGCACCAAGTAGCATACCCACGTAAGAATATATAAACGCAAGCCAAGGCCCAAACACGTAACTACCTGCAATTATCGTTATAGCGCCGGGTATTGGCACGAACGTTACTTGCAAAAAAGATATTGCTACGTAGATAAGAGGTGCTATTGCCCCCGAAGATTTGATATACGACTGCAACTGTTCTTGTGTTAAATTTGTAATACCTGAAAGCTTTAAAATTAAAAACACAATTCCTATTATACCGCCTATTATAAAAAGCGATACAATAAGTTTTAAAATCATCTTTTTATTTTGATTAGAAACATTCATACTTATAAGTATTATATACTTATTTAAAATATTTTACAACTATTTTACAAAAACCATTTTGTTAAAAATTTAAAAATTTCGCATTAAAGCAGTCCTTCTTTCTTTGATTTTGATTTTTACAATTATTTTAATTTTCTTATATATTAATTTTCTTATACAAAGTAAATATTATTGCTTTTTGCTTTTTTTAGGTATATAATATTTCTTATGCAAAGGAGAAATTTTATGCGACTTTTTGAACCCAAAATTATAGACACTTTTAAAACGTATAAACCAAGAAATTACCTTTCAGATATTGTCTCTGGTATTATCGTTGCAATTATTGCTCTGCCACTTTCAATTGCTCTTGCTATAGCATCTGGCGCAACGCCGGAAATGGGGCTTTTTACAGCAATTATCGCAGGTTTTTTTACTGCCTTTTTAGGTGGTAGCAAGGTTAATATTACAGGCCCGACAGCAGCTTTTGCAACCATCGTTGCAGGCATTATCTTGTCGCACGGGTTTGACGGATTATTCCTTGCAACCATTATGGCGGGTGTTATACTTATCTTGATGGGCGTTTTAAGGCTAGGCTCTCTTATTAAATATATCCCCCACACTATTACTATAGGCTTTACGTCTGGTATTGCAATAACACTTGTTATCGGTCAGTTAAAAGACTTTTTAGGGCTTACCTATCCTGCCGGTGAAACGGCTATTGAAACAATGGACAAGCTTTCGTTAGTAATAAAGAATATTTCTACCGTTAACGTGTGGGCTATTGTAGTTGGCGTTATTGGGCTTGCGATTTTAATTCTTTGGCCTAAGATTTCAAAGAAAATCCCAGGCTCTCTTATAGCTGTAATTGTTGGCGCTTTAGTTTGTCTTATTCCCGTTATAACTGCAAATACCATAGGCTCAATTTACACTATCTCATCCAGTTTACCAACGTTTAACTTCCCTAAGATATCAGGCGAAAAAATATTAACACTTTTACCAAGTTCTTTTACAATTGCATTACTTGCCGGTATAGAATCACTTTTATCTTGCGTAGTATCAGATAAAATGATAGATGATAGACACAACCCTAACACCGAACTTTTAGCATTAGGAACTGGCAACTTATTAGTTGGTTGCTTTGGTGGTATCCCTGCAACGGGCGCAATCGCAAGAACTGCTGCAAACGTTAAAAACGGTGGCAGATCACCAATTTCTGGTATGATACACGCTTTAGTTTTATTATTAGTGTTAGTTTTATTAATGCCACTTGCATCTTATATTCCTATGCCTATTATCGCTGCAATACTGTTTATCGTTGCATATAATATGAGTGAATGGAGAGAATTTTTAGCAGTAATTAAAACAAAAAAATGGAACGATATTTTAGTTCTTATATTAACCTTTGCTCTAACGGTAATATTTGACCTTGTTAAAGCAATAGCCGTTGGTTTAGTTGTTCATTACTTAATAGTTTTTATCCACCTTTTAATAGAAAAAAGAAAAACAAAAAAAGAAGAGAAAGCCTAGTAAATGCTTTTATATTAAATCTTTTAGACAAGATAAAAGACTAACGAAATTTTCGTTAGTCTTTTTTGCAATTAAAACTAATATCAACTGTTTAAAGCAACGTGACGTTGGGAGCGTGACGCTCCACCCGTATTTTACTCAACATTTATAAAGTGGATTTAAAGGGTTAGATACAAGCTAGCCAAGGCTCGTGAGCTTGAAAAGACTTGGTAGACCTTGTCGGTCACCAAGGTTTTGAAAGCGAAACAGTAAACGCAGGCTAGCGAAGTAGATAAGCCTTTAAAGTATTTAAAGGTTTAGAAACAAGTTAGGCTAGGCTCGAAAATGGCTTGTGGATAAGATAGACCTGTTAACGCAATATTTAAAGCTTTAGATACAAGCAAGACAAGGCTCAAAAAGCGATAGCAGGTGGGATAGACCTTGTTGGTCATCCCAGTTGCTATCGCTTTTTAGAAACGCAGTATT
>JBGUUU010000068.1:0-9801 GCA_045133775.1 Christensenellaceae bacterium
AATCCGCAAATGGATTCGTCAAGCAATCAAGCGATAGTAATTGGTATAAAATCGTGCATTGGCATAGGCTTTTTGCCTGAAACTTACGTGCGCGATTATATTGATAATGGATTATTTAAAGAAATTGTTATTGCTGATATAGTTGCAGAGCAAACAAATTATTTAGTTATACATAAAAACAAAAGGCTCAACCCGTTGCAACAACAAGCTTTTGATATAATTAGAAATGTAAAATAATGGCTCTATCACAACTCGTGACCGATATTTAAAGGTTTATCTATTTCGCAATACTAGTCTTTTTACGGTTTTTGCAATTCCGATTACCAACAAGGTAATTCCCTTGCAAAAATCTCGCAAAAATCCCGTCTTGCTCGTATCTAATCCTTTAAATTTAATCAGTCATACGTTGTGACATAGCCTAAGATAAAAAAAGAGGTGAGTATATTGATAATAAAAAATGCAACATTTATAACGTCTGCGGCATCTCCGTCGCAGTTTATAAGAAGTGAAAAGCCGATTATAGCAGTAGTAGGCAAGTCAAACGTTGGTAAAAGTTCGCTTATCAATATGCTTGCCAACCAAAAAAAGCTTGCAAAAACTTCTGATACTCCGGGTAGAACAAGGCTTGTAAACTACTTTGATTTTGGCGAATTTATTTTAGCCGATTTACCGGGCTACGGATTTGCAAAGGTGTCTAAGGCAGAAAAGGAAAAGTGGGGCAGAGTTATGCAACAGTTTTTTGATGATAGAGCAAACGCTCAATACGTTTTTTCGCTTTTAGATATACGCCATCCACCTACTGCAGACGACGTTACAATGGTAAACTTTTTGCACTCAAGCGCAATAGATTTTGCATTTATCGCAACTAAAGCAGATAAACTTTCTAGGATGCAAATTAAGAACAATATCAAAGATATTGCAAGGCGTTTTGCCGTGCCGGATAGCTATATTATTCCTACTTCATCTGAAACAAGACAAGGCAAAGAAGACGTTTTAGCTAAGATAGAAAAAGTAATAGAAAATATCAAAAATTATGGTAATTACGTCGATAATCAAGAAGAATAGGAATTATTCTTGACAATTTCATATCTTTGTGTTACAATAAAGAAAAAGGAGCGAAGATATGACAAAGCAACGTAAGATTATCAAAGACATAATATATGCATCATACAAGCATCCAACTGCTGAAGAGATATACGAGCTTGCTAAAAAGATTATGCCAAGCATTGCTGTTGGAACTGTCTATCGTAACCTATCGCTACTTGTTGAAAGTGGTGAAGTAAGGAAGATTGAAGTGCCAAACGCACCGGCTAGATATGACAGACCGCAAATTCCACATGAGCATTTAATATGTAGTTTATGTGGTGGCGTAAAGGACGTTAACATTGATGGACTTATGCCTATTTTAAGAGAAAAAACAGGCGAAGATATTTTAGAATATAAGCTCGCATTATATTATGTATGCGAAAAGTGTAAAAACCAAAAAAATCAATAAAAATCATTAAAAATTGATATAAAACGCTTGTCATTTTCAATGATTTGGTGTATTATATAAACAATAAAATTTAAAATTTCGGATAGAGGCGCAAGGCTTATAAGTAGCATAACCTACAACCGCTCAAACGGAGGTTAAGCAAAAGGAAGTTTTGCCGAAATCATAGCAAATTTTGAGAGTGCTATGGTTGGGCGTTAAGAGAATATCTTAACGACTGTCGCTTTAAAAAGCGGAGAGCTATTGTAATATTTCAGTAGGTTAAGCCTGCAATATTGCCTTGTGCTCTATTGCAGGTTTTTTATTTGCAAAAGACACTTAGTTTTAAAAACGTAATCCGAAAGAAGGAGTAAAAATGAGAAAACTTTTAATTCTATTTTTTACCTTATGCTTAGCTTTATGTTCAGTCGTAAGCTTAGCATCGTGTGGTAAAGAAGAAAATGAACGCGCTGTTCTTAAAGTTGGTATGGAGTGCGCTTATCAACCTTATAATTGGACTCAACAAGACGATTCTAACGGCGCAGTTCCAATTAGTGGTAAAGAAGGTCAATTTGCAAATGGTTACGACATTAAAATTGCAAAGCTAATTGCCGAAGAACTTAATATGGATCTTGAAATCTATGCTTACGAGTGGGATAATCTTATTCCTGCCGTTCAATCAGGTGCGCTTGACCTTATTATCGCAGGTATGAGCCCAACTGATGAGCGAAAAGAAGTTATCGACTTTACTGACCCATATTATGAATCAAATTTAGTTGTTGTAGTAAGAAAAGATAGCGCGTATGCAAACGCTCAATCTTTAGAAGATTTAAGTGGAGCAAGAATAGTTGCTCAAGCCGCGACTTTCCACGATACGGTAGTTGATCAAATTCCAAACGTTCAACACGTAACTGCAATGGAAGATTTTCCAACTATGATTACAGCCTTATCAAGCAGAACAATAGACGGTTATATAGCAGAAGAACCAGGTGCTATTGCAGACTGTAACGCTAAATCTGAGTTTACGTATATTCCACTTAAAAACAACGATAACGGCTTTATAGTTGAAGATTTATCAAATGTAACACTTGCAATAGGTGTTAAAAAGGATTCCGCCCTTTTATACGATGTAAACCTTGCTCTTAGTAAAATTTCCGAGCAAAAGAGAGCTGAAATTATGGAAGAAGCTATAACGGAAGCTCAAGAAATTGGAGTTGAAGGTAAAACGTTCTTTAAAATTATCGGCAATATTTTGAAAAAATACGGCGCAGATATTTTAAAAGGCGTTGGCTATACAATGCTCATTGCCTTAATTGCTACAATCGTTGGTCTTTTAATAGGTATAATCGTAGGTGTTATTAGAACTATTCCACCATCAAAGAATAAGATTGTTAGAGTAATTCAAAAGGTTGTAGACTTTATTTTGTCTGCTTACATAGAGATTTTCCGTGGCACACCAATGATGGTTCAAGCAATGGTTATTTTCTGGGGTTACGCATTTTTATCAGGCGGAACAACCTTGCCTTTATTGTGGTCAGCTTTATTTATAGTTTCTATAAATACAGGTGCGTATATTGCAGAAATCGTAAGGGGTGGTATAATTTCAATTTCTAAAGGTCAGTTTGAAGGCGCAAGAGCAATCGGTATGAATCACTTCCAGCTTATGACATACGTTGTTATTCCACAAGTTATAAGAAATATTCTCCCAGCCGTTTCAAACGAATTTGTAATAAATATAAAAGATACGTCAGTTTTAAACGTAATAGGCGTTGTAGAACTTTTTTATCAAGCAACTATTATTGCAAAGAGCACGTATCAAATTTTTGCAACCTATACTATAATTTGCGTTGTTTACTTTATTCTTACGTTTACAATTACAAGACTTTTACGCCTTGTTGAGAAAAAGCTTGACGGCGAGCGAATTTTTGCAATTAGAAAGGGGGTAAGAAAACATGTGTAACGTTGTATTTGATATAAAAGGTCTTGTTAAAAACTATCAAGACAGAGAAGTTTTGCGCTCAATTGATTTGCAAATAAAAAGTGGAGAAGTTGTGTCGATTATCGGTCAATCAGGCTCTGGTAAAAGCACGATGCTTAGATGCTTAAACCTTTTAGAAACTCCAGACGGTGGAGAAATTCTGTATAACGGCGAAAATATTTTAGCAAAATCCTTTAACGCTAATTCATACAGAATAAAAGTAGGTATGGTGTTCCAACACTTTAATCTTTTCAATAATATGAACGTTTTGAAAAATTGCATGGTTGGACAAATAAGAGTTTTAAAAAGAAGTAGAGAAGAAGCAGAGCAAACTGCAAGATATTATCTTGAAAAAGTTGGTATGCTTGACTACGTAAACTCAAAGCCACGTCAACTTTCTGGCGGTCAAAAGCAAAGAGTTGCAATTGCAAGAGCTCTCGCTATGAATCCAGACGTGCTTTTATTCGACGAGCCAACTTCTGCGTTAGACCCAGAAATGGTAGGTGAAGTTTTGCAAGTTATGAAGGATTTAGCCGAAAGTGGACTCACAATGTTAGTCGTTACACACGAGATGGGTTTTGCTAAAAACGTTTCATCAAGAGTTGTGTTTATGGATGAAGGAATAATAGCTGAAGATAATACGCCAGACGTTATTTTTAACAATCCAACTAATCCTAGAACAAAAGAATTTTTGTCTAAAGTTTTATAATCTAAAAGGTCGGTGTTATCCGACCTTTTGTTTTGTAAAAAAGTTGCAATATTTTTCTATTTGTGTTAAAATTAACAAAGTTAAAACTGGAAGGAAAATTATGGAAATTTACGAAAGTTATCAAAAACTAGGCATTAGTAAAGAAGTTTACGAGTTTGGCGAAGAAATATTGAAAGATTTAAAAGAAAGATTTGAGAAAATCGACGGTGTTGCAGAGTATAATCAATGCAAGGTTTTAAATGCAATGAGAAAAAACAGAGTAGATGCAAACTGTTTTTCAGCATCAACGGGTTATGGTTATAACGACGTTGGTAGAGATAAGATTGAACAAGTTTATGCAGATACTTTTCATACTGAAGCGGCTCTTGTTCGCCCACAAATCGTTTGTGGAACGCACGCATTAACCGTTGCTCTCTCTGCAAACCTTTTACCTGGCGACGAGCTTTTATCGCCTGTAGGTAGACCTTACGACACTTTAGAAGAAGTAATCGGTATAAGGGAGTCTGTTTGTTCGCTTAAAGAATACGGTGTTTCTTATCGACAAGTTGACCTTTTAGAAGACGGCACTTTTGACTATGAAAACATTAGAAAGGCTATAAATAAAAAAACTGCGTTGGTTACTATTCAAAGAAGTAAAGGCTATCAAACAAGACCAACTTTCTCAGTTAAACAAATTGCAGAGCTTATCAAATTTGTTAAAGAAGTTAAACCGGGCTTAAAAGTAATGGTTGACAACTGTTACGGTGAGTTTGTTGACGTTGTTGAGCCTTCAGATTTTGGCGCTGATATGGTTGTAGGTTCACTTATTAAAAACCCGGGTGGTGGTCTTGCCCCAATCGGTGGCTATATTTGTGGAACTAAAGAGTGTGTTGATAGATGTGCGTATCGTCTTTCTGCCCCAGGTCTTGGTCAAGAAGTTGGCGCAAGCCTTGGCGTAATGCAAAGTTTCTATCAAGGCTTTTTCCTTGCTCCTACAGTTGTTGCAGGCGCTCTTAAAGGTGCGATTTTTGCTGCAAGAATTTACGAAAAACTCGGCTTTAAGGTTGTGCCAAACGGAACTGAAGATCGACACGATATAATTCAAGCCGTTGAGCTTAAGAGCCCAGAAGGTATGATTGCTTTTTGTAAGGGTATTCAAGCAGCAGCACCTGTTGATAGCTACGTAACGCCTATTCCATGGGCAATGCCGGGTTATGAAAATGAAGTAATTATGGCGGCGGGAGCATTTGTTCAAGGATCTTCAATTGAACTCTCTGCAGACGGGCCAATTAGAGAGCCTTATGCCGTATATTTTCAAGGTGGTCTTACTTGGTATCACGCTAAAATTGGTATTTTAACGTCACTTCAAGAAATGGTAAATGCAAAATTAGTTACACTTTGATAAAATTGCAAATAAATATTATAAATTTTAATATTTATATTGACTTATTTTAACCCTTGTGGTATAATTTATTTATAAAATTTAGGAGGGCACTCTTATGAAACGTATTAAAACAGTTGCAACTCGTAACTTATGTGAAAGCGCTAAAAACGGTGGATGTGGCGAATGTCAAACTTCTTGTCAATCTGCTTGTAAGACAAGTTGCGGTATTGCTAACCAAAAATGCGAGAACGCAAAGGAAAGCAAATAATTTAAACAGTATAAGAACCGCCTTTAATCGTTTTGATAAAGGCGGTGCTTTTTTTGTTGTATAAAAAACTAGATAAAATTAGCGTTATATAAAACGGAGATAAAATGATACATCAATATAAACTTTGCGGATATAATATAGTTTTAGACGTTTGTTCTGGTGCTGTTCACGTTGTTGACGACGTTGCATACGACGTAATTGCATCTTTTCAGGATGCCGACCGTGAAAAAGCAATAGAAATTATTTACGAAAAATATAAAAATGAAGTTACAAAAGAAGAAGTAGAAGAGTGCTTTAATCAAGTTCAAGAGCTTAAGGATAATAAGCAATTATTTACTGAAGATTCTTTCGAGCCGATGGCAGGTAAACTTAAAGAAAAAACTTCTGGCGTTGTTAAGGCGCTTTGTCTTCATATAGCACACACGTGCAACTTAAACTGTTCATATTGTTTTGCTAGCCAAGGCAAATATCACGGTGAAAGAGCAATGATGAGCTTTGAAGTGGGTAAGCGCGCGCTTGATTTTTTAATTGAAAATTCAGGCACAAGAAGAAATTTGGAAGTTGACTTCTTCGGTGGTGAGCCACTCATGAATTTCGGCGTTGTAAAACGCCTAGTTGAATACGCAAGAAGCGTTGAAAAGGAGCATAATAAAAACTTTAGATTTACGTTAACCACTAACGGAATGCTCGTTGACGACGACGTAATTGATTTTGCAAATAAAGAAATGAGCAACGTCGTTTTATCTTTAGATGGTAGAAAAGAAGTTCACGATAAATTCCGCGTTGACTATGCAGGTAAGGGAAGTTGGGACGTTATAGTTCCTAAATTCCAAAAGCTTGTTGAAAAGCGTGGTGGAAAAGATTATTATATGAGAGGAACGTTCACTCATAATAATCCAGACTTCTTAGAAGATATAAAAACTATGCTTGACCTTGGTTTTTCTGAGCTTAGTATGGAGCCTGTAGTTTGCGCAAGTGGTGACCCTTCTGAACTTACCGAAGAAGATATTAAGGTTGTTTTAAAGCAGTATGAAGACCTTGCAAATCTTATGATAAAAAGGCGTGAAGAAGGCAAACCTTTTACATTCTATCATTATATGATAGACCTTAAGGGTGGCCCTTGCATTTATAAGCGTATTTCCGGTTGTGGTTCTGGCACGGAGTATATGGCTGTAACACCTTGGGGAGACTTGTATCCATGCCACCAATTCGTAGGCGACGACAAGTTTAAACTCGGGGATATCTGGCAAGGCGTTACAAATAAACCTATTCAAGATGAATTTATGGGCTGTAACGTATATGCTAGAGAAGATTGTAAAGATTGTTGGGCAAAATTGTATTGTTCAGGTGGATGCTCTGCAAATGCTTATCATGCAACAGGTAGTGTAAAAGGCGTGTATAAAAACGGATGCGAACTTTTTAAAAAGCGTATGGAATGCGCTATAATGGTAGAAGTGAGCAAATGTGAAGAAGATGAGTAAAACTAAAACCCCAATATTTGATTTTTTAAAAAAATATGATAGCACAAAGGCTTTAAGATTGCATATGCCGGGGCATAAGGGTCAAGGAGCGCTTGGTGTTGAAGGCTTTGATCTTACTGAAATTAACGGCGCGGATAGTTTGTTTGAAGCAAACGGTATAATAGCTGAAAGCGAGTTGAATGCAAGCAAATTGTTTGGGGCAAAGACCTATTATTCAACTGAAGGTTCTTCGCTAGCCATTAGAGCAATGCTTTACCTTTGTTTGCAATATGCAAATAAAAACGGCATAAAACCTTTTATTTTAGCAGGAAGAAATGCTCATAAAACTTTTATTTCTGCTTTAGGTCTTTTGGGTTTTGATGTAAAATGGTTGTATTCAACTAGTAATCAAGGCTATTTGTCTTGCAACGTTACGTCAACGCAAATAGACAAAATTCTAGGAAAATTAAAGAAAAAACCCGTTGCAGTATATTTAACGTCGCCGGACTATTTGGGCAACGTGTTAGATATTGAAACTATTTCAAGAGTTTGTAAAAAACACGGTGTATTATTACTTGTAGATTGCGCCCACGGTAGTTATTTAAGGTTTTTAGATAAAAGTATTTTCCCAACAGACTTAGGGGCTGACATGTGTTGTTCTTCGGCACATAAAACATTGCCTGTTTTAACTGGTGGCGCATACCTGCACGTAAAAGAAGAGTTTTTAAGTAGTGTGGATACTAACCCTAAAACCGCATTATCGTTATTTAGTTCAACTAGTCCATCTTATCTTATAATGGCGTCACTTGATTTAACTAATGCAATTTTAAATGACGGTTACAGTCAAAAATTACAAAACGTAATAAATCAAGTCGATTTGTTAAAAAATCGTCTTAAAAAAGCAGGCTATAAAATAGTTGGTAACGAGCCGTTAAAACTGACTTTAAGTGTTAAAAGTTATGGTTATAGTGGATTGAGTTTTGCTAAAATACTTGAAAATAACAACGTTTATTGCGAGTTTTCAGACGTTGATTTTCTTGTTATGATGTTTTCATCTCAAACAAGTATTAGCGATATTGAAAAACTTGAAAAAATATTGCTTTCAATTAAAAGGTTGCCTGCTATAAATTCTTATACTTTAAGAGTTGTTAAGCCAAAACGCAAGATGAGTGTTAGAAAGGCAATTCTTTCAAATTCGCAGACATTACCTTTAAACGAATGCGAAAATAGAGTAGTTTCAAATCTAAATATTAGTTGCCCACCGGCAGTTCAAATTGTTTGTTCAGGTGAAGTTATAGATAAAAAGACAATCGAAGTTTTGTCTTACTATGGCATAAAAGAATGTAACGTAGTTAAATAAAAAAATCCACACTAAAACGTGTGGATTTTTTATGTTTAATGATATATTATATCATTTTCATTTCGTATTCGTTTGTTTTATTTTTTGTTACAAAGTTATACACGTCGTTTGCAAAAACGTCTTTTTCAAAGCAAGCTTTAGCTGTTCCAATCAAAGCGTCTGCATCTTTTTTTCTTGTGATAATAGGAGTGTCTGTAAGTTTTGAAAATTCAGATAACAAATTTGATTTTTCTTTATTTATCGCCAAAACTTTAAGGTAAAGCTCAGAGTTAAGGCATTTTCTTATAAAGCTTTCTTCCATACCTAGCATTGAAGAGAGAAGTATTCTTGAAATTCTTGTGTAGGTATAACGCTTTGTTTTTAATTTATCTTTTAACTCTTCTAGACTTGAACTTGTTTTAGCAAGTGCTTTTATTCTATTTTCAAGACCTTCGGTGCAATCGATAACGTTTTTTAAATCTAGCTTTGAGTCTTTTAAAATTGAATAGAATATAAGGTCGTCGCAGTTTGGTAGAGTGGTAGGCAAGTCGTTATAAACAAAACTTGGCACGCTGTCTTTCACCTTTTTTCCTTTGCCATTAGTTATAGCGTTTCTTATTGCGCTTGCAGAAGAAATGCCTTTATAAAGCTCAACGTCGTTATAGCCTGCCCCTTCTCGCATAATAGGGTAGATATCAAGCTTACTCTTTTTAGAAATTATTGCCTTTGTATATTCAATTCCTAAAATATTGTTAGGGCTTTTTAAAAGCTCGCAGTCAACGTTTTCAATATTCATTTTTGAAAGAGCGTTTACCTTTGCTTTAATTGTAGTAACGCCAGTTTTTAATTCTTCTTTATAAAGTGCTTTAAATTCTTTTGTTTCGCTAATGAGCATTTTGGCGGTTGCCTTTAAGGTGTCCTTTGAGCCGCTTTCCGTTCCAAAGCATAAAACGTGCTCACCGCTAAAGAGATTTGCAAGCCCTACTGCACCTTTTGCAAATATTTCGGCGTTACCTGTGGCAAATATTGTAGGCAACTCAAAAACAACGTCTGCGCCTGCTTTTATGGCGTGAGATGCTCTAGTGTATTTGTCAAGAATGGCTATCTCGCCACGTTGAGTAAAATTCCCACTCATTATAATTGCTAGGCAATCTGGCTTAATTTCTTCTTTAATTTTATTCAGGTGGTATAGATGCCCGTTGTGAAAGGGGTT
>JBGUUU010000069.1:0-17765 GCA_045133775.1 Christensenellaceae bacterium
AGCAAGAGTTGCAATAATATTCTCGCTTTTAAACGTGGTGTTGTTTTTCTGGAAAATACCGTATAGAAATATGGTTAGTCGCCATAGAAGAAGGCGCTTTAAGGTGGCATACGATAGGGGATTAGAAGAAAACAAAAAAAGAGAGAAAAAGCAAAAGCGCACTAGAGCAAAAGTAAAAGATTTGCCAGTAGAAGATAATAATAACGACGATTTATTTGGATTTTAAATAATAAAAAGCACGGCATTTCGCCGTGCTTTTTTAATGCAAAAATATTAAATAATAGACTTATACAATGGTTTTTAAAGTTTAAAAGGTATGTTTTTAAGTTTAGCGTAAGACGTTAAACCGTTTTCTCTTCTAATATCTAATTCGCCTTGAATAAGTGGAAGAGCGTAAGATACAAACTCTTCGGTAAGGTTAGTGCCGTCGGCAGTTATCCAGTTTGCAGGTATCATTTTTTCTGCATTAGCAATAGTTGAAAGCTCTAAGCCAACGCATTCGATTTTGTAGTCTTCGCCTTCAACTCTCTTAAACGCAATCATTTTATTCGTTTCGCCGTTTACTGCGTGAATAACAGCCTGTCTACCACTTTCAAAAGATTCTTCAACGTCTGTTTTAGAAGCGCAATGAGTAGCGCATCTTTGTAAGATGTTAAGCTCAATCGCTTTGCACTTTATACCAATAGATTTAACTGCGGACTTTAAAACGCCACACACTCCGCCTAGAGCAGAGTGACCGAAAACGTCGGTTTGAGAAGCGTCTTCGCCAACGTATTTGCCTTCAGCAGTTTTAATTCCTTCCGAAACGGCTACTACGCAAACGCGTTTTTCATCAACAACGCGCTTAACGTCTTCTTTAAATTTTTCAACACTAAAAGGCACTTCAGGAAGATATATAAGGTCAGCGCCGTAACCGGTTTGTTCTGCAAGCTTAGCAGATGCAGTAAGCCAACCGGCATTTCTACCCATAATCTCTAAAATGATAACGAGTGGGCTTTCGTAAATAATCGCATCAAGTCTAACTTCGGAAACCGTAGTTGCAATATATTTAGCCGCGCTACCAAAGCCAGGGCAATGGTCTGTGCCAACCAAGTCGTTATCAATAGTTTTTGGTATACCGATAACGTTTACAGGGTAGCCTTCCTTTTCCATAAAGCGAGAAACCTTATCGCAAGTATCCATACTGTCGTTTCCGCCGTTATAGAAGAAATATTTAATATCGTATTTCTTAAAAATTTCTAAAATTCTTTTATAGTCGGTGTCGTCTTCGCTCCAATCCTTAAGCTTGTATCTAACTGAACCAAAAGCAGATGCAGGGGTGTTTTTAAGCGCGTAAAGCTCGCTTAAATCTTCTTTTTCAATGTCAGTAAAGTTTTCGGTTAAGATGCCCTTAATGCCGTGTAAAGAACACAAAACGCCCGTAATGGCATCTTGCTTTAAAGCTTCAATAAGACCACCTGCAATGCTAGAATTGATAACTGCAGTAGGTCCACCCGATTGAGCAAAGATGGCTCTTCCTTTAAGATTTTTCATATTATTAAAACTCCTATTTGTTAAATAATCGACTTATAGGGTAGTTTAGGTCAAAATAGTTGCCATTTTGTAAAGGTCTTTATCAAATTCCTTCTTTTGAGAAAGAGCCTCAGTAATGTCAAGGTCGAATATTTCTTTACCCTTGCAACCAACAACTCTGTTAGTCTTGCCTTCAAGTAAAAGGTCAATAGCTTTAACGCCAAATTTAGCAGCGAGCATTCTATCGAACATTGTAGGCGTGCCACCCCTTTGAACGTGACCTAAGGTTGTGAACTTAACGTCTGCGCCACTAATTGCAGAAATAACGGTTTTTACTTCTTGTTCGTTTCCTGCGCCTTCTGCTAAAATTACAATACTAGCAGTTTTACCCCTTTCGTGGTTATGCTTAATTTCGCTAGCAATTTTAGGAAGGTCGTAAGGAATTTCTGGCACGAGAATATATTCAGCGCCACCACAAATACCAGCGTAAAGAGCGATATCGCCACAATGTCTACCCATAACCTTAAGGATAGAAACTCTATCGTGAGAAGTCATAGTATCTCTAAGCGCGTTGATAGCCCAAAGAACAGTATTTACAGCTGTATCAAAACCGAGTGTGAAGTCGGTATAAGCTAAGTCGTTATCGATTGTTCCTGGAATACCTACTACGTTGATACCGTATTCATCAGAGAGCATTTTAGCACCTGTAATAGAGCCGTCGCCACCTACTACAACTAAGCCTTCGATGCCAAGTCTTTTAAGGTTGTCTGCAGCGAGTTTTCTTGTTTCAGTATTTTTGAATTCAAGGCATCTTGCAGATTTTAAAATTGTTCCACCTCTTTGAATAATGTCGCATACTGCGTGAGTATCCATTGGGAAAATTTTATTTTCAACTAAACCCTTATAGCCCCTGTCAACTCCGTAAACTTCAAGACCGCTATTGATAGCGCATCTTACGCATGCTCTTATGCACGCGTTCATACCTGGAGCATCGCCACCGCTTGTTAATATTGCAATTTTTTTCATATGTTATTTCCTCCGATTTATTTGTGTTTTAAAAAATTTAATATCGTTTTCGTCAACTATTGACAAAAGCTCGTTAATAAGCCCCCTGCAATTTCTTACAGTTTGTGTCATTTTATAATTTTTACCGTCTATTTTGAAAAATACGACGATATCGCCTGGGTAAGTGGATAGAATGTCTATAAGCTCATCCTTATTTGCCTTTGTGTCGTCGTTTAAAACAATACCAAGGCACTCCGTTAATTCTGACGGCATAGCCGTAGGTTGCGTATCCGTTGCAACGTTTTCGGTAACTTCTTCGCAGAAATCTGCAACTACTGAAACTCTGTCGTCTTTAAGCTGAAGTCTACCGCGTATTTTAACCGTCTTTTCGTTTACTAAAAGTTCTTTAAACCTTTCGTGCGATTTTGGGAAGAATACGCATTCTATCGCTCCGTAGAAATCTTCTATCGTGACAAAGCTCATAAACGTTCCCGATTTGGTTGCCTTTTTCTCTGCCGAAGTGATTATGCCACCAAAATATACCTGCATATCGTTTTTAACGTCGGTGTATATCTTCGTGCCGTCTTCATCTTCTTCATAGTTTGCAAGCATTTGTGTTGTAAACGTGCAATCTTTAAACCTATCCCTAAACCCGTCGAGTGGGTGACCGGAAAGGTATACGCCAGTAACGCTCTTTTCGAGTGAAAGCTTTGTTTTACTGTCATATTCTTTTAGGTTAGGGTAGTTTACCGTAAAGGTTGTATCTTCTTCAAGAATATCCCCAAATAAGCTCATTTGGTTACTTTCTCTTTGCTTTGCAATGATAGCAACTCTGTCGATAAGGTCACTTGAAATGCCTATAAGCTGAGTTCTAGTTTTGCCAAATTGGTCAAACGCGCCTGCGTAGATAAGGTTTTCAACGAGTCGCTTATTTAGAACCTTACTCTCGCATCGAGAGATAAAGTTTTCAAACGACGTGTAATCGCCGTGCACCTTTCTCTCTGCAACGATAGAATCAATGGCTGTAAGACCAATACCTTTTATCGCTGCCAAGCCGTAACGAATTTTATTATTCTTAACGCTAAAATATCCAACGCTTTGGTTGATATCTGGTGGTAAAACTTCAATTCCTTCTTCCTTTGCGTAAGAAAGATAGTTTTGAATTTCATCAATTTTATCAATTCTGTTGTTTAAAACTGCAGTTAAAAACTCTGGCTCGTAATATGTTTTAAGGTATGCCGTTTGGTAGGTAACGAGAGAGTATGCCGCAGCGTGTGATTTGTTGAATGCGTATTTAGCAAAGTCCTTCATTTCGCTCCAAATCTTCTTTGCAACGTCTTCAGGAACGCCACGCTTTAAGCAACCGTCAATAGCAGTTGAAACCTTGCCGTGTTTATCAACGATTTCATCTCTACCGTTTATAAAGATAACTTCTTCTTTTACCATCGCTTCAACTTGCTTTTTACCCATCATACGTCGAACGTTGTCGGCTTGACCTAACGTGTAGCCTGCAAGAGATTGAACTATCTTCATAACTTGCTCTTGGTAAACGATACAGCCATACGTTTGTTTTAAGATTGGTTCTAGAAGTGGATGGTCGAACTTAATAAGTTCGGGGTTATGCTTACATTTTACGAACTTAGGAATAGAATCCATAGGTCCTGGTCGATAGAGCGAAACGGCTGCTACGATATCTTCTAAACAGGTCGGCTTTAATTCCTTCAAGAATTTTTGGAATCCCGCAGATTCTATTTGGAATATAGCCTTCGTGTTACCTGTCGATATAAGTTCGAAAACCTTAGGGTCGTCGTAGCTTGATTTGTCAAAGTCAATTTCAACGCCGTGATTTTCTTTTACGTAGTCTATCGCCATTTTAATATCGGATAAGTTTCGAAGACCTAAGAAGTCCATCTTTAAAAATCCGAGATGTTCAAGTTCTACGCCCGTGTATTGGCTAGTTATATCATCGCCGTTTCTGCCGAGTGGCATATGTCTATCTAATATGTCTGCGCCAATGATAACGCCACAAGCGTGGGTGCTTGCTTGTCTAGGCGAGTCTTCAAGTTTCATTGCAATATCTGCAACTCTTTTGATTTCGCCTTCTTCGTTATACATTTGCATCAGCTCTGGCACAGAGAAGTCAACGCCGTAGTCCTTTGCCCCTTCTTTTGGGTGATATTGACCAAAAACCTTCATTAAAATATTAGGTCTTTTAAGGTCAAACTCGTCGCCTTTAGCATTTTTTCTAACCAATTTACCAGGAATTGTTTTAGAAACTCTATCTGCTTCAGAATAAGGGAGTTTTAAAACTCTCGCAACGTCTTTTACTGCGTTTTTAGCAGCCATAGTGCCAAACGTTACTATTTTACAAACTCTATCTTCGCCGTATTTGCGTTTTACGTATTCGATAACTTCTTGACGTCTACTATCTTCAAAGTCTACGTCAAAGTCGGGAGCAGAAACTCTTTCAGGGTTTAAGAAACGCTCGAAGTAAAGGTCGTATTTAAGTGGGTCTATGTTGGTAATACCTATAAGGTAAGCAACGATAGAGCCTGCGCCCGAGCCTCTTCCAGGTCCTACGGAAATGCCCATATTTCTGGCAGCGTTTATATAGTCCCAAACGATAAGGAAATATTCTACGAATCCCTGTTTTTCAATAACGGCGAGCTCGCTTTCAATTCTATCTCTAATTTCCTGTGTTTCCTTGCCGTATTTTTTGGCAACGCCTTTATCTATAAGTCCCCTTAAGTAAACGATCGGTTCTTCGCCCGTTTCAGGGTAGTAGTGTGGGAACATATAATGTCCGTAAACAAAAGAGAAATTACACTTATTAGCAACTTCCATAGTGTTATCAATGGCTTCCTGATCTTCAGGGAAAAGGGCGCGCATTTCTTCTTCTGTTTTAAGGTAAAACTCGTCGTTAGAAAATCTAAGTCTTTTTGGGTCGTCGTAGTCTGCGCCCATTTGAACGCACATTAAAACGTCTTGGCTCATCGCGTCTGATTTTTCAACGTAGTGAACGTCGTTTGTGGCAACTAGCTTAACGTCGTATTTTTTAGAGTATAACCTTAAGTATTTATTTACTTCGATTTGCTCTGGTAGGTCATGGTTTTGAAGTTCCAAATAAAAATCTTCGCCAAAGACACGTTTAAACCATTGAACAAGTCTTTCTGCTTCTTCAAAATCCCTATTTAAAATGGCTTGTGAAATGTCGCCTGCAAGACAAGCAGAAAGGCAAACCAAGCCTTCGTGGTGCTCTTCTAACGTTTTAAGGTCTATTCTAGGTTTGTAATAATAACCGTCTCTAAATGCAATAGCATTTAGCCTTGCAATATTTTTATAGCCCGTTTCGTTTTTGCATAACAAAACTAAGTGGTTGAGCTTTGTTTTACCACTTTTAACGCGTAAGTCGTCGCACACGTAAAATTCCGTGCCGATAATTGCTTTTATATCGTTTTTTTCGCACGCATCAAAGAACGCAACCGCGCCATACATATTGCCGTGGTCGGTTATTGCTAATGCAGGCATACCCAATTCTTTAGCTCTTTTTGTAACTACGGCAATTCTTGCCGCGCCGTCTAAAATGCTATATTCGGTATGCACGTGTAAATGAACGAAATTTCCCATAAATAAGCCTTTGTGAATAAATTTGTAACTAATCTTTTAGATTAGTCCATAAAGTAAATGATAATTGTGTTTTGAACGTAAATATATTCTGGTTTAATGCGAATATATTCGTCTGTTAAATCTATATATTTGCTAACCATTTTAATTCTGTCAGCATATTTTTTTGTAAAGTTAACGCCAAAGCGTTTTTTAAAATCTTCAAGCAAAAAGCCGTCGTCTTTTCTAAGGTTGAGCATAATATACTCAAATTCTCTTTCGTCGCCTGCTATATCTTCGCTAAATATTTCGGCTACTGCATTTCTTAAAATACAAGCTGTGTATTCATCAATCTTTTCAGTATTAGTAAAACGCCTTTCTTTTATAAAAGAAGATGCCGCAACTCCAAAGCCTATATATTCGCCCCTTTGCCAATAGTTTAAGTTGTGTCTAGACTTAAAGCCATCTTTTGCAAAGTTAGAAACTTCGTAACGCTTGAAACCGTTTTCTTCTAAATATTTTCTCGTAAAATCATAAAGCTCTGCAGTTTCATCTTCAGATGGAAGGTCGCCGTTTAAGTATTTTCCAAACATTGGTGTCCCTTCTTCTGGCTTTAAAGCGTATGCCGAAATATGGCTTGCTCCACCTTGCATAGCAAGGTCAATAGTGTCTTTAACGTCACTTTCGGTTTGATTTTCAAGCCCTATCATAACGTCTACGCTTAAATTTTCGCCTTTTAAAAGTTTGGTGGCAAGTAAGAAATCTTCACGATTGTGTATTCTATTTAGTTTAGCAAGCATTTTGTCGTCGGCAGACTGAAGACCTACGCTAAATCTGTTTATGCCGGCTCTTTTATAAGCTTTAACCTTTTCTTCTGAAAGAGTGCCGGGGTTTATCTCGATTGTAATTTCGCAGTCGTTTGATAAGGTGTAGTAGTTTTTAATTTGCCTTAATACGCCTACTATATATTTTTCATCTACGAAAGACGGAGTTCCGCCACCTAAATAAACGGTGTCAAACACGTAGTCCTTTAAGCTTTCAGCCCTTGCTTTTATCTCTTTGTAAAGACAGGCAAAATATATATCAGCTTTTGAAATTTCCCTTGGGTAAGATGCAAAGTCGCAATATGTGCATTTGCTCTTGCAAAAGGGTATATGAACGTAAATTCCACTCATAGTATATTCCTTTGCAATCAAAGATTGCATAGTGTATGTTAATTGCTGTCGCTATCGATTTTAAGAATTGACATAAACGCTTCGCTAGGAACTTCTACAGAGCCTAACTGACGCATCTTTTTCTTACCTTCTTTTTGTTTTTCTAAAAGTTTACGTTTTCTCGTGATGTCACCACCGTAACATTTTGCCAAAACGTCTTTTCTCATAGCTTTAACAGTTTCTCTTGCAATTATTTTACCGCCAACTGCAGCTTGAATAGGAATTTCAAAGAGTTGACGTGGTATAACGTTTTTAAGTCTTTCGGCAAGCGCTCTGCCCCTAGGGTATGCCTTGTCTTTATGAACGATTAACGAAAGAGCATCGCAAATCTCGCCGTTTAAAAGCATATCAAGCTTAACGAGAGAGCTCTTTTCGTAGCCTGCAAGCTCGTAGTCAAATGAAGCGTAGCCCCTTGTTCTACTTTTAAGTCCGTCAAAGAAATCGAAGATAATTTCATTTAAAGGAAGGGTATAATTAAGTCTAACACGGTTAGAATCAAGATACGTCATATCTGTAAACACACCGCGTTTTTCTTGGCAAAGCTCCATAATTGCGCCAACGTAATCAGGTGGGGTAAATATGTTTGCCTTTATAATAGGCTCTTCTGCGTAGTCGATATAAGAAACGTCAGGGAATCTGCTTGGGTTATCAACAACGAGCATTTCTCCGTCTGTTTTATAAATGTGGTAAGAAACTGATGGAGCAGTAGTGATAATATCTATATCAAACTCTCTCTCAATTCTCTCTTGAATAATTTCCATATGGAGAAGACCTAAAAATCCACATCTAAAACCAAAGCCAAGGGCGGCGGAATTGTCAGGCTCAAAGGTGAGCGAAGCGTCGTTTAACTTAAGCTTTAAAAGCGCTTCTTTTAAGTCGTTAAATTTAGAGCCGTCAAGTGGGTAAATACCCGAGAAAACCACAGGTTGCACTTTTTTATAACCTGGGAGTGGTTGTGGAGCAGGGTTTACGGAAGTTGTAATCGTATCGCCTACGGCGATATCTTCTATGCTTTTAATACTTGCAGCAATATATCCAACTTCGCCTGAAGAAAGTGATTTTTTAGGTAAAAGACCAGGGTTAAACGTGCCTACTTCAGTTACGTCAAATTGCTTTTCGCCCATAAAGGTCTTAATTCTTGTTCCCGCAGAAATAGTGCCGTCCACTATTCTTACAAAACAAATAACGCCTTTAAAATTGTCGTAATAAGAGTCGAAAATAAGGGCTTTTAAAGGAGCGTCGTCATCGCCTTCCGGTGCAGGAACGAGTTCGACGATTTTTTCAAGCACTTGATCGATATTTATGCCGTTTTTAGCAGAAACTCTAGGGGCAGATGAGCCGTCAAGACCAATTACGTCTTCAATCTCTTTAGCCGTTTCGTCTGGGCGAGCAGAAAGAAGGTCGATTTTGTTTATAACAGGCACAATTTCAAGATTGTTGTCAAGCGCTAAATAGCAGTTTGCAAGCGTTTGAGCTTCTATACCTTGCGTTGCATCAACTATAAGTATCGCGCCTTCGCAAGCTGCGAGAGAACGTGAAACTTCGTATGTGAAGTCAACGTGACCTGGGGTGTCGATAAGGTTAAAAATATATTCCTTTCCGTCTTTTGCAGTATAAGCCATTCTAACTGGGGTAAGCTTGATGGTAATGCCCCTTTCGCGCTCTAAATCCATAGAGTCTAAAAGTTGGTCTTCCATATCTCTTTCTGCTACTTGACCGGTAAATTCCATAATACGGTCTGCAAGGGTAGACTTACCGTGGTCGATGTGTGCCACTATACAAAAGTTTCTTAAGTTTTCTTTTTTCTGTTTTGCCATTATACACCTACAATTTTAATTTTTCCAGTTCCATACTACGTTTGCTCCGCCATTCCAATATGTCGCCCAATTTACGTGTTTTTCTGTCAATTCGCAGTATATGGTTAAATTTGAACAACCATTAAAGGCTTCTGCGCCAATGGTTGAAATATTTGAGTGAATATAAAAACTTGTTAAGCTATAACAGTTTGAGAAAGCCCAAGCCCCGATATTTTCCAACTGATTTGGTGTTGAAATTGAAAGAAGTTTTTTACAATTAGAAAAAGCTGATTCTCCAATACTTGTTATAGAATTTGGTAAAGTTACACTTTCTAAATTTGAGCAAAGATTAAAAGCTGCGCCAGGAATCTCTGTGATAGAGTTGCCTATAATGGCAGATTTTAAGTTTTTGCAATTAAAGAAACAGCTTTCCCCGATCGAAATAACGCTATCTGGAATGGTTATTGATTCTAAATGGGTGCATGCTGAAAAAGCGCTTTTACCTATATTGGTTACTGTGTTTGGTATGATGATGCTAGAGAATCTATCTTGCCAAAAAGCGTAGTCCGCAATAGCTGTTATTTTAACCCCGTCTATTTTAGAAGGTATAACAATTGATGATAATTTTTCGCCGTAAGACGTAAGACCTGTTATTGTGTTGCCAGATAAAGTAAAAATCGGGTTAAATACTGGAGATAATTCAATGTTGCCAGTAGTGTTTTGTGGTATTATATTTGTTATTTTACCATTACAATTCCAGCCAGAAAAGACATATCCGTCAATCGTTGAAGTTGGTGGAAGCAAAGAATAACTGTTTTCAATATTGTATGAAGTAGGATTGTTTGGGTTGTTTGTATGTCCATTCATCTTATATGTAATAGAGTAATCAACTGGTGTCCAACTTGCATTTATAGAAAGGTTACTAGAAGCAGGGATTGAAAAATCATAGTCCCACGCTTTAAAAGAATAGCCAGTTTTTTCAGGGGTAAAATCAGGCGGGGTAATTAAACAACCTTCTTCTACCTGTAAAGTGTGAAATGTGTTGTTGCTACCATAGAAAGTAATAGAGAACATTCTATTTCTATGAATTACAACCTTATATGTTTTTATTGGAACATCTTTTTTTGTTTCTGTAATATAGAAAGTGTTTTCCCCTGGATAAAGAGATGCTATTTTGGTCGGAATTGTGTTAGAGCCTTCTAAATCGTAACTGACAAAATAATTTATAGATTTACTTGTTGTGATTTCGTCGAGAAAAGAAAAGGTTGTTGTCGAGTTGGAAACGATTATTGTTGCTTCATTGTTTTCAAAGACAAGGGTTTTAAACTGTAAGGAGGAAGATTTGCAACTGGTTAACGGAAATAAGAGCAAGACAAAAACTAGTAGAGCAAGTTTTTTAATAATTGTTACATTTTTCATTTTTAACTCTCCTAACAAAGCGCGCGCATACATACGCTATTATATTATAAATAAAAAAGCAAATAAAATCAAATGTTTTTCGATAAAAACTCAAGATGATTTATTTATAAATCACTTGACAAAAGGTCGTTTTCGTATTTATAATCAAAACGAGTGAAATTTTATAGTGTTATGCTAGGAGAAAATATGAAAAATAGAATTCCTGACGGACATTGGCTTATAACTAAAGCAAGCGCGCATAGGGGCTTTCATGGAAATGGAATACCAGAAAATAGCAGGGGAGCTTTTGAAAAGGCAATTGAGCTTGGTTATCCAATAGAAACCGACGTTCAGCTTACGTCTGACTTAGTGCCTGTTTGCTTTCATGACGATACCTTAAATAGAATGACAGGTAAAGACGCCCGAATTTGGGACGTTAGCTTTGAAGAGTTAAGAAAATTAAGGCTTGCCGATAGTGACGAGCAAATTATGACCTTTGAAGAGTTTTTAAATTTGGTTGACGGCAGAGTTCCGCTTTTAATTGAAATTAAGTCGCAACCACCGCACAATGAAGACGTTTCTAAAAAGGTTGTCGAGCTTTTAAAAGGGTATAAGGGAGATTACGTAATTCAGTCTTTCGACCCTAGAGTAATGAAGATTATTCGCAAAATTGCTCCGTCTATTATAAGGGGTCAGCTTATCGAGCCTGAAAAGAGCGAAAGGGTAAAACCTTTAACTCATTTTCTCTTATCGCACGGGCTCTTAAACTTTATGTCTAAGCCCGATTTTATCAACTATAACGCTAAATATTTGCCTTTATCTAGAAGAATGAAAAGGGGCAAAAGGGTGCTTTGTTGGACAATAAGATGCGAGGAAGAAGAACAAAAAGCGTTGCCTTACGTAGAGAGTTACGTTTTTGAAAATATAGACCCAAAGCTTAAATAATCGACTTATAGGCGAGTTTTAAATAAAAAATATGGAAAAGAAACAGTTTACGGTAAGTGGAATGACCTGTTCGGCGTGCTCTGCAAGGGTAGAAAAAGCAGTGTCAAAGACAGAAGGCGTTTTAGCTTGCTCGGTCAATTTAATATCGGGCGTATTAAAGGTAGAAATGAGCCAAGACGTCACTCAAAATATCATAAATTCCGTTCAAAGCGAAGGTTATGGTATAAAGGTGGGTGTAGAGAGAAGAAAGCGCTCGGAAAGAGAAAATAAATTAAAAACAAGGCTTATAATTTCATTGCCATTAGTCGTTTTACTTATGTATATAGCCATGGGTGGAATGATTGGATTGCCACAGCCCAAGTTTTTTGATAATCCTTTTATTTTTGCTCTTTTGCAAGCAATCGTCGCATTAGTGGTCGTTGTGGTTAACTATGCTTATTTCACGGTTGGGTTTAAAAATCTTTTTAGGTTAAAGCCTAATATGGATAGCTTGGTTGCTCTCGGTTCGTCGGTATCGTTTTTATACGGTGTTTTCGCAATAGTGATGATAGGGCTTGAAAAAAACGTGCACACCTACGCGCACAACCTTTATTTCGAAGGCTCTGCAATGATAGTTGCGCTTATAACACTCGGCAAGTTTTTAGAAGAGAAATCTAAAAACAAAACTATGGGTGCTATCGAAAAACTTATAGGTCTTGCGCCAGATACAGCAATAGTTTTAAAAGATGGAAAAGAAGTTGAAATTAAAAGCGCAGATTTAGTTGTCGGCGATATATTTATTTTAAAGGATGGTTTTTCAGTCCCTGCCGATGGCGAAATTGTAGAAGGCGACGGCTATGCAGACGAATCTATGATTACGGGCGAGAGCATTCCTATTTATAAATCCGTAGGGGACAAAGCCGTTTGTGGAACAAAGTTTTCCGGTGGATACGTCAAAGTTAAAGCCACGTCTGTTGGCGAAGATACCACCGTTTATAAAATAGTAAAACTCGTTGAAGATGCAAACTCAACAAAAGTGCCTATAGCAGGGCTTGCCGATAAAATTTCAGGAATATTCGTTCCCGTTGTTATAGCAATTTCTTTAACTGCCTTTGCGATATGGTTAATTGCCTTAAAGGATTTTGCTTTTGCATTTAATATTGCAGTCAGCGTTTTGGTTGTTTCTTGTCCTTGCGCTTTGGGGCTTGCTACCCCTGCGTCGCTTATGGCGGGAACAGGCAAATCTGCTGAAAACGGAATACTTATAAAAAGTGGCGAAGTTTTACAAGCGTCTTCAAAAATTGATACGGTCGTATTGGATAAAACGGGCACTTTAACAAATGGTAAGCCTGAAGTTTCTAAAATCGTTACAAACAATATTAGTGAAGAAGAATTGTTAAAAATAGCGTTTTCGTTAGAAGAAAAAAGCTCACACGTTTTAAGCTTGCCAATTATAAAACTTGCAACGGAAAAAGGGCTTAAAGGCTATGAAGTAAAAGATTATCTTGCCGTGCGTGGCAAGGGAGTTTTGGGCAGTATTAGCGATGAGAATTATTGTTTTGGTAACCTTGCGCTAGTAAAGCAGGTTTTTGGCGAAGAACTCTCTAAAAAAGCAGAAGAGTTTGTTTGTGGCGAAGTTGGCACAACGTTACTAATTCTTGCAAAAAAAGATGAAATATTGGGCTATATGTCGATAAACGACCAAGTTAAGCCGTCAAGCAAGGTTGCCGTAGCAGAGTTAAAAGCAAAGGGCATAGACGTTTTAATGCTTACAGGCGATAATGAAAAGTCTGCAAAAAAGGTTGCTAACGAGCTTGAAATAGACTATATAGCAGAAGTTTTACCAGAAGATAAGCACAGGAAGATTGAAGAGCTTGAAAGGTCTGGAAAGCGTGTTATGATGGTCGGCGACGGCGTAAACGACGCTCCTGCATTAGAAGTAGCAACGGTTGGCGTTGCAATAGGCGCAGGCACGGATATTGCTATCGAAAGCGCAGGTGTTGTGTTAATTAAAAACGATTTGACAGATTGCGTAAAGGCTCTCAAAATCGGCAAGTCGGTAATGAGAAATATCAAGCAAAATTTATTTTGGGCGTTTTTCTATAATATGTTATTAATCCCCGTAGCGTGTGGCGCGCTTTACGGTGTTAATATACTTTTAAACCCTATGATTGCATCGCTTGCAATGAGCACTTCAAGCGTATGCGTAGTGGGTAATGCGTTAAGACTTAGATATGTAAAAATCGATAAAAAAGGAGATGACGATATGTTGTTTAAAAAGAAAACTGGCAGAGTTGCCGTAATTGACGGAATGATGTGTATGCATTGTCAAAAAAGAGTAGAAAACGTTTTTGCAAAGCTTGGCATCGAAGTTGAAATAAACCTTAAGAAAAAGACTGCAACTTTTGGCGAAACAGACGTTTCTGACGAGCAAATTAAATCTGCAATCGAAGCAGAAGGTTATACTGTAATTTCAATTGAATAAAAACTAAAACCCGACGGAAAAGTCGGGTTTTTTGTTGCGAAAAATAGAGAAGGCAACTGGTTTTATGTCTAAAATTAAAATTTGCAAAAAAAATGTTAAAAATTTTGATTTGCTATTGAAATCCCTTTAAAAAAGTAATATAATATAAGTAGAAAAGCGCGAAAGCGCGCTTAATTATAGATAAGGAAGGATGGAAATATGACTACAGACACCATTAGAAACGTGGCGATTATCGGTCACAGTGGCGAAGGCAAGACCACTCTTGCCGAAGCAATACTTTTTAACACGGGCGCAATTGAAAGACAGGGTAGAACAGACGACGGAAATACCGTATGTGACTTTGACCCTGAAGAAATAGCTAGAAAGAGTTCAATCAGCCTTGCAGCAGCAAGATGTAAATATAAAGATAAAAAGGGTAGAGATATTACCTTTAACCTTTTAGACGTTCCAGGATTTTTTGATTTTGAAGGCGAATTTAACCAAGCTCTTGAAGCTTGCGATAGCGCAGTTATAGTAACCGGTGGTTCGGGAACTTTAACAGTTGGTACAGAAAAGGCTATCGAATATTGCTTAAAGCACGAAATACCTTCAATTTTATTCATTAACGGTCTTGATAAAGAAAATAGTAGCTTTATTAAAACCGTAGCCGCTATAAAAGAAAAATACGGCAACAAGATAGCTCCAATGATCATTCCTAACATGGTTGATGAGAAGATGAAGGGCTTTGTTAAGGTTGCTTACGGCGTTCTTCGTGACTGGGAAAGAAATGAAAGCCCAATCCCTGATCGTTTAAAAGCTGACTGGGAAGAAGCAAGAATGGCTCTTGCTGAAGCAGCTGCAGAAAACGATGAGAAGCTCATGGATAAATTCTTCGAAGGCGTTGAACTTACCGGCGAAGAGATTGAACACGGTGTAAAACTCGGTGTTAAGGCTTGCTCAACAATTACAGTTTTGGGTGGTAGCGCTCTTAAAAACCAAGGTGTATTCAATCTTATGGATAAGATTGTTTCAACTCTCCCTTCTCCAGAAGATAGAAACGACGTTGTTTCCGTTGGTGCTGGTGGTGTTGAAATGGTTATTAGCGCAGACAATAACGATAAGGCTATCGTTAGAATTTTCAAGACTATCGTTGATCCGTTCGTAGGTAAGATGAATCTCTTCAAGGTTTTAACAGGTATTGTTAAATCTGGTATGACGTTATCTAACCCAAGAACAGAGTCTGCTGAAAAGGTTAGTGCGCTTTACTACGTAAGGGGTAAAAAGCAAATACCTACAGACGTTGTTTCTGCAGGCGATATCGGTGCGTTCGCTAAGCTTAATAACGTTCAAACTGGCGACGTTTTAGTAGAAGGTGCAAAGGTTACTCTTCCACCTATCCCAATGCCTGCGGCAGAATACGCTATGGCAGTTGGCGCAGCTAAGAAAGGCGAAGAAGATAAGGTATTTGCTGGTCTTAAGCGTTTACAAGAAGAAGATATTTCTTTCAGAGTAGAAAAGAATCACGACACTGGCGAAATGCTCCTTGAAGGTGTTGGTGAAACTCACCTTGCAGTTATTTGTAAAAAACTTAAAACTAAATTTGGTTGCGACGCAGTTCTTTCTGAACCAAAGGTAGCATATCGTGAAACTATTAGAAAGTGTGCAGAAGGCGAAGGTAAACATAAAAAGCAATCTGGTGGCGCAGGTCAATACGGTCACTGTAAAGTTCGTTTCGAGCCAGGCGCAGAAGACGGTATGTATGAATTCGTTGATGCAGTTGTTGGTGGCGTAGTTCCAAGACAATTTATTCCTGCAGTTGACAAAGGTCTTAGAGAAGCAGTTAAAGAAGGTGTTTTAGCAGGATATCCTGTTGTAAACCTTAAATGTACTCTTTTCGATGGTAGTTCACACCCAGTAGATAGTAAAGAAGTAGCTTTCGTTTCTGCGGCTAAACTTGCTTATGCAGAAGGTTTAAAGAACGCTTCTCCTTGTATTTTAGAGCCTGTTATGAGAATGGAAATCGTTGTTCCAGACAACTATATGGGCGACATAATGGGCGATATGAACAAGAGAAGGGGTAGAATTCTCGGCACAGACGCCATTGGTTCACTTGCTGTTATCACGGCAGAAGCTCCACAAGTTGAAATCTTAAAATATGCTACAGAACTCCGTAGTATGACTCAAGGTAGGGGTAGTTATACAACGTCATTCGAGCGTTATGAAGAAGTTCCTGCCCACTTACAAGATAAAATAATAGCCGACAAAAAGAAGGAGGCTTAATAACTAAATGATTCTATCGGTATGTCCCAACCCTTCGGTTGACTGTACTATCGAGCTTGATTCTTTGAGACTTGGTGCTCTTAATAGAATCGATAACAAGGTAATCACGTATTCGGGTAAAGCATTAAACGTAGCCATAGGCGTTGCTAGGCTAGGCTACGATAGCTTTGCCACGGGTTTTATGTTTGATGAAAACGGAAAGATGTTCGTTCATACTCTAGATGACGAAAGGGTTAAAAACACTTTCGTCTGGAGTAAGGGTAGCACAAGAACTAACTATAAAATAGTTGATAAGCGTTCAATGATGACCGAAATTAACGATAAGGGCGAGCCTGTTTCAGATAAAAAACAAGCCGAGCTTTTGGCGTTGGTTGCAGAGCTTTCTAAATCGTCAGGCGTGACCGTTATAAGTGGCTCTTTGCCTGCTAGCATAACCGCAGACTATTATAAAAAGCTTTCCGAATCTGTAAGCAAAACGTCAAAGAAAATAATTGATACCACCGGCGATAATATGATAGAAGCTTTAAAGGCAGGTGCATATATTGTAAAGCCTAATATAGAAGAGCTTCAAAATATAACTGGCGAAACTTATTCTACTATGGATGAGATGATAGGTGGTTGTAGAAAACTTATTGATGCTGGTGCAGAAAACGTAATGCTTTCACTCGGAAGAAAGGGCGCAATACTTACAGATGGTAATTCTGCTCTGTTTTGCAAGAGCGCAAGCGTAGCTGTAAATAGCACGGTAGGTGCAGGTGACGGTATGGTTGCCGCTGCGTCTGTTATGATAGAGCAAGGCGCGTCTAGAGAAGAAATTTTAAGGTGTGCAGTTGCTGCAGGAACGGCATCTGTAACAACGCCAGGAACAAATCTTTTTTATAGAGATAAGTATTATGAGATATACGACAAGATTAGCGTGGAAAAGCTCTTCTAAGGCAAATCTTGGTCTATAGGTCGATTAATTGAAGATTTTAAACAAAAACGGCTGTTTTTCAGCCGTTTTTTTATTTTTTGCAAACATTATAAAGCAAATTCTATAAATAAAAGTTTATCTATATTATTGCATAAATTAAATTTATGTGTTATAATATTTTATATTATAAAATCGTAGGAGAATTGTATGTATCCTGATACTTTATTTACTTTATTTGGTAAAGACGTGGTAACGTTATACGGTATTTGTATTGCAATTGGCGTATTATGTTGCGTTCTTGTTTTGTTTAAGTTTGCTAAAGGAAAAGTAGAAGATAGCTTTATTGACTTTTTATTCTATAACGGCATTGTCGCAATTGGTTTAGGATTTATCGTGGCTTGCCTTTTCCAAGCTGTTTACGCTTATATTGAAAACCCAGAAGCAGGCTTTGACCTTTTTAACAGTGGTATGACGTTTATCGGTGGCTTAATCGGTGGCGTTGTGTCATTCCTTGCAGGTTACTTTATTTTTAGACCTTTCCTTAAAAATAGATTGGTAGATATAATTTCACTTTTACCTTGCTGTATCGTTATTGCGCATGCGTTTGGTAGAATTGGTTGTTTCTTTGCAGGTTGTTGCTACGGTAAGCCAACTGA
>JBGUUU010000070.1:0-11845 GCA_045133775.1 Christensenellaceae bacterium
TTGGAGGCGCCACCCGGATTTGAACCGGGGCATGAAGGTTTTGCAGACCTTGGCCTTACCGCTTGGCTATAGCGCCGAATATGGAGCGGGAAACGAGATTCGAACTCGCGACGTTCACCTTGGCAAGGTGACGCTCTACCACTGAGCCATTCCCGCAGGTATATGGTGGGAACAACAGGGCTCGAACCTGTGACCCCCTGCTTGTAAGGCAGATGCTCTCCCAACTGAGCTATGCTCCCATATACTCGCACTCGAAAGTGCTTATATACTATACCAAATAATATGAAATAAAGCAAGTGTTTTAACACTCTTTTTATAAAATTTTTAAGGCTTATTTTTCTAAAGCGCTCATAAAAGCAATTTTATTTTGCATTGCAGTTGTAGTAGGCCTTCCTAAATCATCTCTTGCGCCAATAGAACACTTAACCTCAATCAAGCTAAGTGCATTTCTTTCTTTAGCATTTTTCAATTCTCTGTCTAAACCTTCAAAAGAATCAACGCAAACGGCATGAGCATAACCACATCCTTCTGCAACTTTTACAAGGTCAACCTTACTTGCAACGGTTGGCATGCCACCAACAGTTTCATGTGCACCGTTGTTAATTACTACATGAACAACGTTTTTAGGTGCATTTGCTGCCAATACCGCCATACTTCCCATATGCATTAACACTGCACCGTCGCCATCTATAATCCAAACCTTTTTGTTTGGCTTTTGCATAGCAACACCAAGCGCAATAGAAGAACTATGACCCATAGAGCCAACTGTTAAAAAGTCATAACCATGACCTTGACCATTAGCTTCTCTTATTTCAAAAAGTTCTCTTGATGCCTTACCGGTAGTTGATATTATTGGATCTTCGCCAGTAGCATCTACTATATGACGAATAATCTCTTCTCTTACCATATCGTTGGAATTTGCATATTTAACTTTTTCAGAATACTCTAAAGCGCCTTTACGAACAATTAAAGCAACTTGTTTACCTTTTGCTAAAAGTTCTTTAAACTCAACCATTTTAGCAGAAAGTTCACCATCAGTAGTATCTTTACTAATAATAAACGTGCGAATATCCATATCCTCTAAAAGCTTTACGGTAACTTCGCCTTGATAGATATGTTGTGGCTCGTCGTGAATACCAGGCTCACCCCTCCATCCAACTATAAATAAACAAGGAATACCATACACCTTATCATTCATAAGAGATGCAACTGGATTTATAACGTTACCTATTCCACTGTTTTGCATATAAACAACTGGAACTTTGCCAGTTGCTAAATGGTAACCTGCAGCAAGAGCAACTGCATTACCCTCGTTTGCCGCAATTACGTGTTTATCAGATATTCCGTATGTGTTTACAAGATAATCACAAAGTGGACGTAATTGAGAATCTGGAACGCCTGTAAAAAATTCAAATTCCTTTAAAAAATCAAGTTTCATATTAACCTCTTAAATTTTTATCTAAAATATTATACTATTATACATTTCTCTTACTTCAACCTCATTTGGCAAAATAGGGTTGTTTTTAAGTCTAACAGGATTTACTGATGCGGCTAAAACTGCCAAATCCTCTTCTTTATTATCTGAATTAGGATAACCCATACCCATCTCTTCAAGCATAACAATAAAATTAGAGATAGCTTCTTTGGCACTATTTGAGCCCAATAAATTTGCTATTTGAAAAAAGATATTGCCCAAGTATTCACTGCCTCTTTTATCCAAACACTTGTCAATGTTTTTAAGCATAAACTCCCATACTCTAGGCAAACATATTGCGACTGCATGACCATGCGGAATCTTATAAAGAGAAGTTAATTTATAGCTCATAGCATGTGCTGCAGTTGTTTGAGTGATATTTATAGCCCTTCCCGCATAATTTGCGCCAAGCATAATCTCTGCTGCAACTTCTTCCGTTGGCGAGTTTAAATACTCTTGTATGTTTTGCATTATCTTTCGTATTGCAATTTTAGAATACTCTTTACTCGTATCTGTAGAATTTACCGACCACCAAGATTCTATTGCTTGACATAAAGCATCAAGCACAGTACATTTCTTTTGATATAAAGGCAAAGTTTTTAAAACTGACGGCTCTAATATTGCAACGTTTGGCACTATGCTTTCATGCGCAACTGATTGCTTTTTACCATCATAATAAATTACCGCAAACCTAGTAGACTCACTGCCCGTTCCTGCCGTAGTTGGTATGGCAATAAGTAATATACCAGTGTCCTTATATTCTTGTTCAAGATAATTTACCTTTTTGTCCATTTTTGCATAGAGTTTTATACACTTAGCAACGTCTATGGTGCTACCGCCGCCAATGGCAACTATAGCGTCACATTGATTTGCTAAATATACGTCAACCCCTTTACAAACGTCCTCATAAAGTGGATTTGGTGTAAAATCACTAAAAGAAACAAAATCAATATTTAAATTAGCAAAAAAATCTTTTGCAGACAAAAACTGGAAAGACGAATCGTGTACCAATAAAAACCTTTTAACCTTAGATTCTAAAAGTATTTCTTCTAGATTCTTTAAAGAATTTTCACCACAAATAATAGATTGACTCATCTTACTCCTCTGGTATAAGATTAATTATCTCTTTAATAGACATACACATATCATCAGCTTCTTTAGCTCTGTGATTTTCCAAAATAGTTGTTGCAACTTTCTGCATTGCAGGGAAACCACTTCTTGTAAGCTGATTTGCATATATAACAACGTTTACACCACGAGCCTTAAACTCTTCTTCTGTAACTGTATTAAATGAAGTTGGAACTACAACTACTGGTGTAACTGTATTTTTTGCTCTAAATTTTTCAACAAATTCAAAAATTTCTGCAGGGTCTTTCTTACGGCTGTGAATCATTATAGCATCTGCGCCAGCATCAACAAAGGCAAAAGCTCTCTCCAATGCGTCTTCCATACCTCTTTCTAAAATAAGGCTCTCGATTCTTGCACAAATCATGAAGTCTTTAGTCTTTTGAGCTTTTTTACCTGCCCTTATCTTTTCACTAAAATTCTCTATAGAGTCTTGTGTTTGTTCAACTTCTGTACCAAACAAAGAGTTTTTCTTAAGACCAGTCTTGTCCTCAATAATAACCATTGAAACGCCCATACGTTCAAGACTCTTTACTGTATATACAAAGTGCTCGGTAAGGCCACCAGTATCGCCATCAAAAATAATAGGCTTTGTGGTAACTTCCATAATATCATCTATGGTACGGAAACGTGAAGTCATATCAACGAGCTCGATGTCAGGCTTACCTTTTGCAGTACTATCACAAAGGCTTGAAACCCACATAGCATCAAATTGATAAGTCTTTCCGTCTTTTAATACAGTAGTTTTTTCTGCAATAAGACCAGTAATACCACTGTGAGCCTCAATCGCAGAAATTGTACCCTTCATGCTTATAAGTTTTTTAAGTCTGCTACGACGAAGATCTGGCATTGCAAGTTGTTCTCTTGAAAGCTTTTCAAGCTCTGCATACTTCAAATCTTTAGAATATGGATATTCTACAAGTTCGCCACCAACTTCAGCCAAAACAGAAATAACTTCATCTCTTATAGGCTTTTGGAAACCTTCTTTCCAATCGTCACCGTGAACAACATAATCTGGCTTAAGCATACGAAGATTGTCTGCATAACTTAAAGTCTTTTGCTCAATCACGTTTGCTACACCGTTGATATTTTCAACAATAGATTTTCTCTCTTCATAAGGCATAAGAGGGAATCTCTTAAAGCTTGCAACAGCTTCATCAGATAAAACACCTATCGTTAACTTACCAAGCTTTGCTGCTTTTTTGATTATAGCGATATGACCACTGTGAATCATGTCAGTTGAGAAACACATATAAACTGTTTTGTTTTCCATTTCTTTAATTTTAGCAGAGATAACTGCCAAATCCTCCATTGTATCTATTTCACCGCAAAGGTCGTTTTTTACGTCTAATAATTTTATTTTACAACTATCTGTAACTTCATTCAACGCGTTTTCAGCATAACAACCTCGTGTTCCCACCTCGCAAAATTCCACTATTTTACCAAGCCAAACAGCCCAATCTTTTTTGCAAAGTTTATACAGTGGTTGTGCCGCCATTGCGTTATCAAAAAACTCTATACCAACCTTTTTAATCTCGCCTGCATCTATTACCGCTTTAAAATCTTTTTCAGGTAAAGGAAGAGTTGAACTTACTGTCATACAACTTTCACAACTATTTACAACTTTGTTAAAAACAGCTTCCTCAAAAACAAGGTCACCGTGCATCATAACAACGTCATCATCTAAATGCTCACGAGCGCAATAAATTGAGTAAATATAGTTCGTTTTATCATACTCAGGATTGTTTACAAAAACATATTCTAAAGGTAAATTAAGAGACTTACAATAATCAATTAAAATCCTATCGAAATAGCCTGTAGTCATTACAACTTCTTTGATACCAGCATCTGCAATTAACTTTAATTGTCTGCTTAAAATAGTATCTTTTTCGGTTATTTCAGTCATACACTTTGGATGTTCCTTTGTAAGAGCACCCATTCTTTTGCCCATACCTGAATTCAAAATTAAAGCCTTCATTTTTCCCCCATATAATTACCGTTGTACGGCTTATTTAAGTCTAAATCAATAAAATCATGTTCAGCATGCCTTTTGTCTTCAGGCGGAAACTGACGCCAATTTTTATATAAAAGAGTTAAATATTCATCAGCCTTTTCTGGCCCATAAACATAAAAATCTTCAAATTTATATCTAGTTGGCTCACCATAAATTTTCTTTTCCATAATCTCACGTGAGCGATATGTACTCATTGAATTTACAACATAATCACAACTATCAAAATCATGCTCTTTACAAAGCCTGTTAATTTTTTTTATCAATTTTTTGATATTTACAGGAATACATCTACCAACAATTATCGCACAATTTTTTAAGAATTTTCTACCTTTTCGCAATGCGCACACTTTAGTTGCCAACAACATATTTCGCATGTCGATTTTCTTATAGTGTTTTAAAGCTTCTTCCCTTGTATTTGCCAAACCGTCTAAAGGGAAAATGTCTATATATACTCCCCTTTTTACGTTTTTATATAACTTTTCCGTCATTGAAGTGTTTATATCATAAAACTTTGCGAAAGCATAAACATAGTCTTTTGCTGAACTTTCATATGACTCAACAACGTAATGATCTATTGGATTTGACAAAAGCTCTATCAATTTTTCATAGTCTGCTCTAGGCATACCGATATCAATATCGTCATCCCAAGGAATTAACCCCTCGTGCCTTACAGCTCCTAACATAGTCCCCTCGACAACGTAATACCTTAGGTTGTTCTTTTCAAGGAATTCTACAAGCCACCTAAGCATGTCTACGAGTTTTTTTTGAAAATCATCCATTAGTTTTTCCTCTATAATTAATTTTATCTGCAACAACTATTGCAATAAAAATTTAATCTTTAATTTTAAACTTATCTTTTCTTAATGTTTTGCAATATTAAATCTACCGAAACTTTAGATGCCTCACCTTTGTCAAACTTGCCCATTTTTTCAGCAAAAGCTTCACACTTGCTTAAATATTCTTCTATTTCGAATTCTTTTATTGCTTTATTAAGACTTGTTTCATCTTGACAAATATCAAAAGGCGTTTCTTCTATATCAAAGTAAAAACCTCTCTCTTTATTCTTATACAAATCCAAATCAGGAACATATAAAAAACATGGCTTCTTAGAGTGAATAAAATCAAACATTGAACCAGAATAATCTGTCAACAACACGTCTATACTAGCAAGGTATTCAGCCATATCTGGATGGGTATTACCATTGAGTATAAGTTGATTGTCGAGCGCACCGCCCGTAAGCACGCTTGCCATAACGTTTACATGACTTCTAAACACAAAACACCACTCTCCACCAAACTTTTCAGACAAAGTGTTGAGCAAGTTTTTGATGTTTAAGTCTTTTATTTGTTGCAAGCCACTCATTTGAACACTTTCTCTAAAAGTTGGCGCAAACAATATAATCTTCTTATCTTCGGGAAGCCCTAACTTTTGGCGTAAGTTTTGCTCAGCCTTCTTAAAGAATATATCATTTCTAGGCACGCCGCATTCAATCAAAGGCTTGTCCTTCCATTTAAACGCCGTTCTAAAAGCATTTGACGTGGATCGGCTATCCGATAAAATCACGTCAGTAGCATAGTAAGCCTTTACAAATTTTAAATTTTTATATTTAGGCTCGTCTAAAGCTATGTGCTTTATTGGTGTACCATGCCAAGTTGACAAATTAAATTGACCTTTACGCTTTTTGCTTGCGAGCTTGAAAATTATTCTTCTTACTAAATTTTTTGAAGTGGCAATAGATGATCTACAACCAGTGTAATTATCAACTACAACTTCTGCTCTTGCAATATATTTTATATATTCAGAAGAATCAAGCTTTACGAGTTTTACATAATCAGGGAAATCTGTTTCTTGCCCATCTCTAATAGTCCAAACAATATTTACATTAGGTGCTCGACGATGTAGTTCCTCAGAAATATACTTCGGATTATCGTTATACTGACCATAAAAACTACGAAAAAGCACTGTATTTTTTATTATTGGCCTATGCAAATTTATTATTGTCTTTGCAAAAAATTTAACGTTGCTCAATAGCTTTACCCCCAATAAAACACTTCCTGTTTTTATAGGTTATGCCCATTCTTATAACCATCATCAAAGCTTCGGTTGAAAATCTAAGTATAACTATGGCAGGCAACGTAAATTTGCCTATGGCAATTAAAACGCCCAACCCTAATACTTGCGTGACTGCCGTTATCATAGTAGACGCTGTAGTTTGTTTTACTTTTCCTATAGCGCCAAGCGTTGGCCAACCGTAAACTTGCGCAGGAAAACTGAAGAAAAGTATTGGTAGCATCAATCTAAAAAGACCACTTGCTTCGACGTATTTTTCTCCACCTACAACTAAAAGCGCAAAATCTGCAAATATATACGAAACAATACAACCAACTATAACGATAGGCATAAAAATCATAAGCGTTTTATGTATAAACGCCAAGTTTTTCTCTTTTATCATATGTGGGTAAATACTGTTTGTTATAGGCGTATATAACCCTTGTATTGCAGATATAATAGTTAAACACAAGCTCCAATGAGCAACCTGAGTTAAGTCGGTTATATAAATACCTATAAGCACGGTATTTAAAGCTGCAAACGCAGTTGTGGCAACACTTGATAAAAAATAGAAAAAAGATTCTTTTATCATGCGCCAACAATCTTTCAGCCTTGTAAAATATATGCGTATTTTAAGTTTAAACAAAATCGCAAACGTTATTATAATCGCTATGACGTTAGACGTTATATCAAGTATTGGAATCCACATAATAGTCGCGTCGCCGTGAACCATTACAAACGTCAATACGGTTGATATCAGCTTAGACGTTACGAAAATAATCGTTATATAGTGCATCTTTTCTATTCCACGGAATAAAAAGTCTGCTAAAAAAGAAGTTGTTGCAACCGTTACAAAGCTAAGCACCACGAACAAAATATCAAGCTGTAAAATCTTGATAAATATACACATAATAGCAAGCGCAAGACCTGCAACTACACTTAAACAAAGCTTTGCAACAAACGTATTACCTGTAATCTCGCCAATTAGCCTTTTATCGCCGTTAGCGTTTACTATATCTTTAACTGCAGAAAGAATAAAACCAAAGTCTACAATAAGCTGCATATACGTCATACAGCTTTTTACGTATGACACGAATCCATATGCTTCTTCAGATAAAACTCTTGTAAGATATGGCAACGTACATAACGGAAATATTAACTTTGCAATCGTCATAATGTATAACATTATAGTATTATTAACGACTTTGGCTTTTTGCATTTTATTTTCCCCTTAGTTTACCCCTAACCTTTTCGGCAAATTTTACACCGAAAAGTTTAACGAGAATAAAGTATATTTTACCGCGTAATCTTGCCTTAGGACTTTCCCAACTAGCAGAATACCTATGGATTGAACGGGTGTTTTTAGTCTTCTCCATTTTACCCGTTTCAATATTTATAGGACAAAAATACTCACTTGGATAAATTGTAATTCCTTCTATCACTTGAATATCTTTGGTATTTTGAAGACCGTATTCTTTTAAAACGTCTGTCGCTCTATCAACTATGGTGTATAAGTTAAGCGAGCCGTCTTCGTTATAGAAAGAGCTTTTTTCATAATCTTCTAGAAGGCGTTTTACAATAACGTTTCCCTTTTCAACGGCAAAGCCAAGCCCCGGAGCAACAGCCATTTTTGCAATTGTTGGGTTTTCGCAACCCATAAACGCGCCCTTTTCTAAGATGTCGTCAAAGGTCTTTACAACTTCTACGTCGGTATCAAAATAAACACCGCCCTGCTCGTATAAAATCTTAAAGCGAACGTAATCTGAAACAAACGCCCATTTCTTTTCTTTATAAGCTTGTTTTACGTATTCGCAACAATTCTCTAGGTCAACGTTTTGCTCGTTCCACTCAATTATTTCGTAATCGGGAAAGAACTTTTTCCAGCTCTTTAAGCATTTTTTGCCAAGCTTATTTAACGGCTTTCCCCCGAACCAACAATAATGTATCTTTTTGGGTATCACTCACTTCCCCTCCTAACAAAAATAAGAAACCAAAATACAAGTATAAATTAGCATCTGTCAACAACGTTTCAAACGTCATTATAATTAAACAACAGTAAATTGCTATTATAACAAACCTATTAAACCTTTCTCTTACTACGTTTGAAAATGCCCAAACCATCAATGCAACCGTTAAGCATGCAGGCACTATTCCAAACATAAATAAAACTGAAATTAATGAATTGTGGGCGTTTGTGTATTCCATACCGTTAAAACTGAAAACGTATTTATTGGAATAGCCCCACATTAAATTATTCTTTATTTTATCAAAAGCGTCTGTCCAAACGTCTTGTCTACCGGTAAATAGGTTTTTACCTAAAATCTTAACTTGTCCACCGATAATTTTATAAAGAGCGCAATATGCAAAAGCAAAAAGAAAAGTAAATAATAAACAAATTGTAAAAAAAGTTACCCTATTTACGTGTTTAGATTTATTTGGCGACGCATCTTCTATTCCACGCGCCTTTTTACCGTTTGCAAAAACTCTTGAAAACAGGCCTATTGCATAAATTAAAAACGCTAGCAACGCCGTTCTCGCTTCGGTTTTAAGCACCAATAAGAGTGTTACTGCAAATAAAAGCAATTGCAAGCAACTCCTTGTTTGTCTATCCTTATAAAAAGCAATGAGTTGCGATGCAAAAACGTAAGCAAAAAAGAGATAAATCGCAATCGTGTTAGGGTTTAATCTCTCTTTTGTTATACTTGGAAATATCGAATAGTAATAAGTATTTACCGCTTTTCTGCTATAAACTAGCAAACACACTATAATCGATAAAAGCAAAAATGATAAGAGAATCTTTTTCTCTACAACGTTTAACCTAACGTTAGAGAAAAAGGATAAAAACAACAAAAGATTGGCAAGCGCAACCAACGAGCCATAGCCAGACCCATTTATTATAGCGCTTACCGTTGCAAATGCAAGAGTTAAAATTGCCAGCCAAAAAAGTCTGCCAAATCTTTCCCTTTTTATTTGCAAATAAACGGATATAAGAAGAAAGCTTATCAACACAATAATTTCTCTATACGCGTCTACTCTTTTTAGTTGTAAATTGTTAAAAAGCAACAGTAACGGCATCAAACACGTAACGACAAGCGATTTGCCACGGTATTCTACGCCCTGCTGAGCTTTTATTATTTTTGACATAACTTTTCGTATTCCTCTATGGTTTTTTTAGAAACGTTTTCCCATAAAAAATTATTCTCAACGAGTAGGTTAGCTTTTCTACCCTTTTCTTTTAATTTCTCTTTTTGCTCTATCGCCATTATAAGCGTTTGAGCAACGCTCTCATAATTTGTTTCTGCAACGAAACCTGCGTTATAATCTTCAACGAGTTCTCCCAAGGTTGTGCCCCTAGTTATAAGAACAGGCAAGCTATAGCTCATTGCTTCCAAAATACCAAGTGGCATACCTTCAGTTCTAGACGTTTGAATAAACACGTCTGCCCCAAGCAAAATATTTTGCTTTTCTTCGCCTATTACAGGGCCGTTTAACGTAACTATGTCGCCAACGTTATTTTCGGCTATAAGAGCTTTTACTTCTTCTTCCCTATTAGCATAATTTGGCCCGTATATAGAAAGAGTGCAACCACTATCTCTAAAAACGTTAGCAACCTTTGCCACGGCTTTTATCATAATATCAAGCCCTTTTACGGCAACTTCTATCCTTCCAATATAAACAAAGTTTAGACCGACACTCGAAAACTCTTGCTTTTGCGCGCTTGCCACACGCATACCGTTTGTGCCAACGATTTGTCTTCTACCGAATTTAGTGTTCAATTTCTCTCTTTGTGATAAACATTGAACAGCCTTTGCTCCATTTATAAATCTGTTAAAAAGCAACAGATTTGCGACCTTTTTCTTAAGCCATTTCTTTTTTTGAGCTTCTTTAGATAGCTCGCCGTGTGGAATAATCACATATGGTATTTTATTCTTTCTAAGTTGCTTAGAAATCTTTAAATACGTTGGGCAATAGCACTCGTGAAAAACAACAATATCAGGTTTATTGAACGGCTCTTCAAGTTGGAGCAAATTGAACTCATTAGAGCAAGAAAGTTGGGTTTCTACACCGTCAATTTTATCATCATTGACGTTATATAACCCTACTGTTGCATAAGCAGATTGCGCTTTTATATGCTCAGGAACAACGGAACACACCCCGTTGAATAAATTATTTTTTACTCTTGCTACGTGTAAAATTACCATTTTTACCTATCTATGTAATATTTTCTTAAACACCCAACCACGAAGTTTATTGGGCATAATAGCAACCACAAATTGAACAAACAAAGAAAATCTATAGTCCCACCAACTGATATAGCCTGTTTTGCGAACCTTTTTTCTACCTTCTTTGTATTTCTTGTAGTAAGCCAGTCCCCCACGCCTTTCAAACATATCTTTGCCGATACGAACGTATACGAGAGAATCATCTATATTTTTACATCTAGCGCCCGATAAAAGCATATTTACCCAAAGGTACGTATCTTCCATAAGCATACAAGATTGATAATTTCCTGCTTTTAAAACAGCAGATTTTTTAAACATTACGGAAACGTGGTTAAATCCGTCCCTTTTCTTTTGATATTTTGCAATATCGTCATGAGTAAGTGGAACAGTTCTCTTTGCAACGATTTTATCTGGAGTTTCTTCAAACTCTTCAATGTGGCTACCGCAAATGTCTAGCGTTTCGTCTTTTTCAAACTCATTAAGCTGAAGTTCAAATCTATCCTTGCGACAAATATCATCAGTATCCATTCTTGCAACGAGCTCGTTTGAGCAGTGTTGAATGCCTTCTGCAAGAGCAAGCCCAAGCCCTACGTTTTTCTCCAATGGAACAATTGTGTAAAGGCTAGGATTTTTGCTTACAAACTCACCTAACACGTTTTCTAATTCTTCGGTTATAGGACCATCTTTTACAATCACTATTTGTGACGGAACAACCGTTTGATTTAACACGCTTTCTAAACTGTCTCTTAAATTTTCAGGCTTTTCCTTTATGTAAAGCGACATTAGAACCGAAAAATCTTTACTCATTATTCTCCCCTTCTTCTACCAATTGCTCTTCTTTTTTATAATCGCCTTCGTATTTTTTACCCAAAACGGCAAATACGGTTCTAAACATTGTTCTTATATCTTTAAAAAAGCTAAAGTTTTCAATAGACTTTAAGTTGTAATACATCTTGCCT
>JBGUUU010000071.1:0-5186 GCA_045133775.1 Christensenellaceae bacterium
TGTAAACGTAGATTTTTATTGGTACGAAGGCGGGGATATAATAAGTATTGGAAACAACGAGATTTTATATTATTGTTTCCCTAAAAAGGGAGTGCCGGTTGCTAAAATAAGGCTTGCAGCAGAAGAGATGTATAAATATTATAAAAACCTTAGCAAAAAGAAATAATTGATAAAAGTAAAAGGCTAATGCAGTTTTGCATTAGCCTTTTGCATATTTAAAGTAATTTAAAATTAGTTGCCGTCTTTAATGGTGTTTACTAAACCTACAAGCTTTTGTAATTCGCTAGGAATAATAATTTTAGTTGCTTGACCGTCGCCAACCTTTTCTAACGCTTCAAGCTTTTTCATAGTTAAATAAGCTTCGTCCGGTTTAGCTTCGTTTATCATACGGATAGATTCAGCGTGAGCTTCGTTAACTCTAAGAATTGCCTCTTTTTCAGCCTCTGCCTTGAGAATTTGTGCTTGCTTTTCAGCCTCTGCTTTTAAGATTGCAGATTCTTTTTCAGCCTCAGCCTCTAAGATTTGGCTTGCTTTTTTACCTTCGGCAACCAAAATGTTACTTGCCTTTTCACCTTCAGCTTTTAAGATTGCTTCACGGCGTTGACGCTCTGCCTTCATTTGTTTTTCCATTGCGTCTTGAATTTCTGCAGGTGGCTTAATGTTTTTAAGCTCAACACGGGTAATTTTTATACCCCAAGGGTCGGTAGCCTCATCTAATATGCTACGGATTTTAGCGTTGATAGTATCTCTTGAAGTTAACGTGTTGTCGAGTTCTAAATCGCCGATAATATTTCTTAAAGTGGTTGCCGTTAAGTTTTCGATAGCCATCAATGGTCTTTCTACGCCGTATGCGTATAATTTTGCATCGGTTATTTGGTAGAAAACTACAGTGTCTATTTGCATTGTAACGTTATCTTTTGTAATAACTGGTTGTGGAGCAAAGTCTGCTACTTGTTCTTTTAAAGAAACGATTTTTGCAACGCGTTCGATTATTGGAATTAAAAAGTGGAGTCCCGTTTGCCAAGTTTTGTCGTACGCACCGAATCTTTCAATTACGTACGCTTTTGCTTGTGGAACGATTTTAATGCCCGATATAATTAATATCAAAACTACTAAAAGAACTGCTGAAATTGCTATTATTGCTGGTATCATATTAAATATTTCCCTCCTGATTATTTATTTTTTTCAACTATTAATTTATTGCCGTCGATTTTGACAACGCTAACTAACGCCCCGTCTGCAATAACGTTTCCGTCTAAAGACCTAGCATTCCATATTATTCCGTTTATTCTAACAGCGCCCAAACTTAAGTCGTTGTTGATTTCTTCTATAACGATAGCGTTGTGGTTTAGTATAAGTTCTAAGTTCGTTTCATTGCCGTTGCGCTTTTGCATTAATTTTTTTACTAATTTTCTAGTGCTAAGCAATAATGTTGTAGAAAGCGTGATAAAAATAACTAATTGCCAAATCAATTCTAATTTTGGGAAGATTGCAGTTATTATTACCATTATAAGCGAAGACAAAGCAAACCATACTGCTACAAGGTCGATAGTTATAAGTTCAATGGTAAGTAGCACTAAGGCAAAGCATAGCTAAATTATCCAGTACATAAATACCTCCGTCATTTTTAAGAAGTAAAAGATATTTGCTTTACTTCTTTTTTTGTATAATTATCTTTTTTGTATAATTATATATTAAAACGCTATTTAAAGTCAATATTAAATTAAAATTACCATACTATTTTTGCAACTCGCTATGAGCGTTTGGGTTTACGTAGCAGGTTTTATAATCGGTATAAATAACGCTACCAGGTTTAGCCTGTGGTGGCTTTTTAACGAATTTTTTAAAGCAGTAGTCTACAGGGACTTTTGCTCCTTGTTTAGCATCGCTATAATAAGCGCATATTTGTGCCGCCGTTTCAATTACGTTATTTGGTATAGCGTCGCCCTTAGTTTCGACAATCACGTGCGCAGAGTGGAAGTTTTTGGTGTGTAGCCACAAATCTTCTTTGAACGCGCGTTGGGTAAGCCTGTCGTTTTGAACGTTGTTTTTTCCACATTTTATAACGTAGCCGTCTACTTCAAATACTCTATACGCGCTTTCTTCAACAGTCTTTACTTTAAACTTTGGCTTAGGGAGAAGCCCTTCTTTTATAAGTTCTTCTTCTAAATCTTTAAACTCGTCAATTTCAGTTGCTTGGTTTATAAATAGGGTGACCGTGCTAAGATATGAAAGCTCTTTTTCAGTCTGCGCCTTTTGTGGAAGTAAAATTTCTATCGTGCGCTTTTCTTTAGCGTATTTTTTAAAGTATCTCTGCGCGTTTTTACTTGGTGAGAGTTGTTTGTCTAAAGTGATTTTTATAGGCTTATAGTCGTCGTAATAGTTTTCAAGCTCACAGCTATCCATGCCTTCTTTAAGTCTATAAATATTGGCAGTTATAAGCTCGCCCTTAATTCTCAAAAGGTCGGCATCTTTGCACGCTAAAAGCTTTTCACTTTCGCCTTGGAGTTTTTTGCCAAGCTTTTTAGTTAAGCTTTGAACCTTGTCAGTTAGCGACTTTTTCTTGGTTGCAAAGGCTTTGTTTTTGTCTTTATTGGTGTAGTAATCTTCATAAGCGTCGGCAATGGTATTATAGTAAGTTTTTTCGCCACTAATTGATAGGTAATCGGTCACGTAAACGTCGCGAAGTTTGCCTTCGCCACAAACGTTTGCTTTAATTTCAAGGTTGTAAACAAAGTCAAAAAGCCTATTATAAAGGTCTTCAGTTGAAGTAAATCCTTCGCATCTTTTCGCTGCTTCTGCCGCCGTTGGGTAAGCAAAGCCCTTTACGTTATCGAAGATAAACTTTGCTAAATCTTCGCCAGAAAACTCTGATAATCGGCTTATAGCCACGTTTTTTTCTGTTAATTCTATCTTATCTTGTGGTTTTGGTAGATGATATTCTGCGCCTGATAAGGTAACTCTTGTAGTTGCAACGTCTAGTGGTGCATTTTTTTGGCAACCGAGTATTATTCCGTTCTCGGTTAAAATTAGGTTAGAGTATTTGCCCATTATTTCGGCGTATAAAACTTTCTTTACAGTTTCTCTAAAATCGTTTCTTCCACTAAAGGTTATTTTGATAATTCTTTCAAAGCCGACGAGTTCAACGCTCTCTATAATAGAGCCTAAAAGGTGCTTTCTAAGTAGCATGCAAAAGCCCATTGCTGCCTTTGGATTTGGCTTTTCTTCTTTAGTAAAAGCAATTCTGCAATTTTCGGCATTAGAAGATAAAACAAGGGTGCGATTGCCTGTGTAAGAGTGCGTAACGAGATACACGTCGTCTTTATCGGGTTGGCTAACTCTGTTAATTTTAGCTCCTTTTAAAATAGTATTAAGTTCTTTGGCAACGTGGTATAAAGAAAAAGCGTCTTGAGCCATTTTGCACTCCTTTTTAGTATCTTATAGTAATATTATATATAAAAATTAAATAAAAGTAAAATTTATAGTGATAAAAATTTGCAAAAGATAGTAAAATGTGTTAAAATACTTATCGAACGTTAATTAAAACAACTATTTTAGGAGTTAAATTATGAAATACGTAGTAGAAAAAGGCGAAAAGAGCACCGTAAAAATCAGCATTACTTTAAACGCAAAAGAATGGGATGATGCTCAAGTATTAGCTTACAACAAGACTAAAGGTAAATATCAAATCCAAGGCTTTAGAAAAGGTCACGTTCCAAAGGCTGTTATCGAACAGTTCTACGGCAAGGGCGTTTTCTTTGAAGATGCTATAAACGAAGCTTTCTCTAAATATTATTTTGATATTTTAGACAAAGAAACTGAAATCGAGCCAATCGACAGACCAGACGTTGCAATTGATAAGATTGATGAAAAGGGTCTTAAGATGACTGCAACTGTTCCTGTAAAGCCTGAAGTTACTCTTGGCGCTTACAAAGGTATAAACGTTGAAAAAGTTGAGTATAATGTAAACGACGACGATATCGCAACTGAAGTTAACAGACTTTTAGAGCAAAATGCAACTGAAGTAAACGTTGAAGGAAGACCTTGCCAAAACGGCGATATTACTATTATCGATTATAGTGGTAGCGTTGACGGCGTTAAGTTTGACGGTGGCACGGCTGAAAAGCAACCACTTACTTTAGGTAGTGGAATGTTTATCCCTGGTTTTGAAGACCAAGTTGTTGGTATGAACATTGGCGAAACTAAAGATATCAACGTTAAGTTCCCAGAAAATTACGGTGCAGAAGACCTTAAGGGTAAAGATGCTGTATTTACCGTAACTCTTCACGAAATCAAAGAGAAAGTAACCCCTGAGCTTACTGATGAACTCGTAAAGGAAAAGGCTAATGCAGAATCTGTAGAAGCTTACAAAGCAAGCGTTAAAGAAAGACTTGAAAAGGCTAACGCTCAAAGAGCTGAAAGAGAATTTGAAGACAAGCTTTTAAAGACTATCGCTGACGCAAGTGAAGTTGAAATTCCAGAAGCTTTAGTTGAAAGAGAAATCGACAATATGGTTCAACAAACTTCTTATAGACTTATGTATCAAGGTCTTAAGTTTGAAGATTACCTTAAATATACCGGTCAAACTATGGAAGCTTACAGAGAAGGTTGCAAGGAATCTGCAAAAGACCACGTTAAAACCCAACTCGTAATCGACAAGATTATCACTGATGAAAAGATTGACGTTACTGAAGAAGAAATCGAAGCTAAGCTCGCTGAACAAGCAGAGTCTGTTGGTAAGAGCCTTAAAGAATACAGAAAGTCAGTAAACGACAAGCAAATCGGTTATATCGAAAACGGTATTATTATCGACAAACTCTTCAAGTTCTTAAAAGAGAACAACGAAGTAGGCGCTCCTGCAAAGAAGCCTGCTGCAAAGAAGACTACAACTGCTAAAACTACTACTGCAAAGAAGGAAACTGCAACTAAGTCAACTACAGCTAAAGCTACTACTGCAAAGAAGACTACTACAACTAAAAAGGCTACAACTGCTAAAAAGACAGCTGAAAAAGTAGAAGAATAACAACTAAGGGGGTAATTGATAAATTACTCCCTTTTTATCCCAAATTATCAAAGGCTCTATCACAACACGTGACAGATATTTAAAGGCGTATAAACTTCGGTATGCTGTGTTTCTACAAATTGCTCTTGACTGGGATGACCAACAAGGTCTATCCCATCCAATA
>JBGUUU010000072.1:0-5199 GCA_045133775.1 Christensenellaceae bacterium
TTCAACACAGTTTCCTTCTGCAAGGAAGTATTTTTCAGAAGTGTCTTTAGCTAAATAACTATGCGCAACTTTCATGCTACCTTCAAAATATTCTGTTCCCGCCTTGCCACATTCGCAACTGTAATAGTATGTTGCACCACTTTGGCAAGTAGCAGGCGCTCGAAAGTATTTTTCACTTGCCTTTGTTAAATCAAATTTGCAAACGTGAACTTCTTTTTTGTTGCAACCTATAAATAATAATATTGGTAAACAAAGCGTAAAAGCTAAAATTCTTATAAATTTCATTTTCATAAGCTTATTTCCTTCTTTTTATTGCTTATATTATAACATTATATAATGCGGTATTCAACTTATTTTTTAACTAATTTTAACTAATATTTAATATTGAAATGTTAACCATAAGGTTAAGCGAAGAAAAAATATGTTATAGCTAGTCAGTCTCTTTTAGTATTTTTAGTAATAGTTTTGTCAGTTCGTATATTGCGGGGCTTTTTTATTTCACAAAGAATTGTTTAATAATATAATTTTAGTTGGATATTTTTTTGTATTTAGTCTGGCTATAAGTTGATTATTGTGTAATTTCTACCTTTTAAACAAATAAACGTAGAAAAGTAATAAACTATATCATATGGTGATAAACGTGTTGTAGGCACGTATTGTTAAAATTGAATTTATAAAAGTGTTCGGATTAGGTTTATACTAGTCCGCCAGTCGTAACCTAATCCGAACTCGGAATAGGTTGCGTTTTTCTTTATATCAAGAATAAGACACCCCTAAAAAAGAGGTGTCATTTTTGCTTGCGTAAATAGAGTAAATTTTGCAACAATTAAAACTGTTTTATGGCTATACGTCTTTACCCTTTTTTATGTTTTTTAAAATAGTCTTTTAAAACCTTTAAAGCTTCATCTCGCATAATTCCGGGAGTTACGAGTGTTTGTGTGCCCATGCTCTTAAAAACTGTTTCAGAGCATTTGGAGCCGTCTACGCCAAGTATATTACATAAGTCAATATCGCTAGCACCGTAAACAAGCTTGCCTAGCTTTGCCCACACCATTGCGCCACAACACATAAAGCATGGTTCACAGCTAGAATATAGGGTGTATTCAGATAGGTCGCTAATGCCTTTTTTTTCAATAAACCTGCGTATAAGTCCAAATTCGGCGTGAAAAGTAGGGTCTTTTCTAGTGTAAATTTGATTTTCGTTTTCAAAAACAATCTCGTTATTTTTTACAAGCACAGCTCCAAAAGGCTCGTTACCGTGCTCGACTGCCAATTTAGAAAGTTCAATCGCTCTTTGCATAAATGCCTTGTCGTTCATATAAATCTCCTTTTGTATATCATAAATTATAATTTAAAATAAAAAAATCGTCAACCGTAAAAACAAAATTTTTTTTAGGGAGAATATGGAACGTGTATGTATGGTTAACTTTATCTAATAGGTGATGTTAGGTATAAAAATCTTTCTTATTTATAAAAGAGTATTGCAATTGGAGTTTTAGAGTGTTATAATTCTCTTTGCATAGTAACAATGAGAAAAGAAAACAATGTCAAGGTCTTTTTAAATTTTTTGGTTATTGCGAACGAATTTTTTTTAAAGGGGAAAGTTTTTGCGTTCTTTAGGTTCTTTGTTAAAAATGCTAGGAAAAAACAAGGGTTTTCAATCACTGGTTGAGCAATTCAACAAACTGTTGAGCAAAAAACCATCAATTTTTTGTTGAGATGTTGTATAATGGAAGAAAAAAACGAGGTGAAATATGTTAGGTGAAAAAATTAAGACACTGCGCGTGTCAAATTCTTTAACTCAAAAGGACTTGGCTGATCAACTTTACGTTACAGCACAAGCGGTATCTAGGTGGGAGAAAAATGAGGTTGAGCCGTCGATAACGACTCTTAACGCAATTGCAAAAATATTTAAAGTGTCCGTTAGCGATCTTTTAGAGGAAGATGGTCAACGCAAAGATGAGCAACCAACACTGGAAAAGGAAGAAATTGCTGTAGCGCAACCAGCAGCGAGCAAGGTTGTTCTTGCTGTGTGTGAAAGTTGTAATAAGCCAATATATAATGGTTCAGATATAGTAAGAAAAACTGAATATTTTGGAAGAAGTGCTGTAAACAAAGTTATATGTGTTGCTTGTGATAGAAAGCAAAGAGAAGAGAAACTCAGAAGGGATGTGGCTTATGGCACAGGGCAAAGAAGGAAATCTTTTGTATGGGGAGGCGTGTTTAGCGCGTTGATAACCTTGATCGCAACGATAGCGGGTATTGTGGCAACTCAATCGTTAGCTGTTGGCATAGTGTGTGCTATTGGTGGGTTGTTGTTCTTCCCGTTTATTTCGTGCTTATATTTAAAGAACAACTTCATAGAAGATGTTGTGCTTGATGTTTCTTCATGGTCTGTTCGTTTTCCAGGATTGATATTCTCATTGGATTTAGATGGTATACTTTGGTTTATCTCAGTAAAAATCTTGTTTGGAATAATAAGTTTCTTCATAAGTATTATATGCGTTATGTTTGCTATTGTTCTTGGTTGGGCTTTAAGTTTATTTGTTTATCCATTTGCACTTACAAAGAATATTAGACATCCAGAATTGACTGAACGTTAATTAAAATATAAAAACAATTAAATAATAATATACAAATTAAAAGGAGATTGGGAAATGAAAGCAACTATTAAAAAGTTTATGATTTTAGCTCTCTTGGTGCTTGCTGCAACTTGTTTAACTGTTGGGTGTTCTAAGAGCTCTAAAAATCCTACAACTTCTAAAGAGCCAAGTGTGAAAAATTTTACAACGATAAGTTTTAGTGACACAACTTTAGATTACGATGGAAATGCTCATACTATTGAGGCTACAGGTGTGCCAGAAGGTGCGACTGTAGAGTACACTAATGCAGGACCGTTCGTAAATGCAGGTGAGTATATTATTAGCGTAAAAGTAACAAAAGAGAATTACAACGATTATACAAAGACTGCAACGTTAAAAATCAATAAGATAAATTTTGCATCTACGATGACGTTTGAAGATTTGACTTTAGATTACGACGGCAATGCTCACACTATTGAGTTGAGCGAAGAGCCAGAAGGTGCTACTGTAGAATATACAAACGCAGGACCATTTGTAAATGCGGGCGAATATACTATTAGCGTAAAAGTAACTAAAGAAAATTACAACGATTATACAAAGACTGCAAAGTTAAAAATCAATAAAATAGATTTCCCTTCAACAATAACGTTTGAAAACGATAGAAAAATGTATACAGGCGATGAAAAATCTATTTTAATATCTGGCGAATTGCCAGCAGAAACGCAAGTTCAATACATAAATAATAAAGGCGTAGAAGTTGGTAAATACGAAGCAACCGTTACATTGACAAATCCTAACTATAATACAAAGACGATGTATGCAACGTTGACAATATATAATGCTTTAGCTTCAGCAAAACAAGTTGTAGATACAATATTAAGTAGACCAGATCCTTGGTCGTTTATGCCAGAATCATTAAATGGCGAAAGTCTTGCTGTTACAACTGATCCTGTTAAAGATTTTAACAGCTTTGTAAACGTAAACGACATAAACAAGAAGTTTATCGGCAAGCAAATGTTTGTATTGTGGGAAGGCGTTGACGGCATGGCTTCAATGCTTTCAAAAATTGACGTTGTGTTTGCTGCAGGCGAGACAATAGCTGCGGCTTACCAAAACTTTATTAACGATAATCCTGATGACTGTGCAGAATGGATAGGTAGTGTTGCTGGGTTCAATATTAAAATTTTAGTAGATGGATCACAAAGCACAATGCTTGTCGGAAATACTGTTTTCTCAATAGAATTATTTGCAGATACCGAAGAAAACGTTAATAGGGGAAGAATTGAAATTGCCACTGGTGGAATATTAAATTACGAGATGCGCGACGATTATCTTAAGTTTAATATCGCTTTGACAATTAAAGGCGTTTTAGTTATGAAACAAGTAGAGTTCAATAGAAACGAAGATGGTGAAGTTTCAGGCTATTTCTATGAGTATGCAGGTTTAGCAAGCGCTGCATTAAAAACAAGCGCTGTTATATCTTTCAATGACGAATATGCAATTGTTGCAAGCGCTAAGCGTGAATCTGAAGACTTATTAGTTAACTGCTACGAAGAAGTATATTCATCAGAAACAGGTCAATTTGTTTCTGCAGAAGTTTTGGAAAATAATAAACTTACCGAATTTGATACGTTCTGGGTAAATCTTTGGGATGTAAAAGGGATTAAAAGCGTTAAAGCTATCAGTAACGGCACTACGTCGTTACATGAAAATATACATGACGTGTATGTAAATGGACACAATAAAATATTCACGCCTGTAAAAAATAAAATAGCTTTTGTTGAAACTTCAAGAAAGTTTGATATTGAAATGAAGACTGTTTATTACGTAGTGGCAACTACTGAAGGCGGAGAGTTGACTTACACCGTTGTAGAAACAGAAATCCCAATGCTTTTCGTTCAAAAGAAAAACGTTGAAGAATTTAGCTCTGACGTATTAGACAAAAATGACGACGCATTTGATACTACACCTGAATTACCAGCAGAAGAACTTGGTGTTGCAGAAGAGAATTTTGAAAGTGTAAACGAAGCGTTAACTGAGATTAAAGAAAAACTCACTTATGAAGAGCTTGAAAGCCAATTAGGAACAAGAAATAGTTTTTTTGATTAAAGACAAAAGCGTTGGCGTTTTACGCCAACGCTTTCTTGCTAAATATCTGCATATAAGTTGATTATTAAAGGGTTTGCTTGATGTTTAAAACTGTTGTTGGCTTGCTAAAATGCGTGCGTAATAGAATATATAAGGTGGTGTTTTTGTGGAAAATGCCACCTTTTTTACGTTCTCAAGACGATAAAAATTGCCAAAATCATGCCGAAAAAAAGAGAAGAAATTAAGAAATAGTGAGTTGAAAATGCTAAGATGCCACAAACGGTAGGGCAAAAAATTAAGGAAATATTAATTTGTAAAATGAAAAGGTATATTATAAAACAATGAAAGGAAAATTTTTAATATTGTCTTCGCTTATATATAAATTTAATCAAAAAATTGCAAAAAAAAAGGTTGTAAATTGAAAGTTCAATTTACAACCTTATTGGTGACCCCTACGAGAATCGAACTCGTGTTACCGCCGTGAAAGGGCGATGTCTTGACCGCTTGACCAAGGGGCCGAAATTCTTTA
>JBGUUU010000073.1:0-19117 GCA_045133775.1 Christensenellaceae bacterium
AGAAAGCCAGCCATAAGGTTGGAATTTAGGTGCTTTTACGCCATAAATTGCCTTTGCGATATCCTTTGCAACAACGTATGAACCAGATGCTGCAGCGTGGTCGATACCACCTGGCTCGAAGTCAACGCCTTCTGCGCCCCAACGCATTGGCCAGTCAATCTTCCACATAAGCTTTACAAGGTGATATTCTCTTAAGCTTACAGTTTCTTCCTTGCCACAAACCTTACATCTGTAAGTGATTTCTTCAGTTTCTTCATTGTAAGAAAGAACGGTTGTAAAATCTTTATGACAAACTGAACAGTAAACACCGATAGGATAGTAAGATTCTCTCTCACCTTCATCGCTATCTTGAGTTTTATAGTTCATCAAAATATCGTAAATTTCCTTTCTTTTATGCATAGCGGTAATGATACCTTCAACGTATCTACCAGACATATATTCTTGTCCTTGATAACGATATTCAATATCAATACCCATCTCTGCAAGAGATGCTTCGTATTCCTTTTCGTTATACTCTGCATAAGAAGAATATTTGCCGTATGGATCAGGAATCATACAGTATGGCATACCTATATACTTCTCAAAGTCAGGAGCGATAGGAGCAATGTTTTTTGGAACTTTTCTAAGTCTATCAAAATCATCCCAAGAAAGCATAAGCTTTGCTTTTTTGCCCCTAGCCCTAAGAGCTTTTACAACAAAATAAGGAGTTGCTATATCTCTAAAGTTACCAATATGTACCGACCCAGAAGGGCTTGTGCCTGCTGCGCACAAAAACTCTTCTTTTCCGGGATTTTCCGCAATTAATTCATCTGCTAATCTTTCAGCCCAATGCATTATAATATCTCCAATTAATTATTTTTTAAATATCTTTGCCAACCGGCAACGATTTCATCCGCTACTTCAATAGGAGTTTTGCCAGTTGTATCTACTACAAGTTTATAATTTGACATATCGGTTATGTCAACGTTATAAAAGTCGTGATATCTTTTTTGTTCTCTTTGACGGCGAAGAAGGAGTCTAGAAAAAGCTTCTTCTACGCTATCGTAGGTTTCGTCTTGACGGTTAGCCTCAATAACTCTTCTTGCCGCTTCTTTTCCGTCGCAAGCAAGATAAACGCTAAACGCGCTTGGAACAAAATGCCATGCCATACGAGAGTCAAAAATAAAATTGCCTTCTTGTGGCTCGTAATCGGCAAGCTTTGTATCTAAAATTTTATCAAACTCAGGGTGAGTTTCTTGATATTTATTAAACTCACAGGTATCCATTTTAAGCTCTGCAGCCATTGCCCTTTGGATTTTACCAATAGAAACGATTTCGGCATTAAATCTATCTTTTAAGATCGCGCCTACCGTGCTCTTTCCACTACCAAGGTCACCCGCAAGTGAAATTTTAAAAAATTCTTTCATCTTAAGCATCCTTTTTAGGGTTTGCCCCTTTATATACTTAAATAGTATATAATTAAAAGGCGATTTTGTCAACCAATGCAATGACAAAATCGCCTATTTTTACATTTTATAACCGTTTTTATGAATTTTTATTCATAACGAGAGCCACTGCACCCAAAATACCTGCAGTATTTTCAAGTGCTGCAATTCTAACTTCGCACTTAGGACCAAGCTCCCCTGCGAACACGTCTCTATCAACAATCTTTTGTAAAGGCTTAATAAGATTATCGCCTTGAGCGCATACGCCACCGCCTAAAATAACTGCATGTGGACGGAAAATATTAGCATAGTTTGTAATACCACAAGCGAGTTTTTCGATATAGTTATCAACAACTTGCTTTGCATATGGGTCTACATCCTTGTAATCGAACGCAACCTTACCTGTAACCTTATCTAAGCTACCAATCTCCCACATTTTGCTATCTTTGTGAGCTTCCATAGCGCGCTTAGTATCTCTTATAAGAGCCGTTGCAGAAGCATACGCTTCTAAACAACCCTTTCTACCACAAGTGCATTGCTCGCCGTTTGCGTCAATTACAGCGTGTCCAAGCTCTGCACCAGCGCATTTGTTACCTTCGATAAGTTTGTTACCAACAACTATGCCACCACCAACACCTGTGCCAAGCGTAAGTAAAATCATATCGTCAAAATCTTTACCCGAGCCAAAAATAGCTTCGCCAAGGGCAGCAACGTTGGCGTCGTTTGAAATCTCTGCATCTAAACCTGTTCTAGCTTTAATTCCATCACAAATTTTAACGTCTTTCCAGTTAAAGTTGTTAGAGAAAATAACCGTTCCGTTTTTGCTATCTATCATACCTGGAACGCCCATACCCAAACCTTCAACGTCGCTAACAGAAAGACCTGCTTTATCTAAAAGCATAAACGCAAGTTTTGATATATTATCCATAACTCTGTCTGCGCCAAATTCTGTTTCGGTAGGAACTTTATCGCTCACGATAATATTGCCAAGGTCGTCACAAATACCACCTTTTATAAACGTTCCACCAAGGTCTATACCGATATAATATTTTCTAACTTCAGTCATAATGCACTTACAAGCTCCAAAAATTTTGAACTCGCCATATGATGCAGGCACGTAATAAGTGTCGCCCTTTGAAAGCTTTTCACCTTCAATCGTAGCATCGCCTTCAATACAGGTAACTGCAGTAAAAGAGCTTTTATCAACAACGTATTCTTCATCACCGTTTACTTCAGTAAAATACGCCGAGAAGTATTTTGATGCGCCTATAAGTCGTTTATTGCCCATTTTTACGTCTAAACGGCTATTTTTAAACTCGTTAAAATTGGCAACGGTTAAAGCCTTGTCAACGTGGAGTGGTCTTTCTTTTCCGTCAGGACCTTTACGCTTGAAATCGTAAACTCTATAAGTTAAATTACTGTTTTGTTGAATTTCACAAACGGTAACGCCTTTTCCTATTGCGTGGATAGTTCCCGATTTAATAAAGAACCAATCGCCTTTTTTAACCTTGTAAAAATTAAGAAGATCGGTAACCGTTCCGTCTTCTACAGCCTTTTTGAAAACGTCTTTATCGGTATCTTCTTTAAGACCTAAATATATACCTGCGCCTTCGTCGCAATCAACAATATACCACATTTCGGTTTTGCCGAATTGACCTTCGTTTTTAAGCGCATAGTCATCACTTGGATGCACTTGAACAGAAAGATAATCAGCTGAATCTATAAGCTTAACAAGCACAGGAAAATCTTCAAAATCGTTCACGTTTTTACCTAAATCGCTAGGCATTAAAACGCTTGATAAAAGCTCGTCGTCTACCGTTTTTGAAGGACCGTCTTTATGATAAGAAAGCTCCCAGCTTTCTGCAATTTTATCTTTATCGGAAACCTTGCCGTAATTTCTAAGCTTGTTTCCACCCCAAAGGTAATCTTTAGTTTCTGCCACTAATTTTATAATATTTTTAGCCATATTCGCCTCCGAATACATTTATCTATATCATTATATATATTATTTGTTTTTAAGTCAACGAAAAAAGCAAATTTGCCGTAATCGATTGATTTTTAACTCAATATTTGTTACAATTTATCTATGAAATACGAATTTATTTTATTTGATGCAGACGATACGCTATTTGATTTTCAAAAAACTGCAGAAAAATGCTTTTCTGAAACGTGTAAAAAATTTGGTGTTCCTTACCAAGACGGATACTACGAAATTTACAGAGAAATAAACCAAGGCTATTGGGATTTATTCTCTATGGGCAAGGTAGAAAAAGAAGTTTTAAAGAGAATGCGTTTCGTAGATTTTGGTAAAGCCATTGGCTTTGAAATAAACGCCGAGGAATTTATGCCCGTTTACGAACAAGGATTATCGCAAATAGCAATTCTTTACCCAGATGCCATTGAAACGCTAGAAGGCGTTAAAAAACTTGGTTTAAAGGCTTACCTTATAACTAATGGGCTTGCTAACGTTCAACGCGGTAGGCTTAAACTATCGGGTATTAGCAAATACTTTGACGGAATATTTATTTCTGATGAAATGGGCACTAGCAAACCTGCTAGAAAATATTACGATATGGTTGTTAGCCAAATAGATGGCTTTAACCCTAAAAAAGCCTTGATTGTTGGCGACTCGCTTGTGTCGGATATTCCTTTAGGTTTAGAAAACGGAATTGACACGTGCTACCTTAACCATACTAGCGAAGCTCCTACCCTACCTGTAACATACGAAATTAAAAAAGTTAGCGACGTTTTAAATATTTTAAAATAAAAAATAGCTATGACTATTTTGAAACAAAAAAATAACTGCGACGGAAATTCCGTCGCAGTTTTAATTTGATTTAATTAAGCAGCTTTAACGCCGTTCTTAGTTCCAACGTAAACAACCTTACCGCTCTTACCGTATTTAATTTTATCTAAATACTCTTCAGCAAGTTCTTTTTCTGTGCCAGATAACTTTTTGATTTCTTCTTTCATTTCATCAAAGTCTTTCTTCAATGCGTCATAGATCTTCTTTGCTGCTTTTGCATTTGCGCAATAGTAAATTGTAACGCCATCAGAATCTTTTTGAGCGTCAATAACACATTCAATATCGCCTTTTTCAAGGTCATAAGCTTCAACATACATAGCAAGACCAAGTTCTTCATCGACAACTTCTACTTCATAGCCAGCATCTTTAAGCTTCTTTTCAGCTTTTTCTGGGTTCTTTGCAACGCCACAAGACGTGAATGAGAATGCCATCATAGCAATGAGCATAACTGCGAGTAAACTCTTTAACAATTTTTTCATTTTCTAAATCTCCTTTTTTGTTTTAGTTATCTAAAACTATTTATATTATACCACTGTATATACAGCTTTGCAATAGTTTTTTAAAATTTCTTTAAAATTTTTTATTTTTTTACAAAACACCTTAAATTTCGCATATTAAAAGGCTTACCCTATCAGCAAGCCTTTTATCATTAGTTTAAATTATTTAGCTTTTACGATATCACATGCATCGTCATATGCGTCGCCTAAACCAAATACTATAACTTTACCATTTTGAGCAACTTTATATTCGCCCATGGCATTTGCAGCAACTTTCAAAACTGTTACAGCAGTATCTGCATCGTCTTTCTTTTCAAACCACATAATAGTTACTTCGCTGTCTTCACCCATAGCGCTAACAGCTGCTAAAACCTTACCTTCAAGACCAAGCATTTCTGCAAAATCTTCAAGTTCATCAGCATCATCTGTCATTTCAACTTCGTAACCTTTATCTTTAAGCTTTTCTTCAACCTTTTCAGGTTTTGCTGCACAAGATGCAAGAGAAATAGCCATCATAGAGATAAGCATAACTGCGAGTAAACTTCTTAACAATTTTTTCATTTTCTAAATCTCCTTTTCTGTTTTAGTTCTCTAAAACTAAATTAATTATACTACTGTATATACAGCTTTTCAAGTGTTTTTAAAAATTTATGAGAAAAATTTTTTATTTTTTATAAATTAGGTGAATTTTGTCCTTTTTTATACGATTTGCAAGATTTTTGTCTGGCTCTGCATCTAAAGATATTAGAAAAGTATCGTATTTGCCGTAATCGTTATCTAAAATACTAAAAACTCTCTCGTAACTTTCTACAAACGCTTCTTTAGTTTTGTTTCTTACGGCAATTGCAAAAACTATGATTTTTGCCCCCGTTTTAGTTTTAGAATCGGCGCAATAAATCTCATCAATGTTATTATCTTTTGAAAGTTTTTCAATTATTTCGCCAAGCACTTGGCTATCTAGCGAAACTTTTTCAAATTTGGCTTTTGTATCAAGCATTTTGCTATCATACTCGTTTACCATTTTATCAAGTCTTTTTGCTTTATAATCGCAGAATTCTTTATAGCCGTCTTCATCTCCGCTATAAACAAAATGTCTACCTAAAACTTCCAATCCTTCTTCAACAAGATTTTCGTTTTCCATAGCCTTATAAATATAATCTATTCCTTTTACGTCCTTTTTTGCTAGCAATAAAAAGCAACCGTAATCAAAATAAATTTCAGGAGTCGTATCGCCACCGTTTATTATGCTATTATAAACACTTTCAGCCTTATCTAGTTGCGCTGTCATATAATATGCGTGGGCTACGAAAATAAGTTTTAACCTTTCGTCATACTCGTTTGGAAACTGCTCAAACCTTTCAACTTCTCTATAATAGTTGTCTAAAGCTTGTTTTTTAGGCTCGTATGCCATCTTGGTGCTTTCGTAATACTCTACATTATATTTATCGTATATGGTTTTTTGTTCATCATTAGCATTATTTCTATACTCTTCTATTGATACTCCAAAACCAAATATAGCTTGCTTTTCGCTATACGTAAGCTTATCACAAACAACGGCTTTAAGTTTATTTTCAACTTCTTTTTCCCACTCGTTGCCAAACGTTGGAATAAGCTCTAAAAAGATATCGTAAACAGAATTTATAAAATCTCTAAGCCCACCATTTTGGCACATTTTTAAGGTTATAAAGCTCCTTGCATCGCTAAAAAACCTATCTATAACACAATGTTTCTTATATGCAAGCATATACGCTTTTGCAAATTCTTCGTTTTTAATAAGCTCGTCTTTGCGCCTTTCTACAGCCCTTTTTAAAGCATTTTTAGCAAACTCAAACTTTGTTAAACTATCCCCTATTATAAAAGAAGAATATGCACTAACGGTTTTGCTAGACGTTGCTACGCCAAGGTAAAACTTCCTAGATTGTAAAACCTTAACCAATTTTTTACATCGTTTATCTTTAAGAGCCCTAACTTCTCTTCTTACTAAGGCACCTAACTCTTCTTCTGTAAAAAGCATAAATGCGTAGGCGTTTAAATTTATTACAACAACTTTAGCTACAAGCGCAACCTTTAAATCTTGCACAGATCCGAATTCAAGACTAAGATTATACCCCTTGCCAAGTTCTTCTTTTATAATATTATCGAAAAAGTTATACGTTGAATTAAACTCTTCTTTTTTTATTCCACCATCTGTTAAAGCCCAAAAATCTCTTTTTAAAAGATACTCTAACGCTTTTCTAATAGGACAAACTGCAACGAGCATTATCGGCAACGCTACTAGCGTTATTGGTTTTACAAAAAAGCAAGTAGAAACACAGGCGTAAAACGTCGCGCCAATAAGACAAACTACAAAATAGTAGCTTGCAAAGAAAAAATTCTGCGCCTTTATTTTTCTTATATATTTGTCGGTATGTTCTTCGACAAAATTAAAAAGCTGAGTAAGCCTATCTCTTATTTTTGACGGGTTTTTCTTTTTGTTGTTTGAAATAAAAACTGCTATAAGCGCACCAAAACAAAGTAACACAAGCGACACAAAACCTGCGCCTATACCTATAAAAAACAACGTCTTAAGCTCGGCGCTATCTAAATTAAGTCTTAGACCTATCGCACCAAATAACATTGCTACAAGTATAAACAAAAGCCCCACAAGTATTTTAGGAGTATTTATTTTTACCTTCATTTTAACCCCTTAAACCGTCTATAGCTTGTTTAACGTCTTCTGCGCCAAATACTGCGCTACCTGCAACCAACACGTCGCATCCTGCATCAATTGCAAGCTTTGACGTATCTTTGTTGATGCCACCGTCAATTTGAATAAGACAATTATAGCCGTTTTCATCAATTATACGCCTTATAGCCTTGCATTTGTCTAAAACTTCGGCAATAAATTTTTGACCGCCAAAACCTGGAAAAACACTCATAACAAGCACCATATCGCAAAGTGAAATGCAATCCTTTACACACTCTACTGGAGTATCTGGGTTTATAACCAAGCCACATTTAACGCCGCAAGCTCTAATTTGCTTTAAAACGTTTGCGAGATTTTCTTTGCAAGCTTCGTAATGCACGGTGATATAATCTGCGCCTGCTTTTGCAAAACTCTCTACGTATTTCTCAGGATTAACAATCATAAGGTGACAATCTAAAATTTTTGTGGTAACCTTTCTTAAATCCTTTACCATTTTTATACCAAACGTAATATTTGGAACAAACACACCGTCCATAACGTCAAGGTGTATAAATTCTGCGCCTGCTCTATCTATTCTTTGTAAATCTTCGCCCATTTTAGAAAAATCTGCAGAAAGCATTGATGGTGCAATTTTAATATTTCTTGTCATATTTGTTCTTTTCCTTTATCTCTTTGTATATTTCTTTGTATCTTTTGTATCTATCAATAAAGATTTCGCCTTTTTCTACGCCATCTTTAATAGCGCAATCAGGCTCGTTTATATGTCTACAATCTGTAAACCTACACTCGCTCGCAATGTGAGAAAATTCAGGATAACTCCAAGGAAAAACGTCTTCTGGAATATCTATATCCATAGCAGTAAAGCCCGGTGTATCTATAACTCGAATTCCGTCCCTTTCGGTAATTTCTGAAACGGTGGTCGTTTGTTTGCCTTTTTGAGTTTTATAACTAACTTCACCAGTTCTTCTGTTTTCTCCAAAAAGCCTATTTACAATAGACGTTTTGCCAACAGCTGACTGACCAGAAAAAACAACGAGCTTACCAGTTAAAAACTCTTTGAGTTTATCTAGTCCTTCACCAGTTTTTGCAGACACGTTAAAAATATTATCTACGGAATTTACATAATTTTTTTTGATAATTTCGGCAGTTTGTGAAGAGCAATCAACCTTATTAACAACCATAGAGCAAGGGATGTTTGAACTAAACGCCGTTGCTATAAGCTTGTCAAAAAGATATAAATCCGGTTCTGGTGGATTTGCAACTACTATCATAACGCAGTCTACGTTTGCAACGTTTGGGCGAATAAGCCTATTTTTACGCTCTTTTACACCCTTAATTACTCCACCGTCAAACTCAACGAAATCGCCTGTGAAAATTCCGTCCGATTTAATTTTAAGCGCACCTTTTGCGCTACATTCATAGGTTTCTCCATTTGCTTTTACAAAATACTTACCCGAATGAATTTTTATAATTTGACCTAAAATAAGTCTTCCTCCATGCTATTTTCTAGCTCTGTATTGTTTTCTAAATAATTTCGCCTAAGTTGTCCACAAGCGCCGTCTATATCTACGCCGATTTGTCTTCTTACGGTAGCAGACAAGCCACCCCTTTCTAAAAGACCTAAAAATCTATAAGCATCCTTATCTGTGGTTGCTTGTAAATTCTTTTCCTTAACTTCGTTAAGCCTTATAAGGTTTACGTGGCAAGGTCTACCCTTTAATAACCTTATAAGTTCTTCTGCGCACTCTCTTGTGTCGTTTTCGCCTTTAACTAAAGAGTATTCAAAAATATATCTTCGCTTTGTCTTTTTAAAGTAAACGTTACACGCATCTAAAATCTCTTGCACCTTATACGCATTGGCAATAGGCATAAGATTTTTTCTTCTCTCGTCAAATGGGTTATGAAGCGAAACGGTAAGGTTTACGTCTAAACCCTCTTCGCTAAGCCTTATCATATTTGGAACTAGTCCACAGGTTGATAAACTTACGTTTCTAGGGCTTACGTTAAGTCCACCTTGCGCAGATAAATTTCTAATAAATTTAACCACGTTGTCGTAGTTATCAAGTGGCTCGCCACTACCCATAAGCACTACGTTTGTAACCTGTCTTTTGTCGGTGTTGCCACCAAGATATGCGTTTACAGCAGTAATTTGACCTAAAATTTCGCCTGCAGTTAAGTTGCGAACAAGCCCACCTATACCAGATGCGCAAAAAGCGCAACCCATACGGCAACCAACTTGAGTTGAAACGCATTGAGTATTGCCATACTTATATTTCATAAGCACGCCTTCTATAACGTTATTATCCCAAAGCTTAAACAAAAACTTCACCGTGCCGTCTATTTTAGAAGTTTTAGAGCCTATTATTTCTACTGGGCTATCTGCAAACCTTTCTAGTAGTTTATTTCTAAAATCTTTGCTTATATCGGTAATTTCAGATATTTTCTTACCGGAATGAATACCCCTAAAAATTTGCCCTGCACGAAAAGGCTTTTCGCCCATTTCTTCTATTAAGTTTTTAATTTCGCCGAGCGAAAAATCGTGTAAAATTTCCATTTTATTTCCTTATAAACTTACAAATGAAAAAGCCTGCGCCAAAAGACGTATCGGGCAAAAAGCCTATGCCCCTTTTCATCTTCTCAAAGGCTAGTGGACTTGTAATTTCAGATTCTTCAAAATCTGGATTATACTTTAAGAATTTTCCACAAACGTCTTCGTTTTCACTTTTGAACACGGAGCAAGTAGAATAATACAAGCTACCACCCTTTTTAACGTATTTACTACAAGTAGATAAAATATCGTATTGTATTTGGTTGAGATTTTTTATATCTTCTTCAGTTCTTCTAAGCTTAATATCAGGGTTATCTTTTATTACGCCATAGCCACTACAAGGGCTATCGCAAAGCACGGTATCAAAACTTTCGGCAAAACTCTCGTCGTATATAGAAGAATCTTTTTGATAAGCCGTAACGTTTGTCTTTTTCATACGCCTTGCATAGTCGTTTATAAGCTCTACTCTATGTGGATGCAACTCAAAAGCGGTGACGTTTGCAAACTTATCTGCAAGATTTATAGCCTTGCCACCTGGAGCAGAGCAAGCGTCTAAAAGACTTTCTCCACCGTCAACTGCGTGACAAATTGCTACGCTACCAACCGATTGAAAGGTGTATATACCATCATCAAAATCTTTATTTCTCTTAAATCCGTTGACAAAAAATGTGTTTTCAAACGGAGTTTGTTCGTAATTCCAACGGTTTTCTTCTAAATAAGCCTTTCCGTTTTCGCCTTTATTAAAGCGAACTGCAGTTCTCTCTTCATCTGCGCTCATAATGCCTTCTGCCCTTTGCTTGCCATATTCTGCAACGAGCTTTTTAACGGCAAACTCTGGATAAGAATATTTAATAGAAAGAGCCTTTATTTCATCTTTTGGCAATTCGTAATTTAACTTTGAGTATCTGCGCAAATATGAATTTACAAAACCTGCCGTGCCACCCTTACCAAGCTTTTTAATAAGCTCTACCATATTATCGGTAACGGCGTAAACAGCTGTGCTTAAGTATTTTATTGAATACATACCTATCTTTAAGGCAATTCTAATTGCCTGCTTTGGTCTTTTGTCGCAAAGCAAAGACATTTCGTATTCAAGTGATATATCTTTATCTAAAACACCGTAACAAATTTTAGTAACGTGCGCTCTATTTTTCTCTTCGATAGGGGTTTCGTTCATAGCTTGCTTTACAAAAGCCCCACCAGAATAAACTGAAGTTAATATTCTATAGCAATCGTAAAATAACGTTAGCATATTATTCCCCTAAAAGGTCGCCAACCTTTAATTTTCTACCGTTTAAATAAGAAAGGGCATTCATAACCTTGCCACCTTCTTCTTGAAGTTCAAGAACTTCAATAGCTCCATCTCCACAAGCTATATAAAGCTTTTTATCTGCCTTTATAACTTCGCCCACTCTGCCACTTGCATCTACGGTTACAGCTCTATAAATTTTGAGTTTTTTACCGTTTGCAAAGGTATAACAAATAGGCCAAGGGTTCATACCGTTTATAAGGTTTTTAATCTCTAAAGAAGATTTTGAAAAATCAATGAGAGCGTCTTCCTTCTTTATTGTTTTAACCACAAAAGCCTTACTTTCATCTTGTTTTTGTGGAATTATCTCCCCTTTTTCTATTTTATCAAGCACCAAGCAAATCTTTTCTGCGCCTAAATTAGAAAGCCTTACGAATAAATCGCCCGCCGTCTCGCTCTCGCCAATAGCAGTTTCAAAAGACTCTAAAATATCGCCAGTATCAAGACCGACGTCCGTTTGCATAACCGTAACGCCCGTAGTTTTTTCGCCGTTTATAACAGCGTATTGAATAGGCGCTGCACCCCTATATTTAGGAAGAAGTGACGCGTGAATATTGATTATACCATGTGGGCAAATATCTATAATTTCTTTTGATAAAATTTGACCATATGCGCAAGTTATCATAATATCTGCGCCAATATTTTTTAAATCTTCAACGCCTTCTGCCCTAATTTTTTCATACTGAAAAACAGGTATATCGTTTTCTAAAGCGACAACCTTAACTGGTGGTGGTGTAATTATATTTTTTCTGCCTACAGGTCTATCCGGTTGAGTTACAACTGCCACTACTTCGTGATTTTGGCTATCAATTATAGCCTTTAAAGGAGCAACTGCAAACTCTGGCGTGCCAAGATAAATTATCTTCATTTTAAACCTCGTCTCTTAAATTGTTTGCTTTGTCCGTATATAAAATTCCGTCTAAGTGGTCGTATTCGTGGCTAAGCGCTTTAGCAGAAAAATCTCTACCTACGTATTTAAACTTTTTGCCGTATCTGTCGTATGCTTCTACAGTTACCTTTCTTGGGCGTTTTACGTCGCCCCACTTACCCTTTACAGAAAGGCAACCTTCAACGCCGTATTGACTACCCGACACACCTAAAATTACGGGATTGATAAACTCAACTACACCGTCTTCTTCTACGTCTATTAAAAATATTCTCTTGCTAACTCCAACTTGTGGCGCTGCAAGACCTGCGCCTTGCGCATCCTTTAACGTATCTCTCATATCGTTTAAAAGATTGTGAAGCTCTGCATCAAAATTTTCAACTATTTCGCATTTTTGTCTTAATACTTCTGCGCCTGTTTGAACTATTGGTAATATTGCCATGATTTTTCCTCCGTCTACTCTATTAGTATAAATTGCTTGGATTTTCTTCGACGTAAACAAGAGTTTTTGCCGTTTTTCTTGCTAAACTCTTTTCGTAAATCGTATCTTTTATTTGATTATAATCGCCTACCAAGCGCATCAATACTTGATATCGATATTTATTGTTTATCTTTTTAACAGGGCTTCTCATTTTGTTAAAAAACAAGAAATTTTCCTGATTTTTTTCGTATATTTGTTTTATGTCGCCGTAAACTTCTTTTAAAGTTACCATAGCATCGCTATCGTTTTCAGACTCTATCATAACTCTTAAAACAAGTGCATATGGTGGAAAGCCCGTAGCCTTTCTCATTGCCCTTTCACGCTCGAAAAAGCTTTCGTAATCATAAGAAATGGCTTGCTCTAACGTAACGTTATCTGGGTTATAGGTTTGTAAAACTACTTTTCCCTTTTTGTTTGCTCTACCACTTCTTCCTGCTACTTGTGTTAAAAGCTGGAATGTGCGCTCCGTGCTACGATAATCCGAGAAATACAAGCTCATATCCGCATCTAAAATACCTACCAAGGTAACCGATGGAAAATCGTGACCTTTAGCAACCATTTGCGTTCCTACTAAAAATCTAGCCTTTTTCTCAGAGAATTCTTTTAAAATCTTAAAATGACCTTCTTTATTTCTCGTAGTATCGTTGTCCATACGAAGAACTTCTTCATTTGGAAATAGTTTTTTAAGCTCTGCAACGATTTTTTGAGTGCCTGCGCCACTATAGCTCAAATTTACAGAGCCACACTCTGGGCAAGCAGAAAGCATTTTATACGCGCTACCACAATAGTGACATTTTAAAACGCCCGTATCTCTATGGTAGTTTAAAGTAACGTCACAATTTTCGCACCTTGCAACGTAACCACAATCTCTACATATAACCTGCTGAGAATAACCCCTGCGGTTAAAGAAAATAATGGCTTGATTATCTTCTTCTATACATCTTTTAAGTTCTTCTTTAAGGTCTGAAGAAAAAATGCTTTGATTTCCCCTTCTTATCTCTCCACGCATATCTGCCACGATAAATTCCGGCAAGTTTTTGCCGTTAATTCTCGTTTTCATTTTAGCAAGGTCGTACTCGCCAGATAAAGCTTTATCGTAACTGTCGATAGACGGCGTTGCGCTACCTATAACGATTTTAGCGCCACTCAAATTTGCCCTTTCTAAAGCGACGTCTATCGTTTTATATCTAGGCGCAGTTTCTGCCTCGTAACTTCCATCGTGCTCTTCGTCGATTATTATAAGCCCAAGATTTTCAAGTGGGGCAAATATTGCACTTCTCGCCCCTATTGCAATTTTTGCTTCTCCCGTTCTAAGCCTTAACCACTCGTCGTATCTCTCGCCTGCCGAAAGCCCACTATGAAGTATTGAAACGTTATCGCCAAATCTTGCGCGAAGTTGCCCAAGCATTTGTGGAGTGAGCGCAATTTCTGGAACTAGCATTATTGCCGTTTTACCATTTTTTAAGGTGGTGTTTATAAGCCTTAAGTAAACTTCGGTCTTGCCACTTCCCGTTACACCGTGAAGAAGTGTTACCTTCTTTTGTGATTTTTCAATAATTTCTATTGCAGACTGTTGCTCTGAAGAAAGAGTTACGTCTTTTGAAAACGCATCTAACTCTTTGTATGGCACTCTGTCTGCTTTTTCGGTATAAACGGTTATAAAACCCTTTTCTATAAGCGCCTTAATTGCCGAATTACCAAACTTTTCATTAAGCTCAGAAAGTAAAACCTTGCCTTCTGCTTGCAAATAACCTATTGCATTTGCCCTTGCAGTTGAGCCTTTTCTAAGCGATGCAACCATATCTATAGGCGAAACACCTTTCGTAAGCGTGGCAAAAGATATTATCTTTTGTTTTACTCTACCACCCCTAAGCTCTGCAGGAATAAACTGCCTAAGAGCAAGCGCAAAAGGCACGTGATAAGTGGTTTTTAAAAACTCTGCAAGTTTTAAACACTCTAAAGACAAAGCCGGAAATTCATCAAGCGAGCGAATTACACTCTTTATCTTTTCTTCTGGCAAATTGGATTTTTCTTTTATGCCGATAATGAATCCTTCGATTTTTTGCCTACCAAAAGGGACTTCAACACGACAGCCAAGTCCGTAAGCATTATTTTCAATTTTATAATCAAAAACCCTGTCGACTTCGCCGTGAGCGATATCGACAATAACTTCTGCTATCATGCAAACTTCTCCTTTTGTAAAATTTAAAGAGCATAACGCGACGTTATGCTCAATTTTTGCTTAGTATTTAGAAACTGTAACTTTTCCTTCTTGAATTTCAACAGCTGCTTCTGATAAAGGCTTATTTTTGTTAGGAAGGTCAGAAAGTCCTTGATTTTGAGCATGGTCGATAAGCTGTCTTGCTCTTTTAGATGCGATTACGCAAAGAGCGTACTTTGAGCCTACCTTTTCTGCAAGTTCGTCAATAGGTGGATTGTTTATCATATTTTTATCTCCTTTTGAGTTTTATTCTATATTTTGCACTTGTTCGCGCATTTTTTCAATTTCATTTTTGAGTGCCAAGCCACGACGAGTAATTTCAAGATCGTTAGATTTTGAGCATACCGTATTAGTTTCTCTATTAAACTCCTGCATTAAAAAATCGAGTTTCTTGCCTGCGTCAATACCGTTTTTGCAAATATCACGAAGTTGAGAAATGTGGCTTTTAAGCCTTGTAAGTTCTTCGTCGATATTAGATTTGTCAGCAAAAATTGCAACTTCTTGCAAAAGCCTTGTTTCGTCGTATTTTACGTCGCCTAAAATCTCTTCCATTTTAGCGCGAAGACGCGTTTCGTAATCGGCCTTGATTGAAGGGGCTCTCTCTGCAATCTCTAAAACGAGTTTTTCTACCGTTTCGGCTCTTGACAAAATATCTTTCTCAAGTTTTGCCCCTTCGGTTTTTCTCATTTCGATAAGGTTATCTAAAGCGTTTTCAAGCGTTTGCTTTAACACGCTCTCTAACTCTTCCGTGCCATCTTCTCCCAACTGCTCGGTTACAACGTCAGGGCTTCTCATAAGCGACATTACGCAAAAATCGTTAGTAAGGGAATAGTCGCTAGCAAACTCTTTAGCGAGATTTACGTATTGCTCGGCTAAGGACTTATCAACAACGAGTGTTTTGCCAGACTCGTTTGTGTTTTGGTAGGTAATGAAAAGTTCTACTCTACCCCTTTTGATTTTTGACTGAACGGTCTTTCTAATAAGGTCGTCTAACGATATAAAAGCCCTTGGATATTTTGGAATTATATCTAAAAATCTATTGTTTACGGTCTTTAATTCTACGGTAAGGGTTATTCCGTTTTGTGAATATTCAGCCTTGCCGTAACCCGTCATACTTTGCATAGTTTTTGCTCCTTTTACGTTTAACTATGTTATTCTAACATACTTTTTAAAAAATATCAAGCGTTGACAAGCCTTTTAAACTCATCTTCATCGATTATTTTTATTCCAAGCTTTTTCGCCTTTTCTAATTTGCTACCAGCAGACTCGCCTGCTAAAACCATCGTAGTTGCTTTACTTACCGAGCTTAAAACTTCGCCACCGTTGTCTTCGATAATTTTTGATGCTTGACTTCTAGTAAAACTTGTAAGTGTGCCGGTAAGAACAATTTTCTCGCCAGCAAACACGCCTGCTAAATTTTTCTCTTCGGTAAAAGGCTTTACGCCAAGAGCAAAAAGTTCCTTTAGCTCTGAAAGATTTTCTTCATCCTTAAAATAACTAACAACGTCTTTTGCAATTATTTCTCCAACTTCTGGAATTTGTAAAAGTCTTTCTTCGCTAGCATTTGCTAAATTTTCAACGCTACCAAACTCATCTGCCAAATCTTTAGCAGTTTTTTTACCAATACCTTCTATACCAAGCGCAAAGATAAAACTCTTAAGCTCTGGGCTTTTACTTTTTTGTATTGCAAGTATCATCTTTTCGGCTTTTCTCTGCTTGAAGCCTTCAAGTTTTAAAAGATCTTCTACCGTGAGTTTATAAAGGTCGGAAAATTTAGTAACGCACAACTCATCATAGAGTTGACTAGCAGTCATTTCTGAAAATCCTTCTACGTTTACGCCGTCTTTTTGAGCATAGTTAGCAAGCTTTGCAACTATTCTAGGTTTACAACCTTTATTTCTGCAAAAAATGTTTGCTCCTTCTTCTTCTAAAAGGCTACCACAAGCAGGACAATGAGTAGGTTTTAAAACTTCCTTTCCAACTTTTCCACCGTCGGTTGCGCCTAGAATTTCAGGGATAACTTCGTTACTTCTTCTAATTACTACCGTGCTACCGATTTTGACGTTCTTTCTTTGAATATCTCCATAGTTATTAAGCGTTGCTTTTCTAACCGTAGCACCACCTAAGTCAACTGGCGAAACAATGCCAAGTGGGGTTAATTTACCCGTTCTTCCTACTTGCCAAACAACGTCTAAAATCTCGGTTAGAGTTTCTTCGGCTTCAAACTTATAAGCCATTGCCCAACGTGGGAATTTATCGGTATAACCTAAAACTTCTCTCGTGCTAATATCGTTAACTTTAATAACTGCTCCGTCAGTTAAAACGTCTAACGATTTTCGGCTATTATCTATTTCATTTACTGCATTTTTAACTTCTTCTAAAGAGTGACAAATTCTTAAAAAATCAAAGACCTTAAACCCGTTTTTCTTTAAGAAATCAAAGATTTCCGTCTGTGATTTTAAGCTGTCGTCTTCAATATAATTTACGTTATAAAACAAAATTTCAGGCTTTCTTTTTTCGGTTACCTTAGGGTCTAAATTTCTAATAGCGCCAGCAACTGCGTTTCTTGCATTTTTAAGCTGTTCTTCGGCTGTTTTGTTATACTCTTCTAATACTGAAAGACGTATAATCGCTTCGCCTTGAACTTCTACAGTCCCCTTATAATCTATCGATAAAGGAAAAGATTTTATCGTTAAAACTTGAGCAGTTACGTCTTCTCCTGCCGTTCCGTTACCCCTTGTAGTTGCTCTCTCAAAATAGCCGTTTCTATAGGTTAAGCACATTGTAAGTCCGTCGAATTTATACTCGACGGTATATTCAGGATTTGCAACCTTTCTTACCTTTGAATCAAAAGATTCAAGTTCTTCAAACGTAACCGATTTGTCTAAACTATAAAGCTTTTTGATATGCTCGTGCTTTTTAAATGCCGATATAGGCTCGCCACCAATTCGCCTTGTTGGAGAATCGGGCAATCTCTCACCCGTTTCTTCTTCTAATCTTTTAAGTTCATCGTATAATTTATCGTAAACTATATCTTCAACCGACGGATTGTCAAGCACGTAATACTCGTATGCAAAACGGTTAAGAGTGTCGCAAAGCGATCTCATTTTTTGGAGTTTTTCTGTCATTATTCTATTACCTCAATTGGAGCAAGTCTTAAAACAAGTTGTTTTATGCCAACGCCTTTAAAAGCTATTACACCTATAGTGTCGTCGCCGTTTGGTTTAAGCTCAATAATAGTTCCTTCGCCAAACTTTTTATGCATAACTTTAACGCCAGTATGGAATTTATCGGCGTTTTTATTTGGAGCGCTTGCTTGCGCCTTTTTAGCTGAATTAAACGAATTTGTAAAATTGCTTTTATAAGAACTTGCAAACGCGCCCTTGCCTACACCACCAAAGCTTGGCGAATAAGACGGCTCGTCTGAGCCTGAATAACCAAACGAAGACCTTCTATCGCTTTCTTGCGCAGGCTTTTGATATCCGTATTGTGATTTTTGCTGATAACCGTAATTATCGCCATATTGATTAGCATATCCACCCTGATAGTAGCCACCATAGCCCCTATCTCTTGGCACGCCTAATGCATCAGCCATATCATCTAAAAATTCAGACTGAACCGTCATTCTTCTAGACCCGTATAAAAATCTACTTCTCGCTCTTGTTAAATACAATCTCTTTTTAGCTCTAGTTATGGCAACGTACATAAGACGCCTTTCTTCTTCTAATTCATCAGGCTCTTTAGACGCCCGCTCTAGTGGGAAGATATCCATATCAAGACCACAGATAAATACGCAAGGATACTCTAAGCCTTTAACTGCGTGAACTGTGGCAAGAGTTACTGCTTCGCTCTCGTTTATGTCGTCGGTATCCGAACTTAACGTTACAGAATTAAGATAATCAGAAAGAGACGCATTTGGGTTAAGCCTTGCAAAATCTGCAACCGAGCTTTTGAACTCATCCATGTTTCTCTTCTTGTCTTCGTTCTCTGGCGTATCATCTTCAAAACAAGACATAAAGTTTGATTTTTTTATAACAACATCTACAAGTTCAGTAAGCGACAAATTCTCTTTATCTACAATAAGTTCGCCTATAAGCTCTTTAAACGACTTAATTTTGTTTTTAGCACCCGAATTAACGCCTAAACTATCATAGTCGAAAACACTATCGAAAACCGAAAAGCCGTTAGCATCGGCATAGCGAATTATCTCTTCTATCGACTTATCGCCTATACCACGCCTTGGCACGTTGATAACTCTA
>JBGUUU010000074.1:0-8492 GCA_045133775.1 Christensenellaceae bacterium
TATCATTAGCCAAGGCAATTTTTACTTTTAAAGCGTCTTTTTTAACTGCAACCTTGTGTTTTGCTACTGAAACAACTAAATTGAGTATTGAATAAAGAAGCATTATAACTGCAGAAATAACGATATTTCCTTGATAAGTTAATATCAATGCGCCTGCAAAGGTTAAAATTTCTTCAAAAAGATACTCTTTTTCAGTTAATTTAACAATTGAAGAATATAAAATATTATATGATGCGAGCGTAAAGCCTATCATAAAAATCCAAGGTTGAATATTAGGCTTTGAATTGAGAAGAAAACCTACTAAAATAAAACAAACTGACAACGCTAAAATACCGATTTTTTCAATAAAATCGCCCTTTGTCATTTTATTTTTAGTTTCTACTGGCTCATCTTTTATTTCTTCTTCATTGCTTGGAGTAAACTCTTCGTTAGAAATTTCATTTTCAATAACTTCGTCATCGTCAAACATAAGTTCTAAGTTATATTTTTCGCAAATCTCCGAAAGCTTACTAAATGCGTCGTAGTCGCTTGACCATTGATCAAGCACGTATTCAATTATCTCTTCTTCTTTTTTAACGTTTATGCCAATTACACCGCTAACTTCTCTAAAATCATCGTGTATTTGCTCAATTATAGCGTCGTCTGCTAAGGCTAAACCGTTAATTTTGTAAGAATATTCTCTTACTGAACTCATAATAACTCCTTAATTAAAATACCCAATCTCCGTTGTTGAAAATTTCAATAATCTTGCCATCTTCAGTTTCTGCAGTTATGGTTAAATCTTTAGTGCCAACCATAAAGTCAACGTGCTCAATAGAGTCGTTTAAGCCCTTTTCTAAAAGCTCTTCTGTAGACATTTCTCCACCACCTACGATACAAGTAGGATAGCATGCGCCGATTGCAAAGTGACAACTAGCGTTTTCATCAAAAAGAGTTTTATAGAATAAAGTTTCTAAATTTCTTATTGGAGAATTATAGCCAACAAGCGCAATTTCGCCTAAATAGTGCGAGCCTTCATCAGAGCCTATAATATCTTTTAGGTTGTCGTAGCCAACTTTTGCGTTAAAATCAACTATTCTACCGTTTTCAAATTTAAGCCAAAACTCATCTATAATATTGCCATTTACACAAAGTGGCATACTTGAATATACTATTCCGTCTACTTTATCTTTATGTGGGCAAGAGAAAACTTCTTCTGTTGGAAGATTTGCAGTAAAAGGAACACCGTCTAAAACGCCTTCTTCTGCACCACCACAGAACAAATAACCCTTAGGCATACCAACAGTCAGATTTGTGCCAAGCGAGTTTGTATACTTAAAATACTTAATATTAGCATCGTTTAATGTTTTGCATCTAGCTACAATTTTATCTTGATGCTCTTTCCAAGCTTGAATTGGATTTTCACAGTCTAAACGAACGGTTTTTGCAATATAATCCCAAAGTTTTTTAATTGCTACGCTAGTTGGAAGATTTGGAAACATCTTCTTAGCCCACGCTTTGTTTGGATAGGCGCCTATTGCCCATCTTATTTTGTTTGAGCTTGTATATTCGCGGAATTTCTTTAAAGCTTTATTACTTGCACGCCTAGAAATAGCAAGTTTTTCTGGGTTTATACCCTTAAAAACTTCTGGGTCGCTAGCAGAAATTGCTAAATAACAAACCTTTTTATCAATAAAATGCTCTCTTTGCATTATTAACCATTCAGGCACTTCTGATAAGCTTTTTTTAGAGCGATATTTATAGCCCAATTTGGCTATTTCATCATCAGTCCATAATACGTTAACGTCAGCAGCGCCACATTTATACGCTTGTTTTACAGCCGACCTTACTAAATCTAATGCTAAAACTGGGGCAGAAATTACTAAAGTTTCACCTTTTTGAAGGTTTACACCAATCTTTATAAGCAACTCTGCATATTTATCTAGTTGACGTTTATTCATACCTTTCTCCTTTAGTAAATTTTAACAAATTTTAGGCAGTTTTGTCAATGAGAAAAGGCTAAAGTAATAAAATTTTCGTTTTAGAATAACATAAAAATATTGTAATATTTTTTTATTTGTGCTATACTATTATTTACTTAGTAAATAAAACTTTGATCAGCGGAGAAATTATGAAAAAAAGTCATCAAAAAGATGATTATGAAGTTATTGATAATACTATAGATAACTATATATCACCTCATCTTCCTACAAATAATAAAAAAGAAAAGAAAGTAAAAGTAAAATCTGTTATAAGCGTTAGCCCTGAAGAAAGATTTAAACCAGACGTTAAAAACGGTTTAACAGACGAACAGGTTAAAAAGCGTATATCTCAAAATCAAGTTAACGTAAGAAATAAGCAATCTTCACGTTCTTCGGCTAAGATTATTGCATCAAATCTTCTCACGTTTTTCAACTTTTTATGCGTAGTTTGTTTGGTTGCCTTAATTGTTGCAGGCGTTGAGTTTGGCGCAAACTACTTCTTTGTTATAATATACGCGGCAAACCTTTCAATTAGCATTTTTCAAGAAATTAAGGCAAAAAAGTCAATTGAAAAGCTTTCAATTTTAAACGAGCCTACTGCTAAGATTTTAAGAAACGGCAACATAATTGAAACTTCTGTTACCGATATAGTTCTCGACGATATCGTAAGCTTTTCTTCCGGCAATCAAATTTCTATTGACGGAACTGTAATAGAAGGTATGATTGAAGTTAACGAATCAATGCTTACAGGTGAATCCGTGCCAATCAAAAAGCTCCCTGGCGATAAAATCTTATCAGGTAGCTTTGTTGTAAGCGGAAGCGCGTTGGCAGTTACAGATTGCGTTGGCGAAGAAAGATACATACAAAAGCTTTCTGCTAAAGCTAGAAAGTTTAAAAAGCCTAAGTCAGAAATTATGACTACTCTTCGTTGGATTATAAGAGTTATAGGTGTGTTGATTATTCCAATCAGTATAGGTTGTTTATTTACAAACTATAATTACGTTTTAGACAACCCAAGCATTATAGATAATGATGGCAACGTTATTGTATTAGTTGCGGGTGGTAAACTAACACATAAAGGTGTTGTTGAAGTTGTTACAAAATCTGCATCAGTTGTAATTGGTATGATTCCTGCAGGAATGTTCCTTTTAACAACGTTAGCGCTTGCTGTAGGCGTTATAAGGCTTGCAAACAGACATACTTCAGTTCAAGATATGTTCTCGCTTGAAATGCTTGCAAGAGTTGACGTTTTGTGCCTTGATAAAACAGGAACGATAACGGACGGAAAAATGAAAGTTTCTAACTGCGTTCTTTTTAATGGTAAATACCCACACAAGGTTAACGATATTGTATCTTCAATGCAACACGCGTTAAACGATAACAACCAAACTGCTCAAGCTTTAAGAAATTATTTCGGTTCAAATTGCAAGCTTATAGCATCAAAAACGATTGACTTCTCTTCTGCAAGGAAATATTCAGCCGTTAGCTTTGTATACAATAACAAGAGCGAAGGAACGTTCGCTTTGGGCGCGCCAGAGTTTATTTTAAGCAAGAAAAACTTAACTGACGTTTTGATGCATCAAATAAATCACTACACTTCACTAGGACAAAGAGTTTTACTTTTAGCGCATTCTAATAAAGATATTACAAATGACAAAATCCCTACGGATATGCAACCGTTTGCTCTTATTACTTTAAGTGATAATATTCGTCGTGAAGCAATTAAAACTATTGATTGGTTTAAGAAAAACGACGTTGACGTTAAAGTAATTTCTGGTGATAACCCAATTACCGTTGCAGAAGTTGCTAGAAGAGCTGGTATTGAAGGTGCAGACAAATACGTAAGCCTAGACGGCATGAGCGACGAAGAAGTTGTTAGCATAGCTAATAAATATAACGTTTTTGGCAGAGTTTCGCCAGAACAAAAAGCAATTCTTATTCAAGCGATGAAAAATGCAGGTCATACTGTTGCAATGACAGGTGACGGTGTAAACGATATCTTAGCTATGAAAGAAGCGGACTGCTCTATTACGGTTGCTACAGGTAGCGACGCTACGAAGAGTATTTCTCACATAGTTTTAATGGATAACAACTTCGATTCTATTCCAGCAGTAGTAGGAGAAGGTCGTAGAGTTATAAACAATATACAAAAATCTTCTGCATTATTCCTTATGAAAACGTTGTTTACTACGTCGTTTGCAATTATATCGATAATAAGACAAGAGCTCTTCCCTTTTACAAGCTCGATGCTTACAATGTTAGAGCTTATGGTAATTGGTATCGGTTCGTTTGCCCTTTCAATGGAATCAAACAGAAATAAAGTTAGCGGTAAGTTTGTTGCTTACATTTTCTCACACTCAATTCCTGGCGCATGTATACTTATATTGAATATTTTAATTTATGAATTTTGCGCTAAATACGTAACTACCCCAGTGCTTACGCCTGATATGAAGAGCGCTTATATGGTAGCGGCCATAACGCTTGGCGGTCTTGCTTATATGCATATAATTTGTCAACCATATAACTTATATCGTGGCATAGTTGTAGCAACGCTTTTCATTACAATTATAGTATTGTTGCTCTTTGGAATGGGTTTCTTTACTCTTACAAATTTAACGACAGACTTTAGGGTGCTTTGGCCATATGCAGTTATGCTTGTAGCGCTTATTCAGTTTGACATTGGGCTTGGTAAAGCTTTGACAAAATGTATTGAATTTTTAAATTCTAAGCTTGTCAAAAACTCTGAAATGACACATTAAACAGTTAAAACGCTTAACAAAACGTTAAGCGTTTTTTCATACTAAATATGCGCCCTTATAAAAAGCGTGGCTAAATTAAATATAAAACCTAATAAAAAGGCGTAGCTGAATGCTACGCCTAAATTTATATATTAGTCTTTTTTAAGAAGGTCACCTAAAGAGATACCACCAAGACCACCTTCGGTCCACTCTCTTGGTTCTTCATCGTTTACTTCTGCCTTCTTTTCTCTTCTTGGCTTTCTTTCAACTTTTTCTTCGCCTTCTTGAGCTTCTTCTTTCTTCTCTCTTCTTGGCTTTTGAACGCCTTCTGGAGCTGGAGTAAGAGCCTTAATAGAAAGGGTCATCTTTTCTTTTTCAACGTCCATATCTAAAATCTTAGCTTCTACTTCGTCGCCTTCATTTAATACAGATGTTGGATTTTCAAGCCATTCGTGAGAAATTTGAGAAACGTGAACTAAACCATCGATACCTTTTTCGATTTCTACGAAAGCACCGAAGCTTACGATTCTTACAACTTTACCTTTTACAGTTTCACCGATAGCATACTTATCAGCTGCAAGTTGCCATGGCTTTGGTTGAAGTTGCTTATATCCAAGAGATACTCTCTTAGTTTCTCTCTCACACTTTAATACCTTGAATTCGTATTCCTTGCCGATTTCTAATACTTCAGCAGGAGTCTTAGCGTTTGTCCAAGATAAATCAGAAAGTGGAGCAAGGCAATCGAAGCCGTTTACTTCTACGAATGCGCCGAAAGCTGCAAATCTAACAACTTTACCAGTAACAACGTCACCAGAGTTAATAGATGCGAAGAATGCTTCTTCCTTAGCTTCTCTAGCTGCATCTCTTTCTGCCTTTTCAGCTTCAAGAATTACTCTTTGAGAACCAACGATTTGCTTTCTTCTGCCGTTAGATTCAACCTTCTCTGCTTTTAAACGAAGTTGCTTACCAACGTATTTTTCAAGATCCTTAACGAAACCGATTCTAATTTGTGAAGAAGGGATGAATACGTCGTATGAACCGAGTTTAGCAACAAGACCGCCCTTGTTAGAACCCGTTACTGTAACGGTGAAAACTTCACCATCTCTAATTTTTGCAACAACTTCCTCTTCTTCTTTTTGAGCCTTAATTGCTTTTTCGGACAAAACAACGGGATTGAGCCCTACGATCATAACCTCGATTTCATCGCCAACTTTTGCAGCATAAACTGCTTTGTCATAGCTTTCGCAGTCAATTTCGTCTTTTGGAAGAATAATCTCTTTTTTAGTGTTGTTGATATACAACGCTAAACCGTCATCGTTAGCTGCTGAAATTGTAGCAGTTATTCTTTGACCTCTTCTGAACTTTTGTTCATCGATTGCGCTTAATGCTTCTTCCATTACTGAGCTTTTTACTTCTGTACTTTCCATGTTTAAGAAAACCTCCATTGATTGTTCGTTGGGCGTCGATGCCCCAGCAACAATACCTACCTTTTTAAAATTTCTAAATTTTTTATAATCGAGCTCATCAGGATTTGAAATGAAATATACATTCTCACAGTTTCCTTGACAAATGCTCATCAGTTTCTTAGTATTGCTACTATTTTTGCCACCGACTACTACCATTGCATCACAGGTTTTCGACAATATTTCTGCCTCTTCTTGACGCTCTCTAGTAGTATAGCAAATAGTTTTAAAAATTTCAAGCGTTTTTAGTCTTTTTTTATTAAAAAAATCCAATATTTTTTCAAATTTTAACGCAGAATAGGTTGTTTGCGATACTAAGCATATTTTTTCATCTTCATTAATCTCTACGTCTTGATAATTTTCGTCAATTATCGTAGCCGTATTGTCACACCAGCCGTTAAGACCAATAACTTCAGGATGATTTTTCTCCCCTGCAATTAATATGCGAAAACCCTTTAAGTAATGCTCTTCAATTATCTTTTGAGTCTTTATAACGAACGGACACGTGCAATTTATAACCTTAATCGGTTTATTTTCAAGCTCGTTTAAAACAGCCTTACCAACACCGTGAGAGCGAATAATTAACGTTCCTTCTTCTATCTCGTCAATAGAATTTATAAAGGTTGTTCCTAAACTTTCTATGTCTTTTATTACACTTTCGTTATGTATAATTTCGCCAAGCACGTAGACGCCTTTTCCATATACGGTTTTAGCAGTATCAACAGCGCGCTTTACACCCATGCAAAAACCACTACTTTTCGCCAATATTACATTCATTTCTTTGACACCTTAGCAAAATCTCTAGCTTGCAAAATACACCCTTTTATACGGTTTGACATATCTTCAGTAAGCTCGTCTGTAAGTTCTGCAGAAAGCTTTTGTCCTTGATATGCCGAATAGTCGTATGCTTCGCCAATACAAATGTAATTTTTTCTAAAAATTCTATACTTTTTAGCCATGCCTACAGGCACGATTTGAACGCCGGATTTAAAGGCAATAAGACTTGCGCCACCCTTTAAAGGAAGAAGGTCGATTTCGTCTGCCTTTCTATTTCTAGTTCCTTCTGGAAAAACAATTAAAACGTCACCGTTTTTTATCGTTTTAAAGCACTCTTTAATGGTTGTAATATCAAGTTTTTCTCTATCAACAGGAATACCGCCAAGCCATCTTATAAATTTAGCTTTACCCTTTTTGTTAAAAAGCTCTTTTTTAGCCATAAAATAAACTTTTTGCTTAAACAATGACGCTAAAGCAAAGCAATCTACCATGCCTAAATGGTTAGAAACGATAATAAAACTCTTGTCTTTTGGCAAGTTTTCTATGCCTTTAATTTTTACTCGATAAAATAGCTTAAAAAAAGGAAAAACTATCCTTCTGCATATCTTATGAAACATATTTTATCTGCTCCTTACGTCTGATAAAATGAAATTTACAACCTCTTCTACAGTCATGTTTGAAGTATCCACAACGATTGCATCTTCCGCTTGCTTTAACGGTGCAAAATCTCTGTGACTATCGTTATAATCTCTTTGCTTAATTTCTTCATGCAAAGCGTCAAATTCAACAGGTGTTCCCCTTTCGATAAGTTCTTTATAACGTCTTTCTGCTCTTACCTTGCTTTCTGCCGTTACAAAATATTTGTATTTTGCGTTAGGAAGAACAAACGATCCGATATCTCTTCCGTCTAAAACACAGTTTAAAGACTCTGCTATTTTTCTTTGCATTTCAACCATTTTAAGCCTTACGCATTTAAGAGCAGAAACGTCTGATGCGAGCATAGAAACTTCAGGTCTTCTAATTGCCGTAGATACGTCTTCATCATCTAAAATAGTAACTTGCGCACCATTTTTATATTCAATTTTAAGGTTTATATCATTGATAAATGCTGAAACTGCTTGTTCATCTTTAACTGATACACCCATTTTAACACACTTTAAACCACACGCTCTATACATAGCGCCTGTGTCTAAATATAAAATATCAAGCTCTTTTGATAATGCCTTTGCAACGGTTGATTTTCCGCTTCCTGCTGGGCCGTCTAATGCAATATTGATCATAATTTTTGTCCCCTTTTTATAAATTTACGAGTTGCCTGCAACGTATCCTGTACATGCTGCAACGGTTATATTAAAGCCACCTGTGAGAGCATCAACGTCGATGACTTCGCCTGCAAAATATAGCCCTTTTACGAGCTTACTTTCCATAGTTTTTGGATTGATTTCTTTAGTGCTTACACCGCCTGCCGTTACGATTGCCTCATTTAAATCTCTAAGAGATGATGGTTTCATAGTAAAACCTTTTATAGTATCCACCAGTTTTTTGCGGTTTTC
>JBGUUU010000075.1:0-2231 GCA_045133775.1 Christensenellaceae bacterium
TTGAATTTATCAACGCGTCCGCCAGTATCAACAAGTTTCTGCTTGCCGGTAAAGAACGGATGGCATTTACTGCAAATATCTACTTTAATAACATCGACATTTTTAGTAGTACCTGTCTGGAATGTTTCTCCGCAAGCACACTGAACGGTGACAATTTTATAGTTAGGATGTAATTCCGCTTTCATTTTTTCACCTCACAAGATTTTTATGCTAACATATTATATATTATTTTATTACTCGTGTCAAACGTTTAAAGGTGTGAAAACAAAAAATTATCATCAAAAAAAGTATTTTTTATTTTTTTGGGGTTTTTAGTCGCTTTTACCCAAGCAAATCGTTGTTTTTACTTGCAAAAAAAATTTTTATATACTATACTTTAAATACATTATTCAAATATAGGGGTAATTATGATTGGTTGGAAAGTAACCGAGTTTGGTAAAATTGAAAAAACTAAACACCAAGAACTTTTAGCAGGGCTTGATAGCGTTAAAATTAAGCTTATAAGAGCGCTTGTAACGGAAGATGACGTTGCGTATATTTGCGGTGAAGACAAATCCGTGCAATTACCTATAATCCCTGTCAGACACGCAGTAGGTCAAATAACCGAAACTGCTCAACCACACGATTTTATTTCAAAGGGAAGCAGAGTTGTATTATCTTCTATCGAGCCTTGTGGCGAATGTCCTGCTTGTGAATCTGGTCACCCAGAAAACTGCTACAATTTTGGTATAGCCGGCAAAAATAGAGACGGCTTTTTAAAGGATTTCGCCGTTACTAACGTTTCTAACGTCTTTGCACTTCCTGCAAGCGTTAAAGACTCGGATGCAGTATACGTTGAATACGTTGCTCTCGCCCTTTCAATAATAGATAAACTCAACGTCCAAAAAAGTTCGCACGTTGCAATTATCGGCGGTGGCGTGTTTGCATCTATTTTAGGTCAAATTTTAATTTACTATCAAGCCGTGCCTATTATTGTAGACGATAAAGAGTCTAACCTTAGAGCAGTTAAAAAGTCTGGTATTTACTACACTATTTCAGCATCTAACAAACCTGAAAAAGAAATTGCTACCTTAACAGGTGGCAGAATGGCAAATAGCGTTGTTTACCTTACAAGATCAGGCATTAGCACAGACCTTGCTTATAAAATTGCTTCACACAATGCTCCTGTTGTATTTGCAGGATACTCTTATCCTAACCTTAAAATTCCAATGAATACTGCTATGGCTAAGCAAAATAATACAAGCTGTGTAAACAACGGATACGGCAACTATTTGGCTGCAATTAACCTTTTGGCAAATAAGGCTATCGACCTTTCGGTTTACTCTCTTCCTACTACTAAAATGAAGGATATTGAAACTGAAGTTGACAAAATGATAAGTGATTTTGAACATAAAAAGCCTGTTAATAATATTCTTGTAAACTTATTAGATTAAGGCTAAATACTAATACAATCGCTCTCCTAAAGGAGAGCGATTTTTATTTGCGCTAATTCATTTTTTCTTTTACCTTATAATATAAATCTCCTGCGCCCAAAATCAGTAGCATATCGTTTTTTGACATACTATTTTTATAACAGGCAAACATAGAATTTACGTCTTCAAAATAGCAGCTATTGGCAAGCTGTAAATGCAAATCGTAAGCGCTACCACCCTTTTTATAATTCTCTCTAGCTGAAAACGTTTTAAAAAGGGATAGATTTTCTATTTGACTTAAAGTCCTTATAAATTCTTCTTTTAAATATATCGTGCGAGAATAGGTATGCGGTTGAAAAACAACGAACAATTTACCCTTGCAAACTTCCTTTGCAGTTTTTAAACACGCCAGAATTTCGTCTGGATGATGAGCGTAATCTGCAACCACAACCCCTTCGTTTATCTCGCCTATTTCTTCAAATCTTCTCACGACGCCCTTAAAATTCTTTAGTCCTTTTTTAATATGCTTTACGTCAATGCCGAGAGCTAAAGCGCAAGTCGCCGCGGCTAGCGCGTTTTCAACGTTATGCCTGCCGTAAACGGAAAGCTCTATTTTGCACTTAAACTCATCGCCCCTATATAAGCTAAAGCAATATTTTCCACCTATCGACTTTACGTCTTTTGCAAAAACGTCGCTACTATCTTCTACTGAAAACCCTATCGAATTTGCAAGCTTTTGACTAGCTAAATACTCGTCTTTTTGGTTAATAATCGACTTATACGCCCGTTTTGCAAAATTTAGATATGCCAATTTTAACT
>JBGUUU010000076.1:0-4967 GCA_045133775.1 Christensenellaceae bacterium
TTACTTGTAAGTACTAATGCAACCTTATCGTAATAGCTAGTTATGTCGTTCGAAATAGAGCCAATTTCAATCTTCAATCGGTAATCGCTAGCTGTTTTATAATAGTCTAGTGAGTTGTCGGTTGTCCACGTGTATTTTGTTAAACCACCTAATTCGCCATTTAAGCTTGGGGTATATATCTTTTTATATATTTCTTGTGTGATTATAAAGTTTTCTTTATGTTTCATTATAAATGATCTCCTTTTTAATTTTTTTGTTTTTGAAAGGGATTTGGCTTTGCCAAATCCCTTTTTGATTAGTTTCTTATTGAAAATCTTTCTTTTTCTTCTTCAATAAGCTCGTTTGCTACAATGTTTTCTTCTTTTTCCGTCTGGTTGGCGCTATCGTCTATTTTGTCTAAGTCAAAATCGGGCAAAAAGGGCTTTAAAGATTGTTCTAGCTTGTTCTTGTCATAGCCTTTTGCCGTTATTTGCGAAAATATCATAGACACACCGCAAATGCACATTACGTCTTTTGTAGCACCTAAAAATTCGCCTTTAGTAATAACTGTAAACAATACGTGTATTAGCACCGATAGTGCAAGCCTTATAACAACTTCAACCTTAGGGGATAGGTTTGGCTTGATCTTTTTAACTACCATCATCACAATGCACACTATCACAGCTTTTATTACCGTCTGCAAGCCGAATTCTTGCGACAGAATTGTAAAAACGTGTTCCATTTTCTTCTACCTTCCTTTTTGGGGAGAAAAACCCCGAAGGAAGTTTGGGCGATAGTTTAAAGGCAAGTGTTTTTGACCTTTCTTTTAAATAAAATCTTTCGATAGTTCTTCCCTCCTATATTTTATTTTGGCGCAGTCGGTAAACTAGGGGCTTTTCGTTTACCTAACCATATCTTACTACGTATTTTTTCAAAATCAAGACCACCTGGACAAAGTTTTTAAAGATAATTCTATTTAGTATGTTTTAAAGGTTAGATAAGTGCAAGTTTAAATAAAAATTTTAAAGAAAAGGCTAGCAATAATAAAAAAAATATGATATAATATCTAAGTTAAATAAATTTTAAAGGTATACACGCAAAGATACTTACAACAAAGGAGTATATAATGAAAGAATTACATCTTGTTTGCAATGCCCATTTAGACCCTGTTTGGATGTGGGATTGGCCAGAAGGTGCAAGTGAAGCTATTTCAACTTTTTATTCTGCAGTAGAATTAGCAGAAGAGTTTGACTACGTTTTCTGTCATAACGAAGCTCTTTTATATGAATTCATAGAGAAATTTGACCCTGAGCTTTTTGAGAGAATTAAAAAGCTTGTTCATAGTGGTAAGTGGCGTATTATGGGTGGTTGGTATCTTCAACCAGACGTCGTTGCGCCTACAGGTGAGAGTATTATCCGTCAAGCATATCTTGGTAAAAAGTATTTTACCGAGAAGTTCGGCGTAAACTCTACAACGGCTCTTAACTTTGACTCCTTCGGTCATCCAAGGGGCTTAACTCAAGCTTTAAAGGTTTGTGGATACGATAGTTATATCGTTTGCCGTCCTATGGAAGATAGATTCCATTTAGAAGAAAATCCTTTCAAATGGGTGGGTTATGACGATTCTGCTATCAAAGTATTTAGAATGGACGGCGATACTATTTACTGTTCGCCACTTGGACATGCAGAAGAGAATATTCGCCAAAAATTAAAGCTTTTAGGCGAAAGGGATTACGCGCTTATTTTATGGGGCGTAGGTAACCACGGTGGTGGTCCTTCTAGAAAAGACCTTAGAGATATTGAAAAAATGATGAATACGGAAGAATACAAGGTAATCCATTCTTATCCGGAAGCATATTTTGAAAAGGTTGACCCTAAGTTTGAAATAAAAGAAACGCTTGGCAATATCTTTATTAAGTGCTATTCTTCAATGGCAAGGGTAAAGCGCAGACATGCAGAGCTTGAAAACACGCTTTATTTAACCGAAAAAATGGTGAGTGCGGCAGATTCGTTGAAGGGTATGCCAGACTACACAAAGGAATTTGATGAAGTTATGCGCGATATGGCGTTTATTGAATTCCACGATATTTTATCTGGAACTTGCGCAGAAGACGGCGAAAGGTCAGCGCTTAAAAAGGGCGAACACGCTTTAGAAATTTTAGATAATATCAAGCTTAAAGCCTTTTTCACTTTGACGGAAGATTTTGAAAAGGCAGAAGAAGGAACTTTCCCAATATTCATCTTTAACCCAAATCCATACAATTATCTTACGTCTACAGAAGCTGAATTCTTGCTTATGGATGCTATTTGCGACGACGAAAGAAAGTATGAAATTACGGCTTTCGTTGGTGATGAGCAAGTGCCTTGTCAAGCTATTAAAGAGCTTAGCAACATTAACTACGATAGAAGAAAGAGAGTTGCTTTAGAAGTTAAATTAAAGGCAATGGAGATTACGAGAGTTGACCTTCATATCAAGGTTGTTCCAAAGGTTCTTGCACCAGTCGTAACCCCTGAATTTATTGAGATAAAAGACGAGCATAAAACCGTTGTAATTGACAAGAAAAAAGGTCTTATTACAAGCTATATAGTAGGCGGTAAAGAGCTTGTAGTAGGCGATATGTTTGTTCCTTACATTTTCGACGATAGCGCAGACCCTTGGGGCTTTGCCGATAAAACTATGGGAACAGGTATGAGAAGAATTTCTCTTGCAACAGGCGAAGAAGAGCTTTTCAAGGGCGTAGAAAATTGTAGAATTACACAAGACGGCGACGTTTTAACACAGGTTGAAAGCTTGTTTAAAAGAGAAGGTTTTGAGTTAAGACTTTTATACAAAATCTATAAAAATCTTCCTTACGTAGACGTTACTTGCAATATATTAAATAGCGATAAGCTTAAGGGTATAAGACTTGGTTTTGAAAACGAAAAGTCTGCAAAGGTTGCTTTAACTTTAGGCGTTGAAGATCTTACCTTTGATTATAGGGAAAAGCCAATGCATAGATTTATGCGTCTTGGTGGCGGACTTACCGTTGCAAACGACGGCACTTTCTCTGCAGTAGGTGACGAAACAGGCGCTTATATGACGCTTTTAAACGGCTCTATGTATTGCGCGCACTTAATTGGCGACAGACCACTTATCGACTATACAAGATTTATCGCTCCTATCGAAATTGGTTGGCATACCTTTAACTATCGTATAGGTTACGTTGAAGAAGGCAAGGAAGAAAGCTTTGCAACTGCATTTAACCAAAAGCAATTTGCACTTGTATTCTTCCCACACGGTAAGGGCAGAGAAAGCCAAGCAAAATGGAATATTCCAGAAGATATTACGCTTGTTGCAAATAGAAAAGTTAAGACAGGTAAAGAGATAAGGCTCTTTAACAATTCGCCAGAGAAAAAGGCGATTAACGCGCTTATAGACGGTGTAAACGTAAATCTTACGTTTGGTAAATACGAGCTTAAGACCTTGCTTATAAAAGACGGCAAGGCGCAAATTTGCGACTTTGCAATAGATTTAGAAAGATAATCAATACAAAAGAGCTTGCTAAGGTTTTTGTTAGTTGGCTCTTTTTGTTTGTAAATTTTGCGCAAAATTTAAATGTGGCAAAAGGCTTTACTTTGTTCATAAGATATGGTATACTAATATAGTAAGTCAACTGAAAATAAATTAAATTAGTTGACAAGATATGGGAGATTTAAAGGATCGACATGGATAAGAAAATAGAATTCCTTTGCCGAAAATTTGGAATAGAAGGCGAATACCTTAGATATGAGGTTGTAACCAACGGCCATATTAACACGACGTATAAGGTGTTTTTCTTTAGAGATGGTGAAGAAAAAGACTACATTTTACAAAGGCTTAACACCTACGTTTTCAAAAATCCTATACAGGTAATGGATAACATTTCGTCGGTAACGGAATATATTAGGGCAAAAATAAAGCAAGGCGGTTCAAGCGCTAAAAGATACGTTTTGCACTATTATAAAAACGTTGATGACGGCAACTACTATATCGTAGGCGAAAAAGGCTCGTTTTGGCGTCTTTGTCGCTATATAGATAATTCTGTTACCTTTAACGAAACTGACAATTTAACTGTTTTAGAAGAAGCAGGCAAGGCTTTTGGTAATTTCCAAATGCACTTAGCAGATTACCCTGTAAAGAGCTTGCACATTGCAATTCCACACTTCCACAACACCGTTAAAAGATACCAAACTTTTAAAGAGAGTATCGAAAAAAACGAAAGCGGAAGAAGAGATAGCGTTTTGGCAGAAATTGAAGAGTATTTAAGCCTTGAAGAAATTGCTACTACAATGTATAAAATGCAAAGACGTGGCGAACTTCCTTTAAAGGTTACTCATAACGACACAAAATGTAATAACGTTTTGTTTGATGAAAAAACGTTTGAAAATTTAGCTGTTATCGACCTTGATACGGTTATGCCGGGGCTTGTGGCTTTTGACTTTGGCGATTCTATCCGTTTTGCAGGCAATACCTGTAAAGAAGATGAAACAGACCTTAGCAAAGTTAAGCTCGATATGGCTAAATACGAAGCGTTTACAAGGGGTTTTGTTCAAACTGTTGGGCACACCTTAAACCAATACGAAAAAGATACTTTAGCGCTTGGCGCAGTAACTATGACCGTTGAATGTGGAATGAGATTTTTAACCGACTATATCGACGGGGATAAGTATTTTAAGGTAGAGCATGAAAATCACAATTTAGATAGAGCAAGATGTCAACTTGCACTAGCAAAAGATATGATTTCTAAATTGGATGAAATGAACGCAATAGTAAAAAAATATCTTTAAAATAAAAAGTTTGTCAATGGTAAAAAACGTTTGACAAACTCTCGTTAAAGTAATATAATATGTAGGCTAAGGGAAGAGTTAATCTTTTCCCTTAAATATGCGCCGTTAGCTCAGCTGGATAGAGCGTTGGTCTACGGACCCAAAGGTCAAAACTGAATATTTCCCCCGATTTCGGGGTTATG
>JBGUUU010000077.1:0-18115 GCA_045133775.1 Christensenellaceae bacterium
ACACCTGGCAAGTCTCTTACTCTGCCGCCACGAATGAGAACTGAGCTGTGCTCTTGAAGGTTGTGTCCTTCACCTGGAATATACACGGTACCTTCTTGCTTGTTTGTAAGACGTACTCTTGCAATCTTACGTAAAGCTGAGTTAGGCTTTTTAGGAGAAGTAGTAGTAACCGAAAGACATACGCCTCTTTTTTGAGGACAGCTGTTCATAATTGGAGACTTGCTCTTTTCCCTTGCAGTAACTCTTCCCTGCTTAATAAGCTGGTTAATAGTTGGCATTTCTTTACCTCCTTATATTAGTGGAATATTCTGAAAACGGACCCTAACCCGTTTAAAGAAGCTAATTGAAAAACGGTTGATTTTGCAAAAGGGCGTAATTTTCCCTTAGCAGACCATACCATTATCCCGTTCATTTTAACACTTTTAATTTGCTTAGTCAACCATTTTAACGCACAATATTATGTTTTAAACAAGTTTTTTTAATTTTTATTTACAAATTAGCATAAATTATTATACTTTAAGTATAAAGCGCGCGCGTAGCAACGTTTTCACAAAACTCTTTGCAAAAGCAAAATGCATTTATATAAAAAGGCAAAAAATAAGGACTACCTTGTGGTAGCCCTTAAATTTTTATTTTCAACTTTGTTATTCTCGCCAAATTTTAAATTGCATTGAGCACTTTTTGTGGAATAACCATTTCTGTTGTAAACTTATCGTAAGAAATTGTAAGTTCTAAGTTTGCCATGCTAGATATTATAAGTTGATCATATTCCCCTTCTTGTATTGAAACGTCAACAGCGTATTCTAAAGATAAGCTTGTAAGTCTGCTTTGGCTGTCCGTCTTTAAGGTGGCACTTGCCCATAATTCTTCAGCAGCAAAGTCTAAAACCGAAACGTCCATTTCAAGTATTTCATATGCAACGTCGCAAAGAGTTGCCTTCTTTGCAGTGTTTAAAAAGTCTGCAACTAAATCCGTAACAGTTGCATCTTCTTCTGCAAGAATCATTTGAGCGAGCTGATCAACTCTAATTGCAGATGCTAAATTGTCTAAATATTCAAACAATGACGTTTCTTCTTGTGGCTCGTATAAAATTTCTTCGCCTGCAATATAGTTAACGAGTTGACAAAGAGCTGTCACGTTTAAACCTTCAGCTTCTATTGCGTCACATATTTCACGAAGGTTAATTTGCTCTTCTGGGGCAAGGTCTTCGTTAATAACTGCAACTACTCTACCAATAAATTGAGAGAGAGTTGGGTTATCTGCGCACAATTCGTCTACAACTGCAAAAATAATTTCTTCAACTTCAGCTACAGTTTTTTCTATTCCTGCTTCTTTAAGGAATAAATCAAACAACGTTTCATGGCTATTTGCTTTGAAATAAGCAAAAGCATTATTTACGTCTTCTGCAAGATCGATATCAAGCTCTTCATTGAGATTAGCCATAACGCCTTGTTCAAAAAGCGCCTTAACTTCTTCTGTCATGGCAACTATTTGCTCGTATATTTGACGAACTTCTGGATCGTTAGCAATCTCTCTATTTAACTCGTTTATAAGACCGTTAAAAGTCATTTTGCCGCCTGCTTCCATAGCAGAAATCACTTGACCTGCCATTTCATATGCCACAACCATTCTTCCGTTTACGTAGTATAAAACTATACATAAGTCGCTGTTTGGAGCTTCATACGTATACGTATCCATTGATTCATCAACAATTCTTGCTATAAAATCATAGCCACTACTAGTCTTTCTTACTTTGAACTCAGCAGAAAAAGACGTTGCTTCCATTTCAGTGTTGTCATCATAAACCTCAGTGCTTGACATTCCAAAATCAACGTTTATAGTCAAATATTCGCTTTCGCTTATAGGGCCTAACGCTTCGATAACATTTTGAACGTTTACACCGTCAACTGCAACGATAGCCACAGGCTTAGGTTGTTTATCTTGTGGGTCTTTTTTGTTACAAGCCATTACTGATAAAGGCAAGATAACGCAAAGCATCATTGCCAACAAACTTTTAAGTAATCTTTTCATTTTTATCTCCTTTTTGCCATTTGTGAGATTGCATCTCAGCCTTTTTCTTTTATTATATCACAATAAAATTTTTAGTCAATACTTTTTGCAAAATTTACATAGACAAAACGTCGACCATATAGCCCAACCGTCAAATTGTAGCAATTCTTTATGATATATTTATATCATATTCACCAAGACTTGTCAATAGGAACAAAAAAATAAAGGGCATTGCAAAAGCAAAGCCCTTTATACTTAAATTATTGAAATGTTTTTGAGTAGTGCCTTTTCAGGTCCTTGATAGTTATCTTTTTGAGCAACCTTTTCTGCTAAACGAAGAGTATTTAAAACGTCGCTTAATTTACCGCTCATAGAAATACCTGTTACAGGCACTTTCTTTTCGCCGTCGTGATAATACGCAAGACGGATTTCTCCACCTATATAATCGTTATAAAGGTCAAGTTGCAACCCAGAGAGCGAAACACACTCAAAGTAAGGCTCTTTAGCAATTTCTTCTTCGGTTAAGCTACCTTTTTCAAGGCTTACACATCTAAGTTCACCCGTTATATCTTCGCCCAAATAAGAGCCAAACCTGTGTCCACCATAATAAGCCTTAATCTCTCCGTTTTCAATAACCTTTTTATCTTTTAAGGTTACACCGTCGCCATCGAATACTGCAGAAAATCTGCTACCTTCGATTTCGTGACACATAGTAACGTTTATAACGTCGCCAGTTCTTTCCTTTTGAATAGAATCGCCCTTAGAGAAAACGTTTGCATGCGAATATACTGTTGAGAAATGAAGATTATCTACTATCTCGCCAATAAGACGTGAAACTTCTCTTGCAGGAAGAACAACGTTTGCCGTGCAAGGCTCTTTTTTCACGGCAACTTGCCTATCTCTAACTTCTCTCATTCTCTCGTCGATTTCGGCAGTAATTTCTTCTGCGTTAAAATCGGTAAAATGATAAGCTTCGTAAAGCTCAACGGATTCGCCGTTTTCAGTCCAAGTAGGAATAGCTTCTATCATAGCGCGATACTTAACTTGCGATTTATCTACACCCCTACTATTTACAACGGAAGATTTTTCTTTATAGATAAAAATTTCCAACGCGTTTATCGAGCCGTTTTCGTAGCAGTCTGCTTTAAAAACTGCATCTGCAATCATCTTTGCAAGTTCGCAAGGCTCGTAAGCCGTAAAGTTTGAAGAAATAGCAACGTCTAGCTTATCGCCTACTGGAATATCATAAGGCTTGTTTTTAACAAGCTTTGCTCTTTTTGCCGCCGAATCTATCCTTTTAGCAACTTCTTCTTCGGTCATTGATGCGTAAACAGAGAAAGAAGAATCGCCTTTAACGTTTTCTCCGTCAACGTAAACGGTAACTACTGCATCTTCGGTAGAAGTTGCTCTAACCGTTTCAAGTTTGCCTTTAACGTAAAAGTTTTCGTAAGTTTCGCTATAGGTTGAATTTACCTTAAAATCAGTTATATCTTTATTTTGTTTTAACAATTTTACAATATCTATCATGCGAGCTTCACCTTAACCTTTAAACATGGTCCACCGTCGGACACTTTAACCCATTCTTTATAACCTTTACCACAACTACCTGCGCCAATAACTTCAAAATCATCAGAAACCATTGAGATTGATTTTAAAAGCTCTGGCACGCTACCACTCATAACTACTGGCGAAACGTAATTTTCGGTTAATTTGCCGTCAACTATTTCTATGCCGTATTCTGCCGTGCATTGAATTTGCCAGTTTTTAGGGTCTTCCATACCGTTGTTAGTTTCAAAAAGCATATATCCGTGCTTTATAGACTTTATCATATCTTCGAGTTTATCGTTACCCTTTTCAAAGAAAGTGTTAGTCATACGAGAGTATGCCTTTCTCTTATAAGATTCTCTTCTGCCGTTACCAGTAGGCTCTGTTCCAAGCACCGATGCGGAAACGAGATCTGAAATGCCCGTAACGAGTATTCCGTCTTTAATAATTTGAGTATCGTGCGCTAAAACGCCGTCGTCGTCAAAGAAATACGATGCAGCCGAAAGAGTTGATGCAGCCCCGTCACGCATATTAGCAATTGGCGATGCTACGTATTTGCCTACGTATTCTCTAGCAAGCGCTCTTTCCTTTACAAATTGGTCCATCTCTACGCCGTGACCAAACGCTTCGTGAGCAATAAGCCCTGTAATAGAACTATCCGTTATAACGTCATAAACACCTGGTGTAATTGGCGTAGCCTTTGCCAAATGGCGAGCCTTATCTAAAAGCTTATCCACCTTTTTAGGAAGATTTTCTAAAACGTCGCTTAAAAGGTAATAATGTCTACCTTCTCTTGGTTGAACCATCTTTCCGTCGAAATAGGTTGCCATGCACATTCCGTTTACCCAACCGTAATGTTGGTCGAGTTCCCTATTTTTAGAAATAAAGATTTTAGAAACGGTGTATGGTTGAAGATATACCATAGCGTTTACAACCTTTTGGTCCTTTGCTAAAATTTCATCTTTAAGTTGAACGCAAAAAGCTAAAAGCTCTTCGTCTGTGTAGTTAGAAAAATCTGATTCTCTTACGAAAGATTGTTTAAGTGGCTCGTCATTAACAATCGTGCCATCTACCGTTTGAACGCCGTCTGCTAATTTTACGTCGTTAAAGATTTTATTTGCTAAAGCTTTTATATCTCCACCAATCTCGCTTAATGAATATTCATAAAAAGCCTTGCCGTCGTGCATTTTTACTACAAAGCCACATTCGCCAGAACCGTCGCGCACGGATTGAGCGTTCTTGTTTGCCATATACACGGTTGCCTGACAGTCTGTTCCCAACACGCTTACGTAACCGAATTTTTCACCAAGATAGCCAACGAGCTCTTTAAGCTCTGCTCTCTTAGACTCTAAATAAGTTGAAAAAGGCATAATTTTCTCCTTTAAATTTTAATAAATTGAATTATACGCTTTTGTTTTTGATTTGTCAATTTTACAGCCCAAATTTACCACATTTTCATTGTTTTAACACTTAACAAGCCTAAAACAGTTTACATACCGCGAATTTTGTGCTATAATACATACCATTATTTGCTAAATAGCAAGTAAATTTTATCAAGGAGTTATATATGGACACGGAACCCCCTCCTGCGAACTTTATCGCTGGTTATTTAATAGCGATAATTACACTTATTTTACTTTCAGCATTCTTTTCGGCAACAGAAACGGCCTTTACGTCAGCCAACAGGGCAAGGCTTAAAATTCTTGCTGAAGATGGTAAAAAATCTGCTAAAAGAGCCCTTAATTTAACTGAAAATTACGATAGACTTTTGTTTACGATATTAATCGGAAATAACATTGTAAATATCGCAATGACGACTATTGCAGGGCTTATGTTTGCAAAACTTATTATGTCTGCAAGCCTTGCTGCAACGGTTACAACTGCAGCGACTACGGTTGCAGTTCTCATCTTTGGCGAAATCACCCCAAAGACTATTGCAAAAGAAGTGCCAGAAAAGTTTGCTTGCATTGCAGGTAGCATAATATCGTTTTTTGTAGTTATACTCTTCCCTTTAAATATTTTCTTTACTGCTTGGAAGTTACTTCTCACAAAGGTATTTAAGTTTAAAAATATTGACGTTATTACAGAAGAAGAACTTTTAACCTACGTTGAAGAAGCAAGTGAAGACGGCACTTTAGACGAAAGCGAAACAGAGCTTATCTCTGGCGCTATTGAATTTAACGACGTTGAAGTTGGCGATATTTTAGTTCCTAGAGTAAACGTTGTAGCCGTAGACATAGATACGACTATGGACGAAATTAAAGACGTCTTTTTGCAAAACGGATTCTCTAGACTTCCCGTTTATAAAAATTCTATCGATACAATTATCGGTATGATTCACGAAAAGGACTTCTTTAACGCATACTTAAAAGGAACTAAAAACATTAAAGGTCTTATAACATCTATGGCAATCGCCACAGAGCATATGAAAATATCCGTTCTTCTCCGAACACTTCAAAAGCAAAAGGTGCATATGGCAACCGTTTTGGACGAATACGGTGGAACGCTCGGCATAGTAACCTTAGAAGATATTTTAGAGGAATTAGTAGGTGAAATTTGGGACGAGCACGACGAAGTTGTAAACTACTTTACTAAGGTAGACGATTCGACCTATCTTGTTGACGGAAATGCAGAGCTTGCTGATTTTTGCGAACTTTTCGAGCAAGAAGAAGACGAAGAATGGGATTCTAACACCGTTTCTGGTTGGGTTATAGAGCGCTTTGGCGAAATACCTTCTATAGGCGCGACGTTTGATTATAACAACCTTGAAATTACAGTTGTCAAACGTAATTTGAGAAAAGTTCTTGAAGTTAAAGTTGCAATAAAAACTGAAGAAGAAATGGAAGAAAAAGAAGAAGAATAATTTGTTAAAATCGCTGACAGCACATTGTCGGCGATTTTTTATTGCTCTTTTTATCTATCACGTTTAAAAACTTTTTTAAAGGGTAAAATTTTATTCAAAACCCGTTTGGGAATAAAAGGAGTAAAATATATGAATCCGTTTAAGGAAAAAGCAAACGCGCAAGAGAGTTACTTGCAATCTTTTAAAGAGCTATACCCTAAAGCTTACGACAAAAACGAAACAGACCCTTACACCAAAACAAGAATTATTTTGGCGGCGGGCGCAGAATGGGAAGCAAACTGGTTTTCTCACCAAATGCACAGAAATATCTCTAATACCGATTTAAGAAGAGATATTGCCTTAACCAGATTTTTAGAAAAGCAACAGCAACAAAAAATCGTAAACCTAAAGCCGGTTGACGAAACGGTTTTAGAAACAACTATAACTTACGAGCAATTAGCCGTTGACTTAACTGCCGAAATGGCTCAAAAGGAAAGCGATTTTTACGTTAAAAAAGCATTGGATTTTGCCTTACTTGAAGACTTTGACCACTTATATAGATACTCAAATCTTCTCGATATGGATTACGGAGTGCATGCAGAAAGGCTTGTTGGTGGCTATACCGAAATTACCCCTGCAAGACCAACGGTTGCACACCACCGTCACCCAGTAGACAACGTTAAAAGGTGCATAAACGGCAAAAAAGCGTCTACTCAAACGGTGCTAAATACAATGATAATTACTGCTGCCGAACAGCAAACAATGAACTATTATATGAACCAATCTGCCTTTTATATAAACGACTTAGGCAGAAAGTTGTTTGAAGAAATTTGCCTAGTTGAAGAAGAGCACGTAACTCAATACGGCGCGCTTATAGACACTTCACCTGACTGGCTAGAGTGTAACCTTTGGCACGAATATACCGAGTGCTTTGTATATTGGTCTAACTATATGACCGAAACTGACAAAAATATAAAGAAGATTTGGGAGCATTTCTTTGAAATGGAACTTTCTCATCTCCACGGTGCAGTTGAGCTTTTAAAGAAGTATTCTAAGAAAGATTATAGCGAAGTTATTTTAGACCCTGAATTTCCGGAGCCACTCTCTCTCCACTCTAATATCGACTACGTTAAAAATATCATTGCCAACACCGTTCAGTATACTGGCGATTTAGAAGATTATAAAGACGTTTCTTCTTTAGAAAAAGAATCAAGATTTTTCACTTATAACCCAAAGATAAACTGCCCTATAAAGGATATGGCTTCGCATAAGGTAATTGAAAACTATATTAAGAAAAACGGCAACGACTACCGCTTTGAAACGAGCGAAAACCCAATTGAAGCACTTAGATGCAGAACGTGCGACAACACAGAAGTCGGCTTTAACCCAGACGTTGCAAAATCTACAAAATTTAAACAAAACTAAATATAAAACAAGCAAAAACCCCTTGATAATCAACCTATCAAGGGGTTTTACTTTTATTTTGCTTAGTTATAATAATCGTGATTTACAAGTTTGTCTGCATCATTACAGTAGTAATTGTAAGAATTTATAATATCTCCATTTGTAGAAGATAACACTATAACACTACCACCAACGTATGGAGTTCCAACCTTTTTCCAAATTGCAGTTTCTACAATTTTACCTTCCGCCGAAACGGCATTATACCTGTCGTATTCGCTAGATTTTTGACCGTATTGCAAACGCACGCCTTCATAAACGACGCTTGAATTATTACAATGCTCATGTCCTACGAAAATAGAGTCTACGCCCAAAGCCTTCATACCGTTAAACAATCTCTTCGAAACGTCCCAAGCATCCTTCATTTGTCTACCTATATAGCCAAAATCTCCTTCACTTTTATTCTCAAGATAATCAATGTGTATCTCTTGATTTTTCTTACTGTTATCAAAGCCGTATTTTGTCAAAGCCTCGCCAAAAACTGCAAGTTGAATATGAAATGCAAAAGATATTTTTGTTTGTGGAGAAAGCTCTTTAAGCCTTTGTATTTGATTTGTATACCACTCGATTTGGTCTTCACCAAAACCAACGGCAGAAGTTGTTTGACCATTTAACATTGACGCGCTACTAGCAGCTGAACATCCGTTTGAATCTAGCATATAAAACACACGCTTTAAAACCCCGTCTTGACAAATACCAACCGAATAATTACCGTTACCTGTTAAATCACCTTGCTTGAATAAGCAAAATTGAGCTTTTTCAAACTGCTCGCATTGCCAATCTGCACCCATAGCGCTTTCGTTATCATGATTACCAAACACGGGTGCCCAAGGGATTTCAAAACTCTCCATAAAAGCAATAAAATTAACAAGCACACTACCGTTATCATCGTATTTGCCATACACTATATCGCCAGTTATAATTATAAAATCAGGGTTTGTTGCCTCTATGGTTTCTGTTAAATAATCATAGCAGTATTGAGGAATTTTCTCCGTTGCATAAGTAATTTTATCGCCACTATCAACATCTGGGCGAGATTGCGCACCGTCTATTATTTGAGTGTCGGTAAGTTGCAATACAACGACGTCTTTTCCGGAAGGAACGTTAACTATAAAATCTGGAATATTAATTGCAGAAAGCAAAACAGTATCCTCCTTTTCAACCCTTTGCTCGCCGTTTGCATCTAAAAAGTATCCGTCACAATCTGCGCAATACCAATGCTCTATAGTGCCGTTTTTATCCCCGTCAATAGGCTCTGACTCATAGTGCTCCATACTCCTATGGTCTAAGCTTGGTATTTCTAACTTCTCAGCGGTCGCTCTTTGGGTGCACTCTTCATCGATAAACTTAGCGCTACATACAGAACAAACCCAATGTTCGCTTACACCACTTTCGCCACACGTTGGAGCAATCTCTTCAACTTTTTCGCAACTGTGTTTTAAAAGATCGGTTTTTGTTTGCTCTAGCGTAATTTTATTTTCCGCACTAGCATCTAAAAAGTAACCACTGCAACTCCAACAAAAATAGTGTTCTATATTGCCCTTTTTAGTGCAAGTTGAACTAACTGCTTCAATTTTTACAAGGCTATGCTCATGCAAGCTTTCTTCTTCGCTCGCTACACTCTCTTGCTCTGGAATACTTGTCGTTCCAACTTTGTTATTAGTTTTAGAAGATTTACAAGAAACAAACGCAAAACAACACAAAATAATCGTAATAAATATTAATAATTTTTTCAAACCGAGTTTCCCCTTATATCTTTTTGTTTACTATTATTTTAACTTGTTGAAATAATTTTTTCCACTCATTTTTTTACTTTTTGTGATTTATTTTTAATATGGTTAGATATTTTAATAGATTAACAAAAAGAAAATCACTTAATAATCAACCTATCAAGCACTTTTTACAAGAAATTACAACCTTTGCTTGTGCCTAAATCATGCTCGGCACAAAACTCTACAGTTGGATTTTCTACCGAATCAGATTCGAATACCAAAATTTCGTTTTTGCCAGACTTTAAGAAAGGGGCAGGCACAAACAAAGTCTTTTGCGGACCTGCATCATTAAAGTATCTACCAATATTTACGCCGTTAATTTTAACAAAGCCTTTGTGAAACCCGTCTAAACGCAAAAACGTATCGCAAGGTTCGCCTTCAATTTCTAAGTGCCCCCTTACAAAGGAAGGTTTATTTAACGGCATTTTATCTATCTTTTTAAAGCAAAGATTATCAAGCTCATCTTCCATTGGCAAACAATACGTATTCCAACCAAAATGGCTTTGAATACCAAGTATTACTGAATCTATACCTTTTCGGTCACGAATTTTTGCTCCGTAATTCACACGTCCCATATTCTCAACTAGAATATCAACGTTGAAAGTTTTTTGCATATCGTCCGTGCCACAGTTCACTTTTTCGCCATCGACAGGAAGAGCCCAACGGCAATACGTTCCCTTTAACTCTCCGTCAACAAAGATTTGCGCACGGTCGTGAACGTTCTCAATATTAATATCGCCTAAGTGTTTTTCGCGTGGGCCTTTTAAAACCGAACGGTATAAAATATAGCCGAAGTTTTGACCAAACTCTTCCATAAATTTTGGCGTTGGCGAATATATAGGCTTAGATATTCTATCTAAATTCTCAAACAAGTCTGCGCATTCAGTAAGCTCAACCTTGCCGTATGCAATCTTTTTCGTTTCGGTTGCCGTGATAGGTGGAACGTTGCCGTAATACCTTTGAATAATATCACGAACGGCATAATAGGTTGGCGTTCTATCGCCTGCTTCGCTTAGTGGCGACGAGTAATCATAACTAGTGACCGTTGGTCGATAAACGTTGTCGTAATTTGCGCCGTTAGTAAAGCCGAAGTTTGTGCCACCGTGGAACATATAGAAATTTAATGATGCTCCTATTTTGAAAAAACCTTCAAAGTCATCTGCTATTTCTTTAGCCGTGCGCGTATGATGCTCTTCAAACCAATGGTCAAACCAACCACACCAATACTCGCCACACATAACTGGTTGATTTGGATGAAATTCTTTTAATTTTGCAAGTCGCATTTCGGGTTTTGAGCCAAAATTTGCAACGGCAAGACAACCGTCAATCGCGCCACCTGCAAGGGCGAACTTATCAGGGCCGTCAGACGTAAAATACAAGCAGTCTATTCCACACTTTTTATATATCTCGACTATTTTTGCAAGATACTCTTTATCGTTGCCGTAACTACCATATTCGTTTTCTACTTGAATCATAGTTACGTTTCCACCGTTTGTAGAAAGAAGTGGTTTTATTTTAGCAAGGAGCACTTTAAAATAACGCTCTACTTTTGAAACGAAGGTTTCGTCGTTGCAACGAAGTTGCATTTTTTCATACTTTAAAAGCCATGCAGGTAGTCCACCAAAATCCATTTCTGCGCAAATGTATGGACCGGGACGCAAAATAACGTCAAGACCAAGCTCTTTTGCCGTTTCAATATATTTAACAACGTCAAGATTGCCAGAAAAGTTAAACTCACCTTCACGTGGCTCATGCAAATTCCAACAGGTGTAAGTTTCAACCGTGTTAAACCCACATTCTTTAAGCTTTAAAAGTCTATCATACCAATACTCACGTGGAATACGAAAATAATGCATAGCACCTGCAAGTATTACGTGCTTTTTACCGTCTTTATAAAAATTGTCATTGTCGTAGGTAATATTGCCCATTGTAGCCCCCAAAACGCACTATAAACTAGCATTTTAAACAAAATAAATTTTGTTTATCAATTATATCACAATTATTTAACAATTGCAATAATCCAAATAAAAAATCTCGCCAAGAATTTGACTTAGCGAGATTAAATTTAAATAAAAACCGTTATCAATTGAGCATGCTGACACTGCCCACAGTATGTAGCTTTTATTTGAATTTGATATTTTTTAAATCGCAAACAATTTGTTTAGCAAATCTTTCATATCCATCAATTTCAAAATGCACACCATCGGCAGAACGGAAATTAGAAAATTCTACAGAAACCGAATAAAGGTCTATAATTGGCAATCCATATTTTTGAGCTATTTTTATAGCGGCTTCGTTTCTGCGCTTCACACGTTGCTCTCTTTCAGTATTCGTAACGCTTGTTGTAAGTACTATAACTATGGGAGTATCGTTAAATTCGTCTAGAAGAAACTTAACCATTTTCTCATAGTAACACGGATATTGCGTATCATCATCAAGATGCCAACCGTGAAGTCCATTATTGAATAGAATGACGTTGCGATATCTTTGTTGTTTAGCAAACAAGCGTATCGAATCAAAGAAAAATGGGTTATCTAATGCCTTTGTCGTTCCAAAGCCGTCGAATAGAATCTTACTATTAGAGCAAGACGTTGCTAGGTTTCGAACAGCACAAGATATGGAATCACCTATATATAGCGCTCGTGAGACGTCGTTTCTGTCCGTTTGCTCCCACCATACGTTATCCCATTCGTATGTTTCAAGTTCTGTGTTTTTGCTTTCAAATTCATATGTGTAACGACTCACAACAAACTCCTTGAACAAATACTTCTAAACTTTAAAATTTGCGCAGATTATTCCCACTCGATTGTGCCGGTAGGCTTTGGAGTGATATCGTATAATACTCTGTTGATACCTTCTACTTCTGCAGTGATACGCTCTGTAATTTTGTGAAGAACTGCATAAGGAATTTCTTCAATCGTTGCGCTCATTGCGTCTTTAGTGTTAACTGCTCTAAGTATTGCAGGCCAACCTTCGTAACGGCTATCATCTTTTACACCAACGCTCTTGATATCAGGAATAACAACGAAATATTGCCATACCTTTTCAGCTAAGCCACAGTTTGCAAATTCTTCACGAAGTATTGCATCTGCTTCTCTTAAAGCGTGAAGTCTATCACGAGTGATTGCACCAAGACATCTTACGCCAAGACCTGGGCCTGGGAATGGTTGACGGTATACCATACCGTGTGGAAGGCCAAGAGCTTCGCCAACTACTCTTACTTCATCTTTGAAAAGAAGTTTAATTGGCTCAACAAGTTCAAATTGAAGGTCATCTGGAAGGCCACCAACGTTGTGGTGAGATTTAACAGCCTTCTTGCCTTCTGCTTGCTTAACGCTCTCTAAAATATCAGGGTAAATTGTTCCTTGAGCAAGGAACTCAACACCTTCTAACTTACGAGCTTCATCAGCGAAAACGTTGATAAACTCTTTGCCGATAATTTTTCTCTTTGTTTCTGGGTCTGAAACACCAGCAAGAAGATCCAAAAATCTGTCTGTTGCATCAACGTAAACAAGATTTGCATCAAGTTGATTGCGGAAAACCTCTATTACGTTTTCAGACTCGTTCTTTCTCATAAGACCGTGGTTTACGTGAACGCTTATGAGTTGCTTGCCAATAGCTTTGATTAAAAGCGCAGCAACAACAGAAGAGTCAACGCCACCAGAGAGAGCAAGAAGAACTTTTTTATCTCCTACTTGTGCTCTAATTTCTTTTACTTGCTCAGCGATAAATGCATCTGCAAGTTCCTTTGTGGTAATTCTTTGCATATCGTTAGGACGAACGTTTGATTGCATATATTTTATCTCCTAAAATTAAAATTTAAGTTAATAATCGACTTATAGACTTACTTTACAGTGTTTGTCTTGTCTTTTTGAATTACGTCGTGAGCTCCACCTTCTACTATACTTGTTGCAGAAACAAGTGTTAAAACTGCCTTTTCTTGAAGCTCTGGAATAGTAAGCGCGCCACAGTTACACATTGTTGAACGAACTTTAGAAAGTGACATTGCAACGTTATCTTTAAGTGAACCTGCATATGGAACGTAAGAGTCTACGCCTTCTTCAAACGAAAGTTTCTTATCGCCACCAAGGTCGTATCTTTGCCAGTTTCTTGCTCTTGCAGAGCCTTCGCCCCAATACTCTTTATAGTATGTTCCACCGATAGAAACCTTGTTAGAAGGGCTTTCATCAAATCTTGCGAAATATCTGCCGAGCATTACGAAATCTGCGCCCATTGCAAGTGATAAAGTAATGTGGTGGTCGTAAACGATACCGCCGTCTGAACATACAGGAATATAAACGCCTGTTTCTTCAAAATATCTGTCACGCTCTGCGCAAACTTCGATAAGAGACGTTGCTTGTCCACGGCCAATACCTTTAGTTTCACGTGTGATACAAATAGAGCCACCACCAATACCAACTTTGATAAAGTCTGCACCGCAATCTGCAAGGAATCTAAAGCCTGCAGCGTCAACTACGTTACCCGCACCGATTTTAACTGTATCGCCATAGTTTTCTCTTACCCAAGCGATTGTTCTCTTTTGCCACTCAGAGAAACCTTCAGAAGAGTCGATACAAAGAACGTCTACGCCTGCTTCTAAAAGGGCTGGAATTCTCTCTGCATAGTCTCTTGTATTGATACCTGCGCCAACAACGTAACGCTTAGAAGAATCTAAAAGCTCGTTAGGGTTTTGCTTATGTGTATCATAGTCTTTTCTAAATACGAAATAACAAAGTCTTTGGTCTTTAGAAACGATAGGAAGCGAATTTAACTTATGATCCCAAATAATGTCGTTCGCTTCTTTTAAAGTTGTTCCTTCTGGAGCTGTAACGAGTTTATCGTATGGAGTCATAAAATCTTTAACTAAAGTGTCTGGGCTCATTCTTGAAACTCTGTAATCTCTGCTAGTTACAATACCTACGAGTTTACCTTCAGCAGTGCCGTCTTCAGTAACTGCAATTGTTGAGTGTCCTGTTGCTTCTTTTAACGCTACGACTTCAGCAAGCGTTGTGTCTGGGCGAACGTTAGAATCGCTCTTTACAAAGCCTGCTTTATGAGTTTTTGCTCTCTTTACCATAGCAGCCTGGTCTTCAATAGTTTGTGAGCCATAGATAAATGAAACGCCACCTTCAGTAGCAAGCGCAACTGCAAGTCTATCGCCTGATACAGATTGCATTATAGCTGAAACCATAGGAATATTCATTTCTATCGCTGGCTTTTCGCCTTTTCTATACTTAACAAGTGGGGTTTTTAAACTTACGTTAGCAGGAATACATTCTGCAGAAGAATATCCTGGAATAAGTAAGTATTCGTTAAAGGTATGTGATGGTTCATTGATAAATTTTGCCATGTCTTTCTTTCTCCTTGTATAATAATCAAAATATGCAAACAGACAAGTGCTAAATTTTAGCACCTGTCTTTTATTGTCTTAGAATAAGCCTGTAATCTTACCGCTAGCATCTACGTCTATTCTTTCAGCCGCAGGAACTTTTGGAAGACCCGGCATGGTCATAATATCACCTGTTAAGACAACGATAAATCCTGCGCCTGCAGAAACTTTTACGTTTCTTACAGTTACAATAAATCCTTCCGGTGCGCCAAGCTTTGTTTGGTCATCAGAAAAGCTGTATTGGGTTTTAGCCATACATACAGGGATTTTATCGAATCCAAGGTCTTTAAGCGTTGCAATTTGCTTTTTAGCAGCTGGAGTAAAGTTTACCCCAACGCCACCGTAAACCTTTGTTACAACGTTTTCAATTTTCTTTTCAATAGTTTCATCAAGTTCGTAGCTAAAAGTAAAGTCTTTTTCTTCTTCGCAAAGCTTAACTACGGCTTCAGCCATAGCCTTACCGCCTTCGCCACCGTCAGCCCAAACGGTTGATAACACTACGTTTACACCGAGAGTTTTGCACTTTTCAATAACGAGATTGATTTCTGCATCAGTATCGGTTGGGAATCTATTAACAGCAACTACGCAAGGAAGCTTATACACGTTTTTAATATTAGAAACGTGACGAAGAAGGTTAGGAATACCCTTTTCGAGAGCTTCAAGGTTTTCGTTGCCAAGTTCATTTTTAAGCATACCACCGTGCATCTTTAATGCTCTAACGGTAGCAACCATAACTACTGCATCAGGAGTGAGCCCTGCATATCTACACTTGATATCAAGGAATTTTTCTGCGCCAAGGTCTGCTCCAAAGCCTGCTTCGGTAATAGCATAGTCACCGAATTCCATAGCCATCTTAGTTGCGATTACAGAGTTACAGCCGTGAGCAATATTTGCAAAAGGTCCACCGTGGACAAACGCAGGAGTTCCTTCTAACGTTTGAACAAGGTTTGGCTTTAACGCATCTTTAAGTAGCGCTGCCATTGCTCCAACAGCCTTAAGATCGCCTGCAGTTACAGGCTTTTCATCATACGTATAAGCAACGACAATTCTAGAAAGTCTTGCCTTTAAGTCTTCAATATCGCTAGCCAAGCAGAAAACTGCCATAATTTCGCTTGCAACGGTAATATCGTAACCGTCTTCACGTGGAACACCGTTTACTCTACCACCAAGACCGTCAGTTACAAAACGGAGTTGACGGTCGTTCATATCAACGCATCTTCTCCAAGTAATTCTTCTTGGGTCGATATTTAATGAGTTGCCTTGATAAATATGATTGTCAAGCATTGCAGCTAAAAGATTGTTAGCAGCGCCAATTGCATGGAAATCGCCCGTAAAGTGAAGATTGATATCTTCCATTGGAACAACTTGAGCATAACCGCCACCTGCTGCACCACCTTTAACACCAAAAACTGGGCCGAGTGATGGCTCGCGAAGAGCAACAACAGAATTTTTGCCAATTCTTCTAAGACCGTCGGCAAGGCCTATAGTCGTAGTGGTTTTACCTTCGCCTGCAGGAGTTGGAGTGATAGCCGTTACAAGAATAAGTTTACCATTTTTTCTACCTGTTGTGCCAAGCACGTTGTAGTCAACTTTAGCCTTGTATTTTCCATATGGCTCAAGATAATCGTCATGAATACCAACAACCTTTGCAATATCGGTTATATGTTTCATTTTAGCTGATTGAGCAATTTCGATATCGCTTAAAAATGCCATTTTTGTTTTCTCCTATATTGAGATTGATTTTGTAATGATTTTATTCTTTGGTGGAGCACATGCCCCACTTTTTTATTTTTCTGATAATTGAAAAATTAAGATGCGCGCGTAACGCTCCCTTTTTTAAAAAGTTAGGTTTTAAAGGTGTAGAAACGAGTTAGGCTAGGCTCACAAAGGGTTTGGGGCAACGTGACGTTGCATCCGTTTACCCTTATAATGTGAAGTTTTAAAGGTGTAGAAACGAGTAAAAGAAGGCTCGCTTTGTGACACAAGACACAATAGACCTCTGTGGTCATTGGGGTTTGGGACACAAAGCAGTAACGCACTTTTACGAAGTTTATACGCCTTTAAAATATTTAACAGCGCTCTCAAACATCTTCATATCATACTCGCCGATAACGTTTTTGTAGAGATTTCTGCCTATTCTTTCGCTATGACCCATCTTACCGAATACTCTTCCGTCTGGTGACGTAATACCTTCGATAGCGTAAACTGAATCGTTAGGGTTAAATCTTATATCAGAAGTTGCGTTGCCGTCAAAATCAACGTATTGAGTTGCGATTTGTCCGTTTGCAGCTAAAAGTCTTACAGTCTTTTCATCAGCTAAGAATCTACCTTCACCGTGAGATACAGGAACAGTAAATACGTCGCCTACGTTTGTTGCAGAAAGCCAAGGTGACTTATTTGATGCAATTCTAATTCTAACGAGTTTAGATTGGTGGCGAGAAATAGTGTTATAAGTTAACGTTGGGTTATTTTCATCTGGCTCGACAATCTTACCGTAAGGCACTAAACCGAGTTTAACAAGCGCTTGGAATCCGTTACAAATACCTGCCATAAGACCGTCTCTTTGACCGAGTAATTTTTCAACTTCTTCTTTAACTTGAGCATTTCTAAAGAACGCCATTATAAACTTACCAGAACCGTCTGGCTCGTCACCACCAGAGAAACCACCTGGAACGAATACCATTTGAGAAGTAGCGAGTTTTTTAGAGAATTCTTCTACACTTCTTTGGATTCCGTCTTGAGTTAAGTTGTTTATTACGAAGATTTCAGCTTTTGCGCCTGCATCTTCCATCACCTTTGCAGTATCGAATTCACAGTTAGTGCCTGGGAATACAGGAATAAGAACTTTAGGCTGAGCAACTTTTATTGCTGGAGCAACTCTCTCTTTTGCGCTGAATGAGAAGTTTTCTAAAAGCTTACCACCGTTTTCTTTAACAGGGAACACGCTTTCAAGCTTTTGCTCGTAAGCCTTACTAAGGTCTGCTAATTGAGCACACTCGCCTGCATTGCAAATGCATGCGCACTCAGTTACTTTACCAATAAGTCTAGCATCTAAATCTTCGGTAGCTTCGATAATAAACGCACCGTAGTTATAGC
>JBGUUU010000078.1:0-3439 GCA_045133775.1 Christensenellaceae bacterium
ACCATTTAATTGGATACCTGCACCGCTATGTCCAAAGAAAGTAAATGTATAGCTAGAATTTGCAACTTCAAAATCTTCACCGTTTGCTTTCTTTAATGCAATTGAATAATTAGACGTCTGATTTTCTACAGTTAAAGCGCCGGTTGTATAGTCAGTATAGTCTAAGCAAGCAACCCAAACCTTACCATCCCATTCGAACGTGCTTTCTTCAATAATATATTTTGCAGCATATGATTCGCTATAGAAAGCACCACCAATCTTTAATACGTCGCCTACCTTAGGAGATTTCTTAAATGCCACAAACATATCACTAGGGAATTTTACTGAAGCATAAACGGCTTCGCCGTTAATAGTAATGCAACCTGCGTCAAAGCTAAATAAAACTTCCCAGTTAGCGTTGTTTTCAGTGCTAAAAATTGGCAAATTCGTGCCGTCTTCTTTCTTAAAATATGTGTATCCGTTTTCAATTGGCCTACTGTCATTTGTTTTAGTTGTAGTATTAAAAGAAATCTTACCGATATTGTATTCTGTGTAATTTAAAACAGCTTTCCATTCAGTTCCATTCCACTCAAAAGTGCTTTCTTCAACAAAATATTCAACCTTTATATCATCACTATAGAATCTACCGCTAATCTTTAATACGTCACCAACTTGAGGTGCTTGCTTAAAGGCAATAAACATTTCACTAGGGTATTTTACAGTTGCTTCAGCAGGAGTGCCGTTAATAGTGATACAACCACTTTCAAAATAGAATTTGGTACTCCAGTTTAAGTCGTTTTCCTTGCTAAAAATTGGCAATTTTTGTCCGTCTGCTCTCTTTAAGTAAAGGTATGCATTTGGAACTGCTGGGCTACCATTCGAATCTGTAACCTTAGAGTAGGCAAGCGCACCTATTTCATAGGTTGTATAGTCTACTGGTGGTTCTGGGTCTTCTGCATCTTCACCTTTAACTACCCATGCAGAGCCATCCCACTCAAACGTACTTTCTGCTATGATATATCTAACCTTTGCTTCTTCATTATAGAAGTTACCGCCAAGCTTTAAAACGTCGCCAACCTGCGGTGTTCTTCTTATTGAAACAAACATTTCAGTTGGGAATTTAACAACTGCATCAATATTTTCGCCGTTATAGGTAAGACCGCCTTCTTCCCATTCGAACTTAGCGCTCCAGTTGAAATTGTCTTCAGTGCTGTAAACAGGAATAACTTGACCGTCTGCTCTTAAAAAGTAAACGTAACCGTTTTCAATAGGTGTTGCATCGTTACTATTTGTTGACCTATTGTATCTGAGAGCGCCAATTTCATAAGTAGTATAATCTGTGAAGTCTTTTATAACTACTGTTTCCCAAGCTGTGCCGTTCCATTTTAAAGCACAATTTTCAAATACAAATTTAAGCTTTTTATCAGCGTTAACAAAAGCTCCGTCGATTACAAAAATATCGCCAACGCTTACTTCGTTATCTAACGGAAGGTATAAGTCACCAGGTTGTTTAATTCTACCACTAGTAACAGGTTGTCCGTTTACTGTTAAACCAGAACCGCTACCCTCAACAAACGTATATACAGCAGACCAATCTCCTTTATCTTTAGGGAGCTTATCTCCGCCAAGAGAATAAATATTTAACACGCTTGCAGTACTTGAAGCCGTTGCTCCTATTGACGTAACCGTGTAAGTTGCATAATCAGCAGTTGCATCACCTTCGGTAGATGCTTCAAAAGGGCTTTGAGCATCACGGCGAACAATCTCATCGTTTGGATTATAAGTTTTAGAATTTGGAATTTCTATTTCACCAAAGAAAATTTTCTTAATATTTTCAAGTTCGGCTTCAGTTAAACCAATAGAAAGTAAATAGTTTTGAGCTTTCTCTTGTAAAGTATCGCCATCATACGCCTTTAAAAGGTTTACCATTGCCCAATATCTTGCAGTGTTGTCACCCTTATCTGAGTGAGAAGCGCGCATGCCGTAAACAGAGAAGGTAGTAAATGCAAAATCTTGATGACATTCTAATTCACTAACCCCAAGGAAAGCATGTAAAATGTATGATACAGAGCCTGTTCTATCTGCACCTGCAGTACAGTGATAATACAAAGGATAATTGTTTTCATTTGCTAAATACTTGAAAACTTCACGATATGCTTTTGCACCGCTTGAAAAAAGATCCTCGTAACCGCCCGTTGTTATATATGTAAGAGTTGCACCAGGAATAGAACTTCCACCAACTACCCACGATTCTTTTTCATCACGGAAATCAAGTTCAGAGGTAATACCGAGTTCTTCACTTAAAGTCTTTCTTCCTGCATCCGTAAGGTCACCGGTATTGCCCGTTGCATTATAGTGCAACATACCGCCACGGTATGCAAGACCTTGAATTATAGTTTTACCAAAAGAAGTTTCGTAGCCACCCAAGTCTCTTACGTTACAAACGCCGTCTACGTTCATTACACGTGGGCCAAGGTCGGTAGTTGTAAAAGTAGTCTCTTCTTGCTTTAAAATTTGTCCTTCGCCGTCAACAGCAGTTATACGAAGATGATAAGTAACGCCTTTATATAGGTTATATAAACCAACCGAACGCTTAGTTGCGCCAACGGTAACAGAAATTGCATCTGAATAGTCTGCATTTAAAGCGTATTCAACTATAAAGTTTTGCGCGCCTTCTGCATCGTAAGTCCACTTTATCTCAATTGGCACCTGTGGGTTTCTTTGTCCTGAAATATAATAATCAGCAACGTCAGCACCCTCGCCTGCAAGCAAGAAATTCTTAGCGTTATCAGTATAAGGATAAACCTCACCAACTGGCGCTAAAATATTAAGATTAGGTTCTTCACTCTCTTTAGGCTGATTATACTTGTTTTGCCCTTCAGCGTTTTGTGTAGTATGCAAAACGTTTCCATTATTGTTAATAGTAGCAATTTTAGATACGTTTCCAGCACAACTTACCATTGCAAAAACGCAAATTACCGCTGCCATAACAGCTAAAAAAGCGCTCTTTTTGAAACTCTTTTTCATTACTTTGACCCCATTTTCAATATTTAGTATATAAATATACTACCACACATACATACTACTGTCAATAGCATAAATTCAGTTATTCTAATCATTTTTTTGGCTACGCGTATTGACCTATATACCAATCACTTTTCAGTCCGTTAAATAAAAAGCAATCAAAATCTCTCATAAAACATATCTATTGTTGCTACTTCCTACTAAATTGAAAACCTTTATAAACAAAAGTCAATAGGTTTTCTTTTTAGCAATAAAAACCGTCCTAAAAATCTTTATACAGAATGCGATAGCTGTAGGTTTTTGGTGATTTTTCACCCAATTTTTCGTAGCTAGTCTTGACAGTCTTTTAAGTTTTGAAAGTGCGTTAATCCCTTATAAAACCTGACTTTTTCGGCATTTTTCAAGTGCTTTTTATTGCTATCTTAACGCCACCCAC
>JBGUUU010000079.1:0-8664 GCA_045133775.1 Christensenellaceae bacterium
CAATAAATTGGAAAAACCGTTTGATATACGGAAAGCCCTTCCGCACCAAGTAGGGCAGTTAGGGGTATTCTGTAAAAAGCGCCTAAAATTTTTGAAATAAGTCCACCTATTGCTAAAATCGACGCCCCTTTTAAAAGAGTATTTTCTTTTGTCGGTTGGTTTTTTATATTTTCAGCAACTCTAAAATTTTCAGGTTTTGGTCGCTTGTCTAAAACCAACTTGTTTTTGGGGTTAAAAACACTTTCTTTCATCTAAACCTACTAGCTAGCATTTCGCAAACGAGTTCTGCAAGCTCAATTTCGTTTGAACTTATTTTACGCTCTTTAAACTTATCGCAAACGATAATGCATCCAACGGCTTCGTCGCCAACGCGAATTGGCATAATAAGTTGGTTGTAAAAGCCAAAGTTTTCGTTATCGGTAATCTTTAGTGGCGTTGCTCCGTCTTCAAAGGAACAAACTAAAGTTTGTTTGTTTAAAATAAGCTCTAAAATCTGTTTAGAAATTTCAGTTCCTAAAATCTCTTTTACTCCAAGCCCACTTGCAGAAATTACAACGTCCTTATCACAAATAAAAACACATTTTCCCGTTTGGCGAGAAAGCGCGTTTGCAACGTCGTTTGCAATCTCGTCCATATTAGATAGTGGGGAGTATTTTTTAAGAATAATCCCGTCTTTTTCGGTAAAAATTTCTAAAGGGTCGCCTTCGCTAATGCCTAAAATCTTTCTAATTTCTTTAGGAACAACAACTCTTCCTAAAACGTCAACTCTTCTAACTATTCCCGTTGCTTTCATAAAATATCTCCTTTTTCTATGGTTTGTGGTGTTAGTATTTGTAATTTAGATAAAAATAATGCTACATTATTTACTTTTCAGGTAAAATATGGTATCATAAGTAAAAATGGAGGTTGTATTATGTTTGACAATATAGGTGATAAACTTAGACTGTTAGCAATTATTTTCTTTATTATTGGTGTGGTAGGTTCAATTGTTGTGTTTATTGTGTTGTGCGCTGATGGTATGTTTATTGAGGGATTGATTGCATTGTCCGTGGGGGTTGTTGCTTCGTGGGTTTCCAATTTAATTTTTTACGGTGTTGGTGAGGCTGTGGAATATTCAAAAAGCGCCAACTATTATGCTAAGCAGGCTTTAAATGAGTTAAGGGAAATAAAGATAGAAAATAAAAACACGTCGATACAAGAGCACGAAACACTTGTATCAGCAAGGGTTGAGGCTGAGGAAGATGTGGCAGTTGAGTCTGCTTTTACAATTGTAAATAACGGAAATATTGTTTGTGAGCAATGTAAGTTTGAGCAGCCTAGTGGAAGAAAGGTTTGTTGGAAATGCGGTGCAAAATTTAAAAATGAATAAACAAAAACGGAGCAGGGGTAACTGCTCCGTTTTGTCATATTATGGCGCTTTGTTTTGAGAGTGAAAAATTTTTACACGCCTAATCCTTATATAATATTTATAAAAAAGTTTTTGTAAATGGCTAAAATTTATGCAAAAATCAGCAATAAAAGGGGTAAAAATACATATCAAAAATGAAGATTTTGTGAAATGTAAAAAAAGTTTAAAAATTTGCGTAATATTGTTGACAAAGTTGAGAATACTATTTATAATATAGTCGAAAATTAGCAGTCAAGCGATTTGAGTGCTAACACCCAAGCGTAAGGAGTGCCAATATGGAACTTTCTGAGAGAAAGAAAAAAATACTTCAACACGTAGTAGATGATTATATAGAAACGGCAACCCCTGTTTCTTCTAAAAGTCTTACGGAAAAGCATTTATCAAACTTAAGCTCTGCAACGATAAGAAACGAGCTTTCGGCGTTAGAAGAGTTAGGCTATTTGACCCAACTTCACACGTCGTCTGGTAGAGTGCCTTCTGCAGAAGCTTACAAGCTTTACGTAAGCGACCTTATGGTTAAAGATAAGCTTAGCGAAAAGGAAATTGATTATATAAAGAAGATTTTCTTAGAAAAGGCAGACAATTTAGAAGAAGTTATCAAAAATACGACCAAGGTTATAAGCGAGCTTACGTCTTATACTTCAGTAGGCGTTGTAACTCCAGACGTAGACGAGAAGATAAATATGATAAAATTCTTCCGTTATAAGCCTGATACTGCGCTTGTTTTAATAGTCACTGAAAGGCGTCTTTTAAAAGATAACTATATAAGCGTTCCAGAGAGTATGAACGACGAACAGCTTTTAGAAGCAGAAAGCGTTCTTTCTAGGCTTTGCTCTGGCAAGAGTTTTGAAGAAATTTGCAATATTAAAGATGATATAAACAGCGAATTCTCAGGTTATAAACACATTTTCTTAAACGTTGTAGAAGCGTTAAAGGTTTATATGACCGTTCAAGAGTCTGACGTTGTAATGGAAGGTCAAGATAAGATTTTAGACAATCCGGAATATGCAGATATCGGTAAAATTAAAAATTTCTTATCGGTTGTTACTAAAAAGGACAAGGTAATGACTCTTCTAACCGGCGAAGGAAGAGATATTAAGATAAACGTTAAGATAGGAACAGACGGGTATAAAGAAATCCCTGAAGATTGTTCGCTCGTTACTGCAACCTATTCTGCAAACGGCACGAAAATCGGTACTTACGGCGTTATAGGTCCTATTCGTATGGATTATCAAAAGGTTGTTGCCGTGCTTGAAAACGTAGGTAAAATATTAGAAAGTATATTGACAAACAGGTAAATTATGGCTAGTAAAAAAACAGAAAAAAATCAAGAAAACGTAGAAGTTAGCGTAGAGTCGTTATCTTTAGAAGATAGAATTAAAGCTTTAGAAGAAGAAAACGAAAAACTTAAAGCTGACTTAGAAGTTGCAAATAATAAAGCAAACGAAGCTCAAGCAGATTATTTAAGAGCTAGAGCAGATTGCGAAAACGTTAGAAAGCATAAAAACGAAGACGTTAGAAGAGCATACGAAGAAGGAAAAACCGAAACGGTTGAAAAAATTCTCGGCATAGGCGATAGCTTAGACTGGGCGTTAAAAATGCCACTCGACGACAAGACGAGAGAAGGTATAGAAATGCTACTTAAAAAGTATCACGAAACACTTGTAAATTTAGGCGTGACCGAATTTACCCCAGAAGTTGGAACACCGTTTGACCCAAACACGGCAAACGCAGTTATGCAAATGGATGGCGACGAAGGGGAAGAAAGTGGTAACGTAAAGCAAGTATTCGGTAGGGGCTATAAACTTGGCGAGAGAGTGATTCGATACGCCCAAGTAACGGTAGTTCGTTAAGGCTTATATACTTCGTTATGCATCGTTTCTACAAAGCGCTTGCGACTGGGATGACCAACAAGGTCTATCCCATCCACAATCACTTTGTGAGCCTTGCCTAACTCGCATCTAAACCTTAACTTTAGGACTTATATACTTCGTTATGCATCGTTTCTACAAAGCACTTGCGACTGGGATGACCAACAAGGTCTATCCCATCCACAATCACTTTGTGAGCCTTGCCTAACTTGCATTTAAACGTTAACAATTATTCATATAAATTCAAAAAGTAAAAATCCACTAAAAGTGGTAAATATAAAATCAAAGTTAAACACAAAAAGGAGATATATTATGGCAAAAATTATTGGTATTGACTTAGGTACAACTAACTCATGCGTAGCAGTTATGGAAGGTGGCGAACCTGTTGTTATAGCAAACGCTGAAGGTTCTAGAACAACTCCTTCTGTAGTAGGTTTCCAAAAAGACGGCGAAAGACTCGTAGGTCAAGTTGCAAAGCGTCAAGCAGTTGCAAACAGCGATAGAACGGTTATTTCTATCAAAAGACATATGGGTAGCGATTATAAAGTAAAAGTAGACGATAAGAGCTATTCTCCACAAGAAATTTCTGCAATGATTTTAACTAAGCTTAAAAAGGATGCAGAAGCTTATCTTGGCGAACCTGTAAGAGATGCAGTTATCACTTGTCCTGCATACTTTACCGATAGCCAACGTCAAGCAACTAAAGACGCTGGTAAAATCGCAGGTCTTAACGTTTTAAGAACTATCAACGAGCCTACTGCTGCAGCTCTTTCTTACGGTCTTGATAAAGACAGTGCTTCTCACACCGTAATGATTTACGACCTTGGTGGCGGAACGTTCGACGTTTCAATTTTGGATATTGGCGACGACGGCGTATTTGAAGTTAAGGCAACTAGTGGTAACAATATGCTCGGTGGCGACGACTTCGACAATAGAATTATGGATTGGGTAGTTGCTGAATTTAAATCTCAAGAAGGTATTGACCTTTCTAAAGATAAAATGGCAATGCAAAGAATTAAGGAAGCATCAGAAAAGGCTAAAATTGAGCTTTCTGGTATGAGTTCTACAAACATCAATCTTCCTTTCATTACTGCAGATGCAACTGGTCCTAAGCACTTAGACTTAACTTTAACTAAAAACAAGTTCGACACAATGACTGCAGACCTTGTAGAAAAGACTAAAGAGCCAATGAGAAAGGCTATGAGAGATGCTGGTCTTTCATATAGCGACATTGCAAAGGTTATTTTAGTAGGTGGTTCAACTCGTATTCCTGCAGTAGTTGAAGCAGTTAAAAACGAAACTGGCAAAGAGCCATTCAAGGGCATCAACCCAGACGAATGCGTAGCAATCGGCGCTGCAATTCAAGGTGGTGTATTAACTGGTGAAGTTAAGGACGTTCTCCTTCTTGACGTAACTCCACTTTCACTCGGTATCGAAACACTCGGTGGCGTATTTACTAAACTTATTGAAAGAAATACTACAATCCCTGCAAGAAAATCTCAAGTATTCTCAACTGCAGCAGACAACCAACCAGAAGTTACTATTCACGTTCTTCAAGGTGAAAGACAAATGGCTTCTGACAACAAGACGCTCGGTCAATTCAACCTTGGTGGAATTGCTCCAGCTCCAAGGGGTATCCCACAAATCGAAGTTACCTTTGATATCGATGCAAACGGTATCGTTCACGTAACAGCAAAAGATTTAGGCACTCAAAAGTCTGCAGATATTACTATTACTTCTTCTACAAACCTTTCTGACGCTGATATTGACAAGGCTATCAAAGAAGCTGAAATGTATGAAGCTGAAGATAAGAAGAGAAAAGAAGCAGTAGAAAACAAGAATAAGCTTGACGGTCTTATTTTCCAAATTGAAAAGACTATAAAGGAAAGTGGCGATAAGCTTACTGAAGAAGATAAGGCTACTGTTGAAAACGCTGTAAAAGAAGCTAAAGCAGAGCTTGAGTCTAACGACAACGATAGAATTGTTAAGGCTACTGAAAAGCTTTCTAACGACGTTCAAGCCGTATTTACTAAGCTTTATCAACAAGCTCAACAAGCAGGTGGAGAAGCAGGCGCTCCAAACGACGGCGACACTGAATTCCATCAGTAAGACCTAAATCGGCAATAAATAAGCATTTAAGAATAAGGCAGAATTTTCTGCCTTATTCCTACATATATCTAACCGTTTTTTAGGTTAAAAGAGGATAAAGTATGGCAAAAAATCACTACGAAACTCTCGGCGTTAAAAAAGACGCAACGCAAGACGAGATAAGAACGGCTTATCGTAAGCTCGCTCGCCAATACCATCCCGACCTTCATCCAAACGATGAAAATTGCGCCAACAAGTTTAAAGAAATAAACGAAGCGAACGAAGTGTTGTCCGACCCAGAAAAGAGAAAGCAATACGACTTTGAGCAAGAGCATCCAAACGCAGGTGGTTTTGGTGGCTTTGGTGGTCAAGGCGGATTTAGCGGTTTCGGCGGCGGCGGATTCTCAAGCATTTTCGAAGATTTGATGGGTGGTATGTTTGGTGGTGGCGGTGGTAGAGCAGAGCCACAAGACAAAACCGGCAAGAGTATACACATTAGCGTTGATTTGTCTTTCCTTGACGCGGCAAAGGGTTGTAAAAAGGAAATAAAATATACAAGAAACGAGCCTTGTAAGGCTTGTAGAGCAACAGGTGCTAAGAACGGCACGGCATATACAACTTGTTCTAAATGTAACGGCGAAGGAACTATTCAATACGTAAATAGTAACGGATTCTTTAGAACGGTATCAAGAAAGGCGTGCGATGCTTGTTCTGGTAAGGGTAAAATTATTCAAGAAAAGTGTTCGTCATGCCAAGGCAAGGGCTATCAAAGAGCTCAAACCACGGTAACGTTAGATATCCCTGCAGGTGCAGATACAGGCAGTTATATGCAAAAAAGGGGTTTTGGCGAAGCGTCTACTATGGGTGGCGCGGCAGGCGACCTTATCGTGGAATTTAGAGTTTTACCACACAAAATCTTTACAAGAAAGGGCTTTGATTTGATAGTAAATCTTCCTATCGACTATAAAACTGCAGTTTTAGGTGGAAAGGTTAGAGTTCCTACTTTAGACGAAACGATAGAAGTTGATATTCCAGAAGGAACAGCTCACGGCGCACAACTTCTTCTTAGGGGCAAGGGTATTAAAACTTCAAGGGGAACGGGTAATCTTTACCTTAATATCTCTATTGAAATACCTACAAAACTTTCTAAAGCACAAAAGAAAGCCTTAGAAGAGTTTGACGAAAGTATTGAACTTAAACAATGTCAAAAGATGAAGAAGTATTCGGATGATATCGAATCTTTATACGGCGATAAAGCATATAAATAAAAGTAAAGCAGTCGGGCTCGTTGAGTTCGACTGCTTTTAAACGTTATATGATTGTGCTTTTAAGCGGTCAAAAGAAATTGGGGCTTGGATTATATCCAGTTTCTTTTTCTATTATAAAATTTATTTTCTTTTCAACTTTTACAATTTCTTAACATTTTTCTAACAATTTGTTATAATGAAATGGTTATAATAATTGCATAAGGAGAAGCTAAATGATAAAAATATTCGTTGTTGAAGATGATATGGATTTAAATCGCTTTGTGTCGAGTTGTCTTCGTAACGTAGGTTACGACGTTGTTTCGTGCTTTGACGGGCTTGAAGCTTTAGAAAAAATGGATGAACAAAAATGCGATTTACTTTTAACAGATATAATGATGCCGAGAATGAACGGTTTTGAACTTGCCGAGAGCGTTAGGGTAACGGACAAGGCTATGCCGATTATTTTTATGACGGCAAAGGATGACAAGCCTTCAAAAATGTTAGGGTATAATATTGGTATTGATGAATACGTAACCAAGCCATTTGACATTGATATATTGTTAATGAATATAAAAGCAATACTCCGTCGCGCTAAAATAGAAACCGAAAAAGAAATTACGATAGGAAACTTTTCTATGAACGTAGAAGAACGCACGGCTAACTTAAATGGCGAAGAGATAGCCCTTACCGTTAGAGAGTTTGATATCTTGTTTAAACTTTTATTTTATCCTAAAAAGACGTTTACTCGTTCAGCACTTATGGCAGAATTTTGGGATTATGATTCTTCTACTACAAGTAGAACGGTTGACGTGTATATGGCAAAGCTTCGTGAAAAAACTGCAAATTGCGATGGATTTGAGATTGCTACCGTTCACGGTCTTGGTTACAAGGTGGTGTTAAAATGAAAAAGAAAAAAATATCGTCGGTAGGGTTTACTTGGACGGGTGCTATTTCGTTTTTTATTCTTATAGCCGTTATTATGCAAATGGCAATACTTATTTACGACTATATAAGAGAGAGAACGGATAACGTTTCATTTATAGCAATACTTATACTTATAGAAATTATCATTCTTGCAACTCTTTGCACGGTGTTCGACTGGGTTAGAAGAAAGATAACGGTAGATAAGCCAACACAAAAAATAGTAGATGCCACCGAAAGGATTGCTGAAGGCGATTTTTCTACTCGCCTTAAAGTTAAGCATGAATACGGTAAGTATAATCAATATGACCTTATCATGGAAAACTTAAATAAAATGGCAATAGAACTTCAAAAAAACGAAGTTTTAAAGACCGATTTTATATCTAACGTTTCCCACGAAATAAAAACGCCACTTGCAGTTATACAAAATTATTCGACACTACTTCAAGATGACACCTTAGATAGTGAAACGAGAAAAAGCTATTCAAAAACGCTTATATCTGCATCAAAAAGAATTAGTGACTTAATTACTAATATTTTAAAGCTAAATAAGCTTGAAAACCAAGAAATTCAAGAAAAGCGCGAAGCTTTTAATTTAACCGAAGCGCTAGCAGAATGCGTTGTTGAATTTGAAACTATTATCGAAAATAAAAATCTTGAGCTTAATTGCGATTTTGATGAAGTTACGATATTTTCTTCAAAAAGCCTACTTGAAATCGTTTGGAATAATTTAATTTCTAACGCTATTAAATTTACCCCTGACGGTGGGAAAATTGACATTTCGTTAAAACGTAAAAATAAAAACGTAGAAATTAAAGTAACCGACACAGGTTGTGGTATGACGAGCGAAACGGGCGCGAAAATCTTTGAAAAGTTTTATCAGGGCGACACGTCGCACTCTACGCAAGGAAACGGGCTTGGGCTTGCGCTCGTGAAAAAGGTAATTGATATTTTAGGCGGAGAAATCGCCGTGCAAAGCGAAGTAAACAAAGGAAGTACTTTTACAATCATATTAAAGGACGTTGTTTATGAAGCTTGATTTTCGCTTTCTTTGGAAAAAGATATTAAATCCGCCGACTTGGGCGAAAATTCTTACCTTTATCGTAGCGCTTTTAAGCGCAACGCTTTC
>JBGUUU010000080.1:0-3383 GCA_045133775.1 Christensenellaceae bacterium
GCCAGTCGTGTTTTTTATAACGCTTGCAACTCTGTCGTCGTTGTTTACCCCACCACAAGGGTATGCCATACCAACCACGTCATAGCCGACTAGTTTAGACAACGCTTTTCTATCTTCTTCTACTTGCCAAGTTACCGTTTCATCAGCAAGGTCAGGCAAAAATGCGTGTGACAAAGTATGTACTGCTACTTCGTGATTAGAATAAAGTTCCTTAATTTCGGTTGGCAAAAACTTATCTCTTCGCACCGTTTTTCCACCTACTTCGTAAGAGTTTTCTAGCCCTAGTAGTGAAGAATTTAGATTGAACGTCGCCTTTAAATTATACTTATTAAGTATGTCTATAGCACGTTTATCTTGTAAAACCCCGTCGTCAAAACTAAAGGTTACTGCTTTTAATTTACCATTCCACATAATATTTATCCTTTTGAAAAACGCCCGAAAACTCGGGCGTTTAAATTATAAAGTTATTTTTTCTTGACCACCCATGAAAGGTCTTAATACCTCAGGAATTGTAATTGAACCGTCTGCATTTTGATACTGCTCGATAAGTGCTGGGAACACTCTTGACGTTGCTAAACCAGAGCCGTTTAAGGTGTGTAAAAATGCAGGCTTACCAGTTTTGCTATCACGATATCTCGTGCCGTTTCTTCTTGCTTGATAATCGTTAGCGTTAGAAACTGAAGATACTTCTTTATAAATGCCCATAGAAGGAATCCAAACTTCGATATCGTAAGTTCTTGCCATTGATGCAGAGCAATCGCCTGCTGCAAGCTTAGAAAGACGGAAATGAAGACCTAAACCTTCCATTAAAGCGCATGCTTTGTTTACAAGTTCTTCAAATGCTTCTTTGCTCTTTTCTGGATGAGCGTATTGAACCATTTCAATCTTGTTGAATTGGTGACCCCTTATCATGCCCCTTTCTTCTGCTCTATACGTGCCTGCTTCTTTTCTGTAGCAAGGGGTATAAGCAAAGAATTTCATAGGGAGTTTAGACTCGTCTACGATTTCGCCTGCATACATATTAACGAGTGCAGTTTCGGCAGTTGGGAGCATAAATCTACCCTTCTTTCTATCTTCTTCGCCTTCAAGCCAATAAACTTCATCGGCAAATTTAGGGAATTGACCTGCGCCAAAGCCACAGTTATAGTTGAGCATATGTGGTGGCAAAATCATTTCGTAGCCGTCTGCTAAGTGGGTTGTGATAAAGTAGTTTAAAAGAGCCCATTCAAGTCTTGCACCGTCGCCACGGTAAAGCCAATGACCGTTACCTGCAAGCTTTACGCCCCTTTCGTAGTCGATAATGCCAAGCTTTGTGCAAAGGTCAACGTGGTTTTGTGCCTTAAAGCCAAATTCTGGCTTTTCGCCAAACACTTTAACTACAGCGTTGTTTTCTTTTTCGCCAGGAAGAAGGTCGTCGTCTGGCATGTTAGGAAGACAAGCAATAAAGTCTGTTACTTGTTGTTGATATTCGTTTATTTTAGCATCGCCTTTAGAAATGGTGTCGCCAATCTCTCTCATTTTTGCAAAGATTTCATCAACAGGCTTACCTTCTTTTTTAAGCTTTGGAATTTCTGCAGAAACTCTGTTTCTTTCAGCCTTTAAGGCTTCAATTTCTGCCATAAGCTTTTTCTTTTCGGCATCTATTTTTAAAATTTCAGTAAAATCTACGTCGTAGCCCTTTTTAGCAAGGCTTTGTTTTACAAGCTCAGGATTTTCGGTAATAAGTTTAATATCGAGCATAATATACCCCTTTAAAAAAATTATGTTTTTAGTATATACCAATTGTTTTTATTTTGCAACCCTTTTTAGATTTAATAATCTAAATTTTAGCAAATTTAACGTATGTGCTAAAAAAACTTGCCAAAATCACCTTTTTATGCTAAAATGAATATACTAAAACAAACGTAAAACTAGCGAAAAAGAGTAATTTTTAAGGTTGCGCAGAGAAAAGGCGGTTGGTGAAAGCCTAAAACGTTAAAAATGAAAGTGCGTTTCGCACGGTAAAATTTTCTTTACCAAGTGGATTTAACAAATCTCGGTAGCCACCGTAATCGGCTTAAATGAGAAAGCAATTTTTTGCTTTGAAGAAAAGTGGAACCGCGTAGACCTAACGCCTTTTCTCCCATAGGGGGAAAGGTGTTTTTTATTGGACGGTTTTACGTTGTTTAAAAGTCTTAGAAAAGACTTGGATTTTACCCTAAAGAGCGACCCTGCATCAAGAAATAAATTTGAAATTTTGCTAACCTATTCCGGCATTCACGCCCTTATGTTTTATCGCTTTGCAAACTTTTTGCAAAGGCACAAATTAAAACTTATTGCAAGAATAATAAGCCAACTAGGCAGGTTTTTTACAGGTATAGAAATTCATCCGTCGGCAAAAATATCGGCAGGTGTGTTTATCGACCACGGTATGGGCGTTGTTATTGGCGCAACTGCAGTAGTTGAAGAAAACGTTATTATCTATCACGGCGTAACGCTTGGTGGAACGGGCAAAGACAAGGGCGCAAAGCGTCACCCCACCGTTAAAAAGGGGGCGTTTATAGGCTCGGGGGCTAAGATTTTAGGCAATATTACAATTGGCGAAAATGCAAAAATAGGAGCAAACGCAGTAGTTCTTTGCGACGTGCCAAACGGCGCGACGGCTGTAGGCGTTCCTTGTAAAATAATAAGAGAAACTTAAATTTTAAAGGCTTAGATGCGAGCAAGACAAGTCTCGCAAGTGATTTATGGATGGGATAGACCTTGTTGGTCATCCTAGTCGTAAATTATCTTGCTAAAACGCAGTATTGCGAAGTATATAAGACTTTAAGGAGGCTAAAATGCGAATTTACAATACTTTATCAGGTAGCAAGGAAGAGTTTATTCCTTTAAACGGCAACAAGGTTAATATGTATGCGTGCGGAATTACAGTTTCGGGCGAGGCTCACATTGGACACACTTATCAAGCGCTTATCTACGACGTTATAAGAAAATTTCTCGTTAAAAAGGGCTACGACGTAACCTATGCGAGAAACTACACCGACGTTGACGATAAAATTATCGCAAGATCTAAAGAAACGGGTATCCCTGCAGATGCTTACGCAAAAATGATGATTAAAAAGATAGATAAGGTTATGGCTGAAATGGAAGTGGGCGACCCTGACGTTTGGCTTAAAGCGACCGAAAACATCGACAACATTATCAAGTTTATAAGCGTTTTAATTGAAAAGGGACACGCTTACCCAACAGCAAAGGGCGACGTTTACTTCTCCGTTGATTCTTTCCCTGAATACGGCAGACTTTCTCACCGTAACACGGAAGACGCTTTAAACGGCGTTAGAATAGAAAACGACGAAGACAAGAAAAGCCCACTCGACTTTGCTCTTTGGAAGAGCGCGAAAGAA
>JBGUUU010000081.1:0-16715 GCA_045133775.1 Christensenellaceae bacterium
TATCGTTTATTTTAGTTGTTGTAACAATGATTGTGGCTTGCTCGTCTTTAGTTGCTTGTGGTGGTAGGCCAAAGTTTAATTTCGACGGGGCAGAGAAAAATTTAAAAGAGAACGGATACACCATAAATCACAGTACCGAAAAAAAAGATTTTTTTAGATTAGGAAATATAGGTTATGCCATAGAAGAGTATTTGTCTGCTAAAAAAGGCGGTGACAGCATAGTTATAATTAAGTTTAAAACCGTTAAAGATGCTAGGCTTTATTACGCGTTAAAAAAGGAAGAGATAGCAAAGGGCAAGAGAGAGTATAGGTTAAATAAACGCCTTTTAAGAAAATATGGCGACGAGATGTCAAGAGAAAAGAGAAACAGCTTAGAAAGATATATAAACGACTTTGATGAGAGAGTTTGGGGGCGTAGCGGCAAATACGTTTGGTATGGCACAAAAGACGCTGCAAAAGATACAAAAAGATAAAAATATAGCAAAACGGCTTTTGCGTAGGTTGCGCAAAAGCCGTTTTTTTACTATAAATTTAATAAAACGGTTGAAAAGGCGAAAATAAAAGGTTTATAATATAAAAAAGCCCTAGTGGGCAGAAAGGAGAAAGACAAATGAAAAAGATTTTATCAATGCTTTTAGTTTTAGTAACAATGCTTACAGTTTGTATGTCATTAGTTGCTTGTGGTGGGCCAAAGCCAAACCTTAACTTAGATAGGGCAAAAAAGAACTTAAAAGACAACGATTATGAAGTTGAGATTTGCGATGGTGACGAGTGGGAAGACGTTGAAGATGGTGCTTTAGCTATGGAAGAAGTTTTATATGCCGACGACGAAGATGGCGATAATTATATTTACATAATAAAATTTAAAACTACTAAAGATGCTAAGTTATATTATAAAGCTTTTGAAAATGAAGATGCTTGGGTGAAGTATTTAAAATACGTGTTAAAAAAATATGGTGATGATTTAGATAGAGAAGATAGAGAAGAATTTGAAGAGAGAATTGAAGACTATAGTTGGGGTCGCTCTGGCAAATACGTATGGTATGGCACAAAAGATGCCATAAAAGATACAAAAGGTTAATCTATAGTCAAAAGGAGAAAGACAAATGAAGAAAATTTTATCATTATTGTTAGTTTTAGTAACAATGCTTGCAGTATGCACTTCTTTAGTTGCTTGTGGTGGCGCAAAGCCAAACCTTGACTTCGATAGTGCAAAACAGAATTTAGAAGAAAACGGCTATAGTGCTCACGTTGAAGACGGGGAAGAATATGGCGGATATAGGGGCGCGGCAACCGAGCAACGCTTATTTGCCTATGATAAAGATGATAATTATATTTATATCTACGAGTTTAAAGATGAAAAAGCTGCAAAATTATACTATAACGACGCGAAAATTTACTATGGTAAAAACAGCGCAGAATATAAATTTTACAAGCATTATTTAAAAAAATATGGTGACGACATGACCAGTGATGAAAGGAAAGACGTAGCAGACTACATGGAAGAATTGGAAAACTACGTGGTTGGACGTTCGGGTAAATACGTTTGGTATGGCACTAAAGACGCTGTAAACGCAACTAAATAAAAATTAAAATTTATAAACGGCTTTTGTAAAAACGCAAAAGCCGTTTTTATTTAAAGAAAACTCTTTTTGTTATGCTAAAAAAGGTGGGCAAAAATAAAAAATAAAAAAAATTAAAAAAATTTTTAAAAATGTGTGTAAAAACGCTTGCCATTTGCAAATTAATTTGGTATATTATGTAGGCATTCGGATGGGAGCATAGCTCAGTTGGGAGAGCATCTGCCTTACAAGCAGGGGGTCACAGGTTCGAGCCCTGTTGTTCCCACCATCTGCGGGAATGGCTCAGTGGTAGAGCGTCACCTTGCCAAGGTGAACGTCGCGAGTTCGAATCTCGTTTCCCGCTCCATAAAGCGCTTGTCTTAAGACAAGCGTTTTTTTGTTTTAAGGGCTTATAAACGGCGTTATACTTCGTTACTGTTTCAAAAATTCGACCACAATGACCAATAAGGTCTATTGTGTCCGTATTTTTTCACGAGCCTTGTCTAACTTGTTTCTAACCCCTTAAAAGCCTGAATAATCTAATAAATTTCCCCTAAAGATTTTTATAGTCTTTAGGGCTATTTTTTTGCTAAAATTTACTCAAATTTTCCACCTTAAAAGCTCATAAAAACTCTTTTTTATAAAAGTAATTGACTATATAGTCAATAAGTGCTAAAATGTATATGTATTTTTATGTTCAAAACTCATCAAGGAGAGATTATGAGTAAGTTTATTATTTTGCCAGACGTAACTTGTGATATGTCTAAAGAAATGCAAGAATATTTCGGTTTAAAAGACTATATTAAAGGTCACGTTCATATCAATGAAAAAGAGTATACAACCACTTTAGATTGGAACGAGATTTCTCGCAACGATTTCTACAAGTATTTATCAGATAAAAAGGCAGAAGTAAGTAGCGCTGCCGCAAGCCCAGAAGAATATTATTTAGCTTTTAAAAAATACGTAGAAGAAGGATATGCTGTTTTAAGTATGTCAATATCTTCAACGATTAGTGGCACTTACAATATTTCCGTAACTGCTGCAAACAGAATTAAAGAAGAATTCCCAGATGCTAAGGTTTATTGCGTAGATACAAAGAGAATGTCTGGTTCTTTCGGTCTTTTAGTTGCCTACGCTTTAGAGCTTCAAGCAAACGGCAAAACCTATGAAGAAGTAATTGCTTGGCTTGAAGAAAACAAAACTAAAGTTCACCAAATGGGTCCTATCGACGACCTTACCTTTATTGCTCGTAGGGGTAGAATTTCAAAGGGTAAAGCGTTTATGGGTAATTTGGTTGGTATAAAGCCTATGGGCGATTCTAACCAAGACGGTTACGTTACCGTGCTTGCAAAGGTAAAGGGAATGAAAAAGGCGTTAGATGCTACCGTTTCATACGTTCAAAGAGTTGCAAAGGATTTAGAAAATCAATATATATTCATTTTGCATAGCGACAGAGAAGAATACGCTAACAATTTAAAAGATAAGCTTGCAAATGCAGTAAATTGCAAAAAGATTTTCGTAGGGGATATTCATAGCGCGTGCGGAACTAACATTGGTCCTGGTATGGTTTGCACCTACTTTTTAGGCGACGATATTTCTGCAGATTGCCAAGTAGAAAGAGAAATTTTAAATTCAATCGTAGAATAATCTACGCATAAAGGAATATATGCAAAAGACAATGGATGGATTACGCTACGTTTATTTTCTTGAAAACGGAATAAAAAACGTAGTAAAAAACAAGAAGGCGTTAAACGATTTAAACGTTTTCCCTGTGCCAGACGGAGATACAGGAACGAATATGGCAATGACTCTTCGTCAGGGTTATAATGCAATTGAAAAGCCGTCGGATACTCTTTCAAACGTAGCAAATCAATTTGCTACGTCTGCAGTTTTTGGCGCAAGGGGCAATTCTGGCGTAATCGTTTCGCAGTTTTTCAAAGGCATTGCAAAAAGCTTTGAAGGTAAAGAAATTGCACTTACTAGCGACCTTATAGAAGCTTTGGAAAACGGAAGCAAATTTGCTTATAGCTCAGTTGTAAATCCCGTTGAAGGCACGATACTTACAGTTGTAAGAGAAGCTATAAAAGAAGTTAAAAAGCATTCTCCACAAACAATTGAAGAAGTTATCGATATTTACGTTCAGGCGGCAAAAGAATCACTCGAAAGAACGCCAAAGCTTTTACCTGTGCTTAAAAAGGCAGGTGTTGTAGATAGTGGTGGCGCTGGTATCGTATGCTTTTTCGAAGGGGTTAAGAAGTTTTTAGACGGCGAAGACATCGACGTAGAAGAAGAGATTGCTACAACTGAAAGCGTAGACCTTACACGCTTTAATAAAGATACTAAATTTATTTACGGATATTGCATCGAGGGTTTAATTCAACTTAAGATGGATGCCGAAAAGTTTAGAAAAGATAAGTTTAAAGAAGAGCTTACGTATTTTGGCAATTCAATCGTTTTAACCTTAGAAGGCGACAAGGTTAAATTGCACGTTCATAGTAAAACTCCGGGCGCAGTTTTTAATTGCTGTCAACAATACGGTGAGTTTTTAACTATAAAAATTGAAAATATGACTCTTCAAAATATCAATCTTGATAAAAAAGAAGAGATTGAATCGCCTAAAAAATTCCTTTTTTCTGAAGAAGATACAGAGTTTGATTTTGCAGTAGTTGCAGTTGCTCCAAATGCTTATTTGCAAAAAAAGCTCTTCGAAATGGGCGCAGATATCGTTATAATGAGTGAAATAGCTCCGTCTGCGCAAGAGTTTTTAGATGCTTTTGCTCTTACTAAGGCAAAGAAGATTTTAGTTTTCCCAAACAGTGCTAACTCGATTTTAACGTGTATGCAGGCAAGCTGTTTATACAAAAAGGCAAGAGTTACAGTTTTAAATAGCCGTTTTATTGAAGAATGCTACGCATCTTTAGGGCTAATAGATTTTGAAGGCGAGATAGAATCTGCTGTAAGCACGGTAAACGAAGCTATTTCTAACTTGTATAGAGTTGGCATTTATCATTCTATTAAAGATATGCAATACGGCAAGCAAAAAATTTGCAAGAACGACTTTTTCTCGCTTGCAGATAAAAAGATATTAAGCGTTGCAAAATCTGTAGAAGAAGCTACCTTAACTACCGTGCAAAAGATTTTAAATGCAAAAGATTTTAGCGTTTTAACTATTTTCTATGGCAGTCAAATGGCTGAAGAATTTATAGAAATGTTAAAGGGTAAAATAAAAGAACGCTACGGCGATTTAGAAATTATGCTCGTGGCTAAATATGATACTGATGATATAATATTGGTATTTGAGTAAGGGGATTTTTACAAATGCAAAAATTAAAATCTAAAAAGAGTCTTATTTTATACGGTTGCTCTGGTCTTGGAGTAAATATGCTCAATATTATAGTTGGCACGTATCTTTGTAGCGCGCTACTTACAGGCGGATTTAAGGAGCATATTGAATCTTGGACGTATTTAAATAAAAACCTTGTTATCGCAGGGCTTTGGGCTGTGCTCGTTTTCTTTGCAAAGGCTTTAGACGGAATTATCGACTTGCCACTTGCAACCTTTGCAGATAAGCTTAACACAAAGCTTGGTAGAAGAAAAACAGCAATACTCATAGGTATTATACCTATGCTTATAGCATATTTGCTTTTCTTAGTTCCACTAAATGATGGTGCAACAATTTTAAACACAGTTTGGTTTGGCGCGTTGCTTTGTGTATTCTATACCTGTTACACACTCACAATGCTTACTTACTACGCAACTTTCTCTGAAGTTTGCGAAACCGAAAAAGAAACGGTTTGCCTTTCTAATACCAAATCTATTTGTGACGTAGTGTATTTTAGTTTAGGCTTTGCGCTCGTTCCTGTTTTTGTTAGCCTTGGTATAAATATAAGAATAGTAGCCCTTCTTTTCCTTCCTTTAGTGCTTGCAATGGTTATTCCATTTTTCTTACTTAAAGAAGATAGAGATTCTGTTGCAAAAGAAGAGCCTTTAACACTCACAAAGTCGATAGGCGTTTCTTTTAAGAATTGGACTTATATATATTGGCTTTGCACAGCCTTTGTAATGACTATAGGCTTACAACTTTTCCTTGGTGGTATTAACGAGCTGTTCTCAAATACTGGGCTTAATATGACGGTTGTTATGGCATCGTCTTTTGCTCCAGTTCCTTTAACGCTTATAGTGTATAATAAAATTATGAAGAGATACGGCTTGGGTGTTGCTTATCGTTATTCCTTGACGATATTTGCTATCGGTATGATTATAATGTATATTTGCAACATAAATTCTGATAAGTTATCCGAGCTTCAGCTTACTTTAGTTGCTCTCTTGGGTGGTATTTTCGTATCTTTTGCGCTCGGCGCGTTTTTCTCTGTTACCTACACAGTTCCAACCTTCTTGGCAAGAAAAGAGTTGCAAGACAAGGGAACGAACGTTGCATCTATGTATTTTGCAGTTCAAGGCTTGTTTGAAGGTATTGCGGCAGGCGTAGCAACGGGATTTATTTTAGTTGCTTTAAAGGCGCATAACTGTATTCAATGGTTGCCTATTATTGTTGCTATTTGCTGTATGGTTGCCTTTGCTATGTCGTTTGCGTTTAAGCCACACCTTGCGTATATGGATAAGGAAGATAAATAAGTGGTTAAATTTTTACTAGAATTTTTTAGATTGCTCGGCATTATTACCGGGTGGCCAATTCAGTTATTATTCTTTAAGAGAAAAACTTATTACGAAAACGGTAAAAAGGTTAAACTATGTAGGGGTGGTAAGCTTATTATTTCAAACCACTACAACATGGTTGATTACGTTTTAGGATGTTTCGTGGTTTTTCCAAGAAAGCTTTACGTAGTTGCATCCGAGCATGCTTTTAGAAACGCCTTTTTTAGATTAGGAATGAAGTTTTTCGGTGTGGTTAAAGCTGATAGAACGACAAGAAGTATGAGCTTTGTAAACGAAAGCGCAACGCTTATTAAAGACGGAAAACTAGTTCAAATTTTCCCAGAAGGCAGAAATACACCAGACGGCAAATTGCATCCGTTTTTCGCGAGTTACGTGCTTATTGCTCATAGGGCTAATGCTCCTATCGTGCCTGTAATTTCAGATGGTAATTATGGTCTTTTCAAGCGTGTAAGGGTAATGATAGGTCAAGAAATTTATATTTCACAAATACTTGGCGAAACTGGTAAAATTCTTCGTAGAGAAGAGATAGATAAGGTAAACGAATACGTTTATAATAAGGTTGCAGAGCTTCGCGCAGAGATAGAAAGCAAAAAGAAAAAGCGCAAGGGGGACAATAAATGATAAAGGCTATTGTTACCCACCCTGTGTTTTTGTGGATAGTTGGTTTTTTAATTGTTTCAGGTCTTTTTATGTGGGTTTTAACCTATTTCGTAGCGTCTTATTGCGCTTACACGCAAACCCTTAAAAGAAGATCTAAAGAGCAATGGAGTAGAGAAGAGCCAAGCGATTTGCCTTTAGACTCCCAAAAAATGTATCAAATTGGTAGAGAGTGGGAAAGTCAAAATCGCCAATTTAAAAAAGACGTTCATATAGTAAGAGACGGCTTAAATTTATACGGCGAGTATTTTGATTTTGGCTACGATAGATGCGTTATGATTTTGTCTGGCAGAACAGACGGTCTTACGTATGGCTACTATTTTGCAACTCCTTACGCTAAAAACCGTTTTAACGTATTGGTTTTTGACGCAAGAGCGCACGGCGAAAGCGACGGCGAGTATAATACGGTAGGGTTTGAAGAGAGCCTAGACGACGTTGAGTGGGTTAAATTCCTTAAAGAAAAATGTGGAATAAAAACCGTAATTTTTCATGGCATTTGTATTGGCTCGGCTGGTGGGCTTATCGCTTTAACGAGCCAAGCTAGCAAGGGTTGTGCAGACGCGATAGTTGCAGAAGGAATGTTTGCAAGATTTAGCGAATCTGTTAAAAACCATCTTATAGAAAGAAAAAGACCTGTATTTATCTTTTTAGACCTTATCGATATGTGGATGAAAAAATACACGGGGCATTCAATGAAAAAAGGTCCTATCGATTTTATTGATAAATTAGATAAGCCACTTTTGATGCTCCATAGCAAAGAAGATAGATATTCCACCCCAGAAAATGCTCAAAAGCTTTATGATAAGGCTGGCACTTCTAACAAAAAGCTCGTTTGGTTTGAAAAGGGCGCGCACTCTATGCTTAGGGTAACCGATACCGAAAAATACGATAGAGAGATAGAAGAATTTATAAAAGAAAACTTTGGCTTATAATGCGTTTTTACGTTAAAGCCTAAAACTAGTAATCAATAGCTTTGTAAGCTATCAAATTTAAATAAAAGGAGATTATATTATGTTCTGTAAACATTGTGGAACGCAAATCGAAGATGAAGCAAAATTTTGCCCAACATGCGGTAGAATCGTAGAGAAAGAAGAAAGTGTAGCTAATGAAAATTCTGCGCCAAATTATTTTGATTCTCCAGCTCCAAACTATTTTGATACTCCAACGCCAAATTATAATGGCGAAGGATATCGCCCACAGCAAAGAGAATCAGGTGGCGGTATTTTAGCATTGGCTATTTTAAGCCTTGTTTTTGCCGAGACGCTTTTCTTATCTTTCTTGGGTATTATATTTGCATATATTGCAAAATCAAAAATAAATAGCTATATCGTTAGAAACGGAGAACTTGACGCACCAGGAAAGGTTGGTAAGGGTATTAGCACTGCTGGTTTAATCGTAAGCTGGATTATGACGGGTCTTTTTGTGCTTTATATAATAGCATTAATCGCATTGCTCTAATAGTTTAAAAGTAAATTTACGTTATACTGCGTCTGTCTAGTTTAGATAGGCGCAGTAATAAATTTTAGAAAAAAGTTCATAATAGGAGTATGAAATATTTCGTATGGATAAGAAAAAGAAAGTGATTGCCGCCGTTATAGCTTCGTTAACAGGGGTAAGTGGCGCAACCGTAGCGTCTGCGATAATTGCATACGAAGCCATATTCCAACGTGTAAACAGACCTGATTATTCTCTAGTTGCAGGCGATTATTGTTACGAAAGGGTAGCCGATAGGTTGATTAGGCAGGAGTTTTACTATCCTTCTGCAGAAAAAGGCGTAAGGCTTAGGGGCTACTATTATTCGTCGCTAAAAAAGAAAGGGCTAGTTATTGTTTCTCACGGAATGAAAGCCGGTGGCGACGATTACTTGCCTATTATAGAGTATATGGTAAATAACGGATACGACGTATTTTCTTATGACGCTACAGGCACGTATAGTTCTGAAGGGAAAGATACCGTTGGTATGTGTCAATCGCTTATAGATCTGCAGTCTACTATAAATTACGTTAAATCTATAGACGGATTTAAGAATATGCCTATCTTCTTAATAGGGCATAGCTGGGGTGCTTATGCTTGCTCTTCCGTGCTTTCTTTGTGCGGTGGAATAAGTGGTTGCGCCTTAATTGCAGGTATGTATAATGCGGCAACGCTTATGACCGAAAAGGCAGAAGAATACGTCGGCAAATTGGCAAACGTGCCTGCTCCAGTTTTTTCGGTTTATCAAAAGCACATTTTTGGCGATTACGTCAAATATAGCAGCGTAAATGGTATCAATTCGGTTGAGATTCCAGTTATTATTGCGCACGGCGAAAACGATCAAACTATTTTGTTTAATAAGCAGTCGATAATTTCGCATAGAGCAGAAATTACCAACAAAAACGTGCAGTATTACGTAGGCAAGGGCTTACAGGGCGACCACAACAATATATGGCATTCTATCGAGTCGGCTGAGTATCAGCTCAAGGTTAAAAAAGAGCTTAAGGCGCTTGAAAAACAAAAGGGCACAAAACTCACCGAAGATGAGAAAAGAGCCTTCTATAAGTCGGTTAATCACTCGTTATATAGTCAAGTTAACGAAGAATTGATGAGTAAAATAGTTGATACGTTCGATTCTACGCTAAACGTATAAACAAATAAAAAGGCTTAATCAACAGATTAAGCCTTTTATCTTTATCTTTTGTTTTCGTAGCTTTCGCAACGTGAGCAGTCGCCGTTAGAGCATGAAATTTTAATGGTTTGCAAGCTACAGTTTCTGCCGTGAAGATTGTGCGCGCAATCACAAACGTCGCATTTTACGTTTTTGTTACATTTTTCCATATTAAATACTCCTTTTCCGCTTTTAGTTAAACGGTTAATTAAAGTATTGCCAAGCAAAAAAATTTTTATACAAAGGAGTATTGCGTTTTTGGATAAAGGTCACACGATTGTAATATGGCAAAAAAACAACCACACGAGCGTGTGGCTGTTTTTTTGTGGAGGGAAAAAGGAAGACGTCTTCCTTTAATAAGTAAATTTAGTTGTAGATTTTTCGTCTACTATTAAGCGTTTAAGAAGAGTATACCAAGCGTGTTTTTACCGCAATGGCTAGATATCGTGCAACCGGCAGTCGTTTCGTAAACTCTCTTAAATCCAATTTCACTTATAGCTTCTTTAGCTGCGTTTACCATTTCTTCCGTTGCGTGGCTATGAGTTATGAAAACAACTGACTTATCTGGGTTTGGGTTTGCTTCTAAAACGTTGTTACAATAGTCTGTAACACATTTTTCAATCTTTCCCCTAAACTTGTTGCCAACGCCCATAGACCCGTCTTTTACAATGATTTGTGGCCTTAATTTTAAAAGGTTTGCGCCGAGAAGAGCAATGGTGCTACATCTTCCACCGCGGTGAAGATAATCAAGCCTTTCAACGATAAAACTTGCTTGAACGTCTGCAGTTCTTCTTTCAACCATTTCAACTATTTCTTTTGGGTCGTCGATGCTTTCTGTAAGTTTTTTAGCGTAGATAGCAAGAAGTGATATTCCTGTAGATAACGTTCTGCTATCTATAACGTAAACGTTTTTAAAGTTTTTTGCAGCGTTTACAGCGTTGTTGTAAGCGCTTGACATATCTGAAGAAATGTCAAAGTGAATTATAGCATCGTTATCTTTTAACGTTTCGGCAAAGAATTCTTTAAAAGCTTCTTCGTTTACGGCATTTGTTTTAGGAAGTGTTTTGTTTGCGTCTGCCCACGCGAAGATTTCAAGGGTAGAGATTTCTCCGTCATAGATAAATCTGTCGCCCATGTTTACGCCAAAAGGTATAACCTTAAAGCCGTATTCATCTATTATTTCTTTGGTTAAGTCGCATGCGCTATCTAACGTAATTGCAATTTTCATAACCGTCTCCTTTTTTGTTTTGTTGCTTGTTGTTACTACAACAAGCATATCAAAATTTTAGCTCAATTTCAACCTACTTTGCAAAATGTAAATTATACACTTGAAAAACTAGTAGTAGAGAAATTTTTATTTATTCTACTGCGGGTAGAAATTTAACAAAAAACCTTCCTATAAGTCGGTTTATTAACAAAACCCACGCCAAATTGACGTGGGTTTTAAGGTTTTAATTAAAATTTTTATTTAGAAACTAAAAGCGAAAGAATTGCCATTTCGATTTCTGGCAAATGCAAAGCTTCTTCAACTGCAACGAATTGTGGGGATGAAATAACGTCGTCGCCAACGCTTTCGTTAGGTATAACGGGTAACGTGTGGAGAACTATTGCGTCTGGTTTTGCATAGTTAATTGATACACCGTCTATTAAGTAGTTGTAGTCAAGACCGTCGCTTGAAACGAAGATAACGTCTGCACCCTTTAAACCGTCTTCAAGGTCTTGGCAAATAACGAGATCGCCGTATTGGTTGCAATGGTTTACAATTTCTTCAGGTGGGTTTTTATCTTCTGGGCAAATGATTGTTATATCAAATCCACAATTTGCAAAAGCGTAAACAAAAGAGTCTGCATAAACGGCAGGGTCACCAACCATAGCAACCTTTAAGCCGGAAAGTTTACCCTTTCTTTTCCAAACGGTAAGAAGAGCTGCGAGCGCTTCGCAAGGACCGCTTTTACTGTTTGCGTTTATTATTGGAAGATTTACCGATTTTTCAATTTGTTCAGCATCGTGAGATTCGGCAGTTTGAACGACTATGGCATTTACGCCGTAGCCTGCAATTGCTTCAATTGTGAGCTTGTCTTTAATAATAATTTCAAGCTCTGCTCCGTGCATGGTTGAAATCATAGGGAAGCCCCCAAGCTTTGTAACAGCCGTTTCAAATGCTATTCTAGATCTAGCAAAAGAGCGTTTTGTAAGAAGGCTTACGTATTTGTTTTTTAAATAATTAAGCTTTTCGCCTGCAGCAAGTTTTACAGAAATTTCTTTAGCTCTGTATAAAATCTCGTAAATTTCTTCTTCGGCGTAACTTGCAAGCGAAACAAGGTGCTTTTTGTTAATACTGCCCGTTGGCGTAAATCTGTTGATATCCATTTTAGCTCCCTAAAATATAACTTTAATATTATACGCGTATATTATACCAAACTTTACACGTAAAATCAAGGGTATTTTATAAAATAGATTGTCACGCGTGCACGTGGAACAAGGTTTTTTGTGCTAAATGTATAAAAAGAGTAGAGCAAGCGGGCTTTTTTTTGTGTTAAATGCTATTGTAAATACTCCAAAAATAATATATAATATTATTATGAAAATAATATCGGCAAAGGTCGATTTTAGGAGGAAAAAATGGCAAGTCTTAAACTTCAGGACATTTACAAAGTATATCAGTCCGGCGTTGTAGCAGTTACAGACTTTACTCTCGATATCGAAGACAAAGAGTTCATCGTATTCGTAGGTCCATCTGGATGTGGTAAGTCTACTACTTTAAGAATGATCGCAGGCTTAGAAGAAATTTCTGACGGTGATCTTTACATTGATGGTAAGCGTGTAAACGACGTTCAACCTAAAGATAGAGATATCGCAATGGTTTTCCAAAACTACGCGCTCTATCCACACATGACCGTATATGACAACATGGCATTCGGTCTTAAGCTTAGAAAGAAACCAAAGGAAGAAATCGACGAGAAAGTTCGTGAAGCAGCAAGAATTCTCGGTCTTGAAACTTACCTTCACAGAAAGCCAAAGGCTCTCTCTGGTGGTCAAAGACAAAGAGTTGCATTAGGTAGAGCAATCGTTCGTGAACCAAAGGTATTCCTTTTGGACGAACCACTTTCAAACCTTGATGCTAAGCTCCGTGCTCAAATGAGAACAGAGATTACTAAGCTCCACCACAGACTTGCAACTACTTTCATTTACGTTACACACGACCAAGTAGAAGCAATGACAATGGGTACTAGAATCGTTGTTATGAAAGACGGTCTTATCCAACAAGTAGACGCTCCACAAAAGCTTTACGATTATCCTGCAAACCTTTTCGTAGCAGGTTTCATCGGCACTCCACAAATGAACTTCTTTAACGCTACGTTAACTCAATCTGGCAAAGGTCCTGTTTGCGTAGAATTCGAAGGAAACACGGTTGTTCTTCCAAAGGCTAAATCTGATAAGATTATCAATGCTGAAGAATATATCAATACAGGCAAGCCTGTTGTATTTGGTGTAAGACCAGAAGACTTCCACGATGAAGAAACTTTCATCAACAACTCTAAAGATACAGTTATCACTGTTAAGGTAGACGTAGTTGAAAAGCTCGGTGCAGAAACACTTCTTTACTGTGTATTTGCTAACGATGCTGAAGAAGTTGAAGAAGAAGGCAAGGTAAGAAGCCTTGTTGAAACTGCAACTCAAATGATCGCTAGAGTAGATTCTCGTTCTAAGACAGAAAGAGATCAAAAAGTTGCTCTTGCAATCGACATTATGCACAGCCACCTTTTCGATGCTGAAACTGAACTCACTATTTTAGAAGGTGAAGGCACTAAGGCATACGTTCCAGTATTAGAGCTTCAACGTCAAGAAGAAGCTAGATTATATGCTGAAGCTCATCCAGAAGCTCAAGAAAAGAAAGGTCTTTTCGCAGCTTTCGGTAGAAAGAGAAAGGCTAAAGAAGAAGTAGTTGAAGCTCCAGTTGAAGAAGCTCCAGCTGAAGAAACTACTGAAGAAGTTGCTGAATAATATTTAAAAAATTACAAGGATGCGAAAGCATCCTTGTTTTTTTGTTTAAAAAAACCATTAGTCGCTTAACGCGTATTGCTTGTTAATTTTGAACAATTTTTTACAAAATTAGATGAAATTTTAAAAAACCTTCAATTTTCGACATATATTATCACTTTTTGTTGTAAATATATTTGACAAAAATTGTTTAATTTTGTAAAATATTATCAAAAATAGGGGTTTGGTATTATGGATTGTCAAATTGATAAGTGTAAAGACGTAGATGCGTTATGCAAACAAGTTGGGTTATTTTTAACTAGAGTAGGTATGTTTCCTAATCTAAAAGGCTTTGCTTATTTGGTAAGCGCAGTAAAAGAAGTTTTAAACGATCCTTTTATAATTCACTCGATAACCAAGCGATTATATCCAAAAGTTGCAGAGAAGTTTAATACTACTCCTGTTAGCGTAGAAAGAAACATAAGAAACGCTATAGAGATTGCGTGTAATAAGGGTAAATTATATTTGGTTGCTAACGCCTACTATAATGCTAATTTTACAAAATACGAAAAGCCGACCAATGGCGAGTTTATAGCTTTTCTAGTAAGCGCTGTTAGCTAATATTTTATACAAAAAAAAGGGCTATATGTCGAAAAAATGACATATAGCCCTACTTTTATGCGTTTAATTTATATTCAACGGTCATCTTTTTTGCGCCGTCTGCTATGATTTTGCAAGAGAAGAATTGCTTTAATCCGTCAACTGCATAGTCGTAATCTTTAATGGCAAACGTTTCAACTGCAGAGTGCATTGCAAGTTGAGCAAGACCGATATCAACGCTTCTAATTGATACTTGTCGTGAGCTTATTGCTCCTAAAGTGCCACCGCAAGGCATATCTGCGCGCATAAAGAAATCTTGGCATTTAACGTTTGCATCTGCAAAAATCTTTTTGATGATTGAAGAAGAGAACGCGTCGGTAGTGTAGTTTTGGTTAGCGTGGTGCTTAATTACTATGCCTTCGCCTAATTTTACCCTGTTAGTTGGGTCTGAAAGTTCTGGGTGGTTAGGGTGAGTTGCGTGCGCGTTATCATCAGATACCATAAACGAGCTTGCAAGCGCGCTGTCAAAATCGTTTGCTTTGCCTAATCCTTCGCTTATTCTTCTTAAAACGTCAAATAAGAATTTAGAGCCTGCGCCTTGTTTTGTTGAACTTCCCACTTCTTCGTTGTCTGCAACGTATGCTACGGAAATAGCTTTAGGAGCGCTTGCGATTAAAGCTTCTAAAGAAGAAATTGCACTTGCTAAATTGTCAATTCTAGGTGAACAGAGAAGTTCGTCTTCATACCCGCAAGCAAATGGGGCTTGAGAGCATACTACGAAAAGGTCGTAGTCGGCAATTTGTTTGTCGCCTGCAAAAGCTTTAAGCTCTTCTTCTAAACCGCCAGCTTTAAAGATGTCTGCAACAGGGCTTAAATCAACTTGTGGGTTTAACTTTAAACCGTCGTTTGCGCTTCTATTTAAGTGTATTGCAAGTGAAGGAATTACAAACGTTTTACTAGAAGTAAACGTATGGCTTTCAAACGAGTTTCCGTCGCTTAAAACAACTCTACCAGCTACGGTAACAGGGCGGTCTAGCCATGAATATAAAAGCCCACCACCATATTTTTCCACGTTGAATTTTACGTAGTTTTCCACCTTAATTTCAGGGCTATATTTAAGCTTAAAGCAAGGGGAATCGGAGTGTGATGCAACTATATTAAATGAAAAGCCTTCGCCAATTTTAAACGCTATAAGAGCAGAGCCATCTCTTGAAACGAAATACTTTCCACCAACTTTTACGTTAAAAGGTTGGTTTTCTTTAAGCTCTACAAAGCCGTTTTTTTCAAGTAGCTTAACTGCGTTATCGTGCGCGTGATAAGGGGTTAAACTTTTGTTTAAGTAGTTAATAAGTAAATTGCTCATAATTTTGCACTTCCTATTTTTATGTAAGTATTATATAACATTTTAAATAATATGTAAAGTGAAATAGAGTTCATATGAACAAATGTAAAAGTGAGCAACTGTTGGGCTTTGTTGAGTAAAATTTAAGCAAAAACCCTTCTATATGTCGATTATTTGCGAATTTTCTGCAAAATACGTTAAAAGTATAGCAAAAAAATTTAAAAGCCTTACGCAAATATATTTACTTAACTATTATTAAGTAATTGACTTTTTTTTAAATAAAGTATAAAATAGTTTTACTATTTTTAAATTCGGAGAAAATTTATATGTCAGAATTTATGGGCAACTTAAGAAGAACGACCATGTGTGGCGTTCTTGGTATGCAAAACGTGGGCGAAGAAGTAGTCGTAATGGGTTGGACTCAGAGAAGTAGAAATCTCGGCAGTCTTATTTTCGTTGACCTTCGTGATAGATCGGGTATCGTTCAAGTGGTTTTTGACGACACTACCGCAAAAGACGTTTTTGCAAAGGCAGAGACAATTCGTTCAGAATACGTGCTTGCCGTAAAAGGTAAGGTAAGAGAGCGTAGTAGCAAGACGGATAAAATTGCAACCGGCGCGATTGAAATTCTTGCAGACGAGCTTAAGATTCTTTCTGAAGCAGACACAACGCCGTTTGAAATCTTAGATGATACTAACGTTAACGAAACGCTCAGACTTAAATATAGATATCTTGACCTTAGAAGACCATCACTTCAAAAGAATTTCATTATAAGAAACGAAATTTGCAAGGCGTCAAGACAGTTCTTTGATGACAACGGTTTCCTTGAAGTTGAAACGCCAATGCTCGGTCGTTCAACTCCAGAAGGCGCAAGAGATTACCTTGTTCCATCAAGAGTTCACGAAGGTTGTTTCTATGCACTTCCACAATCACCACAACTTTACAAACAACTTTTAATGATTTCTGGTTTTGATAGATACTATCAAATTGCTAGATGTTTCCGTGACGAAGACTTAAGAGCAAACCGTCAACCAGAATTCACTCAAATCGACGTTGAAATGAGCTTTGTTGAAGAAGTTGAAGATATCATGCACCCAATCGAAGGCTTAATTAAAAATATCTTTAAGTCAACTATCGGTCTTGACCTTGGCGAAGGACATTTTAGAACAATGTCTTACAAAGAAGCTATGGAAAATTACGGTTCAGACAAGCCTGACACACGTTTTGATATTAAAATCGTAAACTGTTCAGA
>JBGUUU010000082.1:0-7010 GCA_045133775.1 Christensenellaceae bacterium
CATACTGGGCATACTGCAGGGGCTTTTTTACCCATTACAAGGTGACCACAGTTACGGCATTCCCACATAGTTTCGCCTGCTTTTTCAAAAACAGCTTGCATTTCTACGTTGTTTAAAAGCGCTCTATATCTGTCTTCGTGAGATTTTTCGATTTTAGCTACTTCTCTAAACTTGAAAGCAAGTTCTTTAAAGCCTTCTTCTTCGGCTTCTTCTGCAAATTTAGCATACATATCAGTCCATTCATAGTTTTCGCCTTCTGCTGCGTGAAGAAGATTTTGAGCAGTATCGCCAAGCTCGCCAAGAGCCTTAAACCAAAGTTTAGCATGCTCTTTTTCGTTATCAGCAGTCTTTAAAAAGATTTCTGCAATTTGCTCGTAGCCTGCTTTTTTAGCAACGCTTGCAAAGAAGGTATATTTGTTTCTTGCTTGGCTTTCGCCTGCAAAAGCTTCACGTAAGTTTCTTTCGGTTTTTGATCCTTTAAGTTCCATAAAAATTCTCCTTATCTTTTTGATAGTTTTATTATAATAAAGCAAAAAAGCCTTGTCAACAGTTTTTGAAAATTTCTTAACGTAATTTTTCAATATGCTACATAAGCGGAGCAAACAAGCCAATGATAGACTTTATCAGTTTATCTACACCCCTAACTTCTAAATCTTTTGCAGTAAGTTTTGTGCAATCGTATTCAAAAAGCTCTAAAAAGCCCTTGTATATGTCGTTTATCGACTGAGTATTGCAAAGAAGCGTTGCGCATTCGAAATGATGCACCAAAGACCTAAAATCAAAATTAGCCGTGCCAACAATGGCAATTTCGCCGTCTGCTAAAACGGTTTTAGAGTGTATAAAACCATCCCTAAAAGCGTATATTTTAACCCCCGCGTCGCAAAGAATTTTACACGTGCTTTTAGTTAGCAAATACACGGCTTTTTTATCCGGCACTTTAGGCACGATTATTCTAACATCTACCCCACGTTTAACCGCTACCTTTAAAGCGTTTGTAATGTTCGTATCAACAATTAAATAAGGTGTTGTGATATACAAATATTTTTCTGCTCTTGAAATAATATCAAGATACACATTTTCTACAACGTGGTCTACGTCAATTGGATACGGCGAATCGCCAAACGGCAAAACGTAGCCACCCAAAAAGTTTTCGTGGCAAGGCTCTATAAAATCTATCTCTTCTAACGGCTTGCCGCCACACATATTGAAAAGCTGAATAAAAAGCCTAACTAGACTGTCCGTCGCTTGCCCTTCAATTTTTATGGCGTTATCTCGCCATCTACCTAACGGCGTTTCTACATTTATATACTCGTCGGCAATATTTGCTCCACTCATAAATCCTACTTTGCCATCTATAACGGCAATTTTACGGTGGTCGCGATTGTTGTGAATAACCGATGCTATAGGCACGAATTTACCAAACCTACGGGCATCAATTCCAAGCGCACAAAGCTCTTTAAAAAACCTGCGTCTAACCTTAGTTATACTACCCACGTCGTCATACATAAAGTATACCTTAACGCCCCTTTGCATCACTTCTTTTAGAGCGCTTAAAACACCTGATAGCATTTTGCCCTTTTCTACTATAAAATATTCTAAAAAGACGTATTCTTTTGCCTTTAATATTTCTTCACAAAGGCTTTTAAAGAATTCTTCTCCACTACCAAGATACGTAGTTTTAGAAGAATTAAAAACAGGAAGTGAAGTGGCGCTACGAATATATTTTACCGTGCCAAGCCCTTTAACACCATCTTTGCGCATATTTTCTAACACGTCGGCTTGCTTATAATAGTCGTCGTGATGCTCGTCATATATGCGCCTAAAGTTTTTCATTTGTTTTTTGCTCATCTTAACGTTGCCAAAGGTGTAATAAATAATAACGCCGGCAAGTGGCGCAAGCAAAATTAATATTACCCACGGCAACTTATAAACTGCAGGTTGGTCTTTATTAACGATATATAAAAACAATATTATGCCTATGGCTGTTGATACGAAATGAACCCAAGCATACTTTTGTCCCAAGATATAAAACAGGGCGTAAAGCGCAACTGCTTGAGCAATAATACCTAAAAAGACTATTATAAACCTAGATGCCAATATCAACGTTTTAGTCCTGCGCATACAGTCTCCTTTTGCAAATATCAGCGATTTATCGCCTTATAGGCCACTATTTTGCAATAAGTTCAATTATTTTATCAGTAGTTTCTAAACTATCTTCAACAGAAAGTCCCGAAACTAATCTTGCCGAAAAATAAAGTATTTCTGCATAGTCTTTAAGCCCGTCTTTATTCTCGACGTAAACTTTTTTAATCTTTTCAAAGATAGCATGGTCGGGATTGATTTCAAGCACTTTGTTAGCCTTTAAGCCCTCGCCACCATTTGGCATTTGAGAAAGCACTTTTTCCATTTCAAGTGAAATTTCTCCCTCTGAAGAAAGACTTACAGGGCGAGTTTTTAAACTTGACGCAAGTTTTACCTTTGCAATTTTTCCGTCTAAACAATTAGCAATCTCTTCTAATATTCCCTTATTTTCAAGGTTGAGTTTATCATCGGCTTCACTACTTGAAACGTCTTCACTTAATATGTTTTTAAAGGTCTTGCCTAAATATTCTCCAAGCATTTTAATAGCAAACTCATCAACGTCGTCGCTAAAGCAAAGAATATCGTACCCCTTGTCTAAAATTCCCTCGCATTGAGGAAGAGATTTCACTGCTTCAACAGTTTTTGCCGTGCCGTAATAAATAAATTTATCTTCTTCTTTAAGAGCCTCGGTATATTCTTTTAAGGTTACGAATTTACCCTCTTTTACCGATTTAAACATAATAAGGTCGATAAGAGTATCTTTATTCATACCGTAACTTTGGTATATTCCGTATTTAAGTTGCATACCAAAAGACTTGTAAAACTCTTCGTATTTTTCACGGTCGTTTTTCAAAAGGTCTAAAAGTTCACTCTTGATTTTCTTTTCAATGTTTGCTCCAATTAACTTTAACTGTCTGCTTTGCTGAATAGTTTCTCTTGAAATATTTAAGGTGAGTTCGCTATCGACAACGCCTTTCACAAAACTAAAATAGTCTGGTAAAAGTTCTGCACATTTTTCAGTAATAAGCACGCCGTCGGTATAAAGTTTTAAGCCCTTTTCGTAATTTTTGCTATAGTAATTAAAAGGTGCTTTAGTAGGAATATAAAGTATCGCCTTATAACTTACGTTACCCTCAACCGAAACGTGAACGTGTTTTGCCGGTTTTTCATAGTCAAAGAAGGTGTCTTTATAAAAACCGTCGTATTCTTCTTCGGTTACCTCGCTTTTATTCTTTTTCCAAAGAGGTGTCATAGAATTGAGCGTTTCAAGTTCTACGTAACTTTCCCTTGGCATACCGTCTTTTTGCTCTTCTTCGGTCTGCTCTTTGTATTTGGTAACCTCCGTTTTAATTGGATAGCGAATATAATCGGAATATTTTTTAATAAGACTTCTTATTTGATATTCTTCTAAATAAGTGGAGAATTTGTCCTCTTCGGTGTCAGGCTTTACGTAAAGCACGATTTTCGTGCCGTGTCCATCCATTTCGCAAGGGATAACGTCGTAACCCTCAGCCCCCTCGCTAACCCAAAGATTAGCGTCGCTTGAGCCGTACGATTTTGAATAAACCTCTATCTTTTCGGCAATCATAAACGCAGAATAAAAACCTACGCCAAATTGACCTATAACGTTAATATCCCCCTCTTTCATTTCTTCGGCATTTTCAGTTTTAAAGGCAAGTGAACCACTTCTGGCAATAGTACCAAGATTGTTTTCAAGCTCTTCAGCCGTCATACCAATACCATTATCGGCAATAGTGAGAGTTCTATTTTGCTTGTCAGCCGTTACCGTGATAGCAAAATCATTTCTCGTAAGCCCAGAAATTCCCTCTTTAAGACCTTTATAATAAAGCTTATCAATAGCGTCGGAACAGTTTGATATAAGTTCTCTTAAAAATATCTCTTTGTTAGTGTAAATTGAGTTTATCATTAAATCTAAAACTCTTTTCGATTGTGTTTTAAAACTTTTCATAATATCTCCTTTAATAAAATTAGCACTCTCAATGCTCGACTGCTAATATTATACTACCCTAAAAAAATAAAAGCAAGGGTTTTAGTGAAAATCACGTTAAAATTAGGTAAAGATTTTATTATGAAATTTTTGCAAAGGTTTTTAAAGTTTCTGCTAAAACTTTTATTTCCACCAAGTATCCGTCGCCTTGCTTTTTAATTTCTAACGTGGGCTTTTTCGTAATATAAAAATAGTCGCTTAAAACTGCTTGAACGTCGGCAAGAATTATATCTAGCCCTTCTGCAGTCATACACATCCTATCGCTTTCTATTGCTCTTTTTAGCCTTAATACGTCGTCTTTTTTCATATATTCCTTTTAATTGCTCTTTTTATACCACCTATAAAGCCCTTATAATCTTTTGCGTAATCGTATTGCTTATACCTATCTAAAATTAGATTGCGCGCCAGTATCTTAAGCGCTTTAAACGAAGGGCTATCGGGTGGAATTTCCCCTGCATTACACAAAAACATATCGTCGTCTTCTGGAATAATTCCCAGCACCTTGCACTTTAAAGTTGATTCTATCTCTTCGGGAGAAATGCTTTTACCCGACAACACCAAATCGCCCCTTACCCTATTTATAACGAGCCTTACGTTGCCAAGTTTTGCGCCCCTTAAATTTGCCAAAACCTTGTCTGCATCTCTTAGCGCAGACAAATGTGGAGTTGTAACGATTATCGCTTCATCGGCAGAATAAATAGCGCGCCTAAAGCTTTCGCCTATGCCTGCAGGACAATCTATCAAAATAAAATCAAACGAAGTAGAAAGCCCTTCTATTAAATCGGCAAACCTTTCGTAAGCAATTTCAACGTTAGAAAGGGTATGAAACGACGGCAGAACGTAAGCATTTTTACTAATTCTTGTTTGAATAAGGGCTTGCTTTGGTCTACACCTACCTTCTATACAATCGGCAAGGTCGTAAACGACTAAATTTTCGCAAGCCGTTGCCATATCTAAATTATTAAGCCCCACGTCTGCATCTACCATACAAACTCTCTTGCCACCAATGGCAAGCCTTAGCCCTAAATTTGCGAGCACGGTGGTTTTACCCACCCCACCTTTGCCTGAAGTTATAACTATTCTTCTTGCCATACAACCCCCTATTACGTTTATTATACAACGCCTTGAACAACCATTTATGACGGTTTTTGCCTAATAATAAAAAATCGTGTCGCATAGCAAGAAAAAAACGGTGCTTATAGCCTACCTAAAGCAAGCTACAAACACCGTTAAATACAAATTAACCGTTAAATTTAATAAATTTTTCTGGAACGTGGAATCGTGGCACTAAAGTTGGACTTAAAGCAAGTAAATTTCTGTTCTCGTGTCCGCCTTCGGTTTCTATTCTAAAAGCGTTAAACATAATAGGCACGTCTTTTCTAACCCCTACCACGTCGCAAGGGATAACTATTTCTACGTCATAGCCAATATCTGTAATTTCTACGCTTGTTTTTATAAGATTTTCTAAAAAGGTTGTCTGCATACCGTTGTCGTTTACAATTTTTGCAAAAAACACAGCCCCGTTTGGCGCAACTTCTATTTCGTAATACTCCTTAATATTACCCGAAGTGCAAAGAAAAACTTCACACACGTCGCCCCTATAAATAGGCTCGTTGTAACCGTTATACGCAGAATAGAGCGTTGAGTTTTCGCAAACAAACTTAAAATGCAGTTCGTTGCCCACCCTAGAATAATGTAAAACTGTTGTAAAAGGGGTCTTTTCACCCGTTACGTTTTCTTTTAAATATGCTTTCATAACGTGGCTATTTTAACATTAAACTGCGCCTTTGTCAAGTGTGGACGCTACAGACAAATATTTTGTTGCATTTTAAAACAGAAAAGTGTATAATAACGATATGAGTAATCAATTACAAACAAGTGGCAAAGTATTAAAAGATGCCCTTAACTTAAACTCAATATATTACGCAGGCTACACTACTAAAGAAAAGGGTGAAGACAAGCACGAAAGCGGACCTTTTATTACTATGCTATTTGTAGAGAGTGGCATGCTTATAGTAAGATATCAAGGCGATAGCCTAGAAGTTAAAGAAAACCACTTGGTTTTTATACCACCTTCTACCCCTTGCCTTATCGACAGCCAAACAAAGACAAGGGTTTTTGCTTGCTCTTTTTCGATTGTTTCGAGAATACCACTCGATATCTTTGATAAGACGTTTTTTGCAACCGGCTTAAAACTTCCACTACTTAAAAGGCTTACTAGGTCTGCATCTCTTCTTTTTCCGAGAAAAAGCCCTGTGCCTACCCCAAAGGCTAGCCCTATAGACGAGCATTTGGTTAAAAATTGTCTAGAATTTTTGCTTATAGAGTGCGTTAAACCTGCCGATAAGTCGATTATTGACAGTAATTACCCAATTATTGGCAAAGGCGAAACGGCAAAGGTTGCAACGGCAGTTTTAGACTATTTATCGCAAAACATACACAAAAACATTAGCCTAGAAGAAATTGCAGACGAGCTTTTCTTCTCTGTTTCTTACGTTAAAACTGCCTTTAAAAAGCACACGGGCAAGCCTATTATGCAAGCCTTTAACGAGCTTAAAATTAAGCGCGCGCAAAAGCTTATTAAAAAGGGCTTACACTTTGCGCAAATTGCAAAAGAGCTAGGTTTTTCTAGCGAGCAATATTTTTCTAAGGTGTTTAAATCGGTTGTGCAAATGACCCCTAGCGAATATAAAAAGAGCCTTATTAAATAAAGGGTTAAAAACGTTATAAAGTATAAGTAAAAAACATACGCGGAGCGAGAAAATCTCGCTCCGCATTTTTTGCTTATTATCTTATATCATACACCGAACGAACGCTCAAGTTTTTTGGCGCTCCTTCTATTATTTTTATGCGTTTTTCGCCCTTTTCCATATCAAAGAAGTTGTCTTCTAAAATAAAATCTTCGCTTTCGCTATAAACT
>JBGUUU010000083.1:0-14887 GCA_045133775.1 Christensenellaceae bacterium
GCTTTTGACTAGCTAAATACTCGTCTTTTTGGTTAATAATCGACTTATACGCCCGTTTTGCAAAATTTAGATATGCCAATTTTAACTCTTCTTCGCTATCGTAACAATCCATATGGTCTTTGCCTACGTTAAGGCATACTGCGTAGTCTGCGTTAAATTTATTTATATTCTTTTTAAACTCGCACACTTCACTTAAAAAGACCTTACTACCATCAATAACACAATTGCCAAGTGACAAATCTTCTCCACCGATGTGCGCAGTAAACTCTAATTTTGCGCACTTGAATATATGCGCAAGCATACACGTAGTAGTAGTTTTACCGTGACAACCGGCAACGCCGACAACGTCGCTAAAATTCTCAACGACAGATCTTAAGGCTTCTCCCCTAGATAGGACGTATAACCCTAGTTCTCTAGCCTTTTTAAGTTCTACGTTGCTATCGTCAATTGCATCGCTATAAACTACTACGTGAGCGTTTTTTAGGTTATTCTCGCTATGCCCGACATACGTTTTTATACCCTTTTGAGCAAGCTTTTCTAACGCCAAAGAAAACTCTCTATCACTACCACTAACGCTAAAGCCCACTGATTTAAAATATTCAGCAAGCCCCCGCATACTAACTCCACCTATTCCAATAAAATGAACGTTAAATTCTACTTTTTGACTAATCATATGAAATTTTATGTTAATTTTTTATAAAATTTGCCAATTTTGACAAAAAAATGTTGAAAATGTAAAAAAATTTTTAAAAACTATTGAAAAGAGCGTCTATATATAGTATTATATATATAAGGAATATTTTTGATTAGGGAGAAAAATTATGAAGATTTCCGATGTAAGAGTACGTATAGTACAAAAGGAGGACATTAAACTTAAAGCCGTAGCATCAATAACTATAGACGACTGCTTTGTTATTCACGATATTAAGGTTATTGAAGGTAGCGAAGGTTATTTTGTAGCTATGCCTTCTAGAAAAACTAACGACGGTGAGTATAAAGATATTGCTCACCCAATCAATACCGAAACAAGACAAGCTGTTATTGATGCTGTCATCAACGCTTTTAAAGACGAACTTGCAAAGGTATAAGAAAAAGTGGCATACGCCACTTTTTTATTTGTTTTAATTTACACAAAACCCCTTTGGCATAATCTGCCAAAGGGGTTTAATTTTAAATTTATTTAGCGCTATTTATAATATGAGTTGGGTTTACGTTAAAAATTAAGTCTGCATAGTCGCCGTATTTTGACTTAACCTTATTGTAAGCTTCTTTAAAGCAATTACTTCTTGTTGAGTGCCAATCGCTAGCAACAATATCTATAAGCCTATTTTTTAAAAGCTTTTTTACAAACTTGTTTTCGCTTGCAATAGACTTTTTAACAATTGGCGATGCGTTTACCTGTATAACTACCCCACTTGCTTTAAGCGCAACAATCTTTTCTATCGAGCGATAATACGAATATCTTTCTACGTGGGCAATAACAGGCACGTAGCCTTGCATCTTTACCTTATAGCAAACTTCATCTATATCAGTTTCGGTATCATAAGGAAATTCAAGCAATAAAAACTTACTGTTTGCAAGAGAAAGAATTTTGCCATCTTCTAAATCTTTTTCAAAGCCACCGTATATAGATATTTCTCTACCTAAATAAAGGTTTACGTCTAAGCCCTTTTGCTTTGCTAAAGCTTTTAACTCATCAAAGGACTCAACGATTTCTTTATTATCGGCGCAGTAAAAGCCCTTGCGATAGTGAGGAGTTAATATTACGTTTTTTACACCTTGCCTTATCTGCTCTTCTAGCATAGAAATCGACGTTTCTAAACTATCTGAACCATCATCTACAAAAGGCAAAACGTGACAATGTATATCAGTCATAATTTTATTGTCTATTATAGCCGTAGAAAGCATCATCTGGGTTAACGCCCATCATAACGCTACCTAAAATTGGAACGTCTATCTTACTTAAAAGTGTTAACGATTCTCTTACAGCAGCTCTGTTTACAAAGCTTGCAGAAACGGTGTATAAAATACCGTCTGAAAATTGAGCTATATGCATATAATCGGACATTAAAAGAACAGGTGGACAATCAAGTAAAATATAGTCGTATTTTTTTCTAAGTTCATCAATAAGTTCCACCATTTTATCAGAGTCTAATACGAAAGAAGAGTTATAAACTACACGACCCCTAGTAATAACGTCTACACCACAATCGGTATGCTTAATTATAGAATCTAAAGATACTTCTTCTAAAACGTAATCTCCAACGCCAACAGTTTCTTCTACACCAAAAACCTTGCTTACGCCCGCATTTCTAAAATCAAGGTCAATAACGACAACTTTTTTATCATTAAACGCAAGTGACGCGCCAAGGTTGCAAACAAGGGTTGTTTTTCCTTCGCCTGATATAGTTGCTTCTACTTGAATAACCTTTTTGCCTGAAGTGCCAAAATATAAAATGTTATCTTTTAATCTGTTATAGCTTTCATCTAAAGTAGTTCTTCCGCCTTTAGTTACCATTATTTTAGCAGGGACGTTGGGTCTTTTCTTCTTGAAAAAGCCAGTTAATTTCTTAAATCTAGACATTTTACACTTCCCCCTTTGCCGAATTAGAATCTTCTTCGCTTAAACTACTTATATCGTCAATCATTGCCAAAACGTCTATATCATAGTCTTCTTCAAAAGAAGCCTTGTCATCGTAAGTATTATTAAAAAGAACGAGTAAAACTATAATGAGCATTGATACCAACACGCCACCACCGCAGAAAACCACCATGTTTGTAAACACTTTAGTATCGGCGTCGTCAGTTGGTTCTGTTGCAGGAGAAACGATAAACACTTTACCTGCAAAAAGCGGATAAACCGGAATTATTTCATTCGTTTCTGGATCTCTCATAATTTCACCGTCATCATCAAATTTAGGTGAATCCACAAATTCTTGAACCTTTCTCATCAAGATATTTAAGATATCTTTAACGCCTGAGAGCTTAGAAGTCATCGTAAATTTTAAAAGCATTGAGTCTACAGTAACGGTAATAGAGCTTTTAATTTCGTTTTTAAGCTCTTCTCTCTTCATCTTGCTGTAGTGATATTTAGTCATATACTCGATTGCCGTCAACTCGTAAATAGTATCACTTTCGGTTATAGACTTAAACGCCTTTGCCAAGTTTTGCGATTCTTCTAGCGTTCCGTCTGCACCTACGTTAACTATCATTGTAGACGTTGTAGTATACTTGGTATCAACAACAAGACCACCGTATATACCACCTATAGCCGTAGCTACAAGAATTAACGCAACAACTAAGAGCATCTTCTTTTTCAACTCTTTAAAAAGAGCGCGAACGGTAAAATGAGTACCGCCTTCTTCTCTAATAATTTCTTGCATAACACAATCCTTTATTTTGCGAATTTTCGCATTTTTCATTTTTTATTCTATCATAGCAAGGTAAATTTGTAAAGTGTATTTAAAAATTTCCTTTTATAAAGGAAAACACCTAATTTTACCGAGTTTTACTTTTTGCCCTTTTCAACTCTTATTTTCTTAACGTCACGCTCAAATCCGTTGTTTGTTGGGCGATAAAACACGTTACCTTTTAACGAATCTGGAAGATATTGCTGTTCTACGTAGCCACCAAAATCGTGTGGATACTTATATTGTTTACTACGGTGTTTAGCATCGCTATCGGCAAAAACCGAATTTCTAAGATGAGCAGGAACGGTGTCGTCTTTTACACTCCTTGCAGCAGCTTGAGCTTCGCCCATTGCAACTATTACCGAATTTGACTTAGGCGCTTCGCACACGTAAATGATTGCCTGAGAAAGTGGAATAAGCCCTTCAGGATAACCAATATTCATAAAAGCAGTAAGCGCAGATGTTGCAACAACCATTGCATTTGGGTCTGCCATACCTACGTCTTCTGCAGAATGAACGACAAGTCTCCTTGCAAGTAGCAACGGGTCGCACCCCCCTTCAATAAGCCTATGCGCGTAGTATAGCGCCGCATCGCTGTCGCTACCCCTTAATGACTTACAAAACGCGCTGAGCATATCGTAATAAGAGTTTTCGTCGTAAGATAAAGCCTTTCTTTGAATAGATTGCTCTGCATCTTTTAAGGTTACGTTTATTTTTCCGTTCTCGTCGCCCTGCGTTGTCAAAACTGCAAGCTCTAACGCGTTATACGCCGTTCTCAAATCGCCTGCGCTCATAGATGCTATATGGTCTAAAGCATCTTCTTCAACGGCAACGTCTAACTGCCCGTATCCACGTTTTTTGTCGATAATCGCCTTATTGAGCGCTTTTTTAACGGTTTCTTTATCTAATCTCTTAAACTCGAACACCCTACATCTAGACACTATAGCAGGGGTCATAGACGCGTAAGGATTTTCAGTTGTAGAACCAATAAAGATAATAGTTCCGTTTTCGATTGCAGGTAGCAAGCTATCTGATTGAGTCTTGCTAAAACGATGGCACTCATCTAATAAAAGGTAGGTCTTTTTGCCAAACATTTTTAAGCTATTAGATGCTTCTTCTACAGCCTTTTTCACGTCTGCAACGCCACTAGAAACTGCATTTAATTTAACGAAGTTACCACTCGTTGAGTTTGCAATAATGTTTGCAAGCGTGGTTTTGCCCGTTCCCGGTGGTCCCCAAAAAATACAGCTACCAACTTTGTCGAGAGAAATTGCTCGCCTTAAAAGACTGTTTTCTTCGCAAATATGACTTTGACCTAAAAACTCTCTTAAAGATTGGGGGCGCATTCTTTCGGCTAAAGGTTGTTGCTCTGCCTTTTTTTGATTTTCTTGTAAGGTGTCAAATAAATCGAACATAATTTTACCAATTGATTTCTATCACGCTAACCTTTTGAATAAGGTTAAGTATGAAGAAAATTTTTAAATTCGTTATAACAACGCTTATTTTAGCGTGCATTGTTTTTATTATTGCAAAGCCCGAGCGATATGTAAAAAGCGCGCTAGAAGGGCTAAAGCTTTGGGCTGTAGTCGTCGTTCCGTCGCTTCTACCCTTTTTCTTTTTTACGTCGCTACTTTCTAGCCTAGGGCTTACGTCGTTTATTTCCAAATTTATGGATAAGCCTTTTCGGTTGCTATTTAAAACTAGTGGGGCTGGAGCATACGCCTTTTTGATGAGCATACTTTCCGGCTACCCCGTAGGCGCTAGAATAATTGCAGACCTTAGACAAAACAAAATTATTACCGAAGACGAAGCTACTAGGCTTTGCACCCTTTGCTCAACGTCTGGCCCTGCTTTTATTGTGTCAAGCGTTGGAATTGGAATGTTTGAAAACAAACAAATTGCAGTTGCGATTTTGCTCTCGCATATTTTGTCAGCAATTATTTGTGGGCTTACTTTCAGATTTTATGGCAATTCTCCCACAGTAAACAAAAAGTTTATTTTACAAGAAAGACACGACAACGTTTTATACGATAGCGTTTATTCTTCAGTAATTTCGGTTGCCTTAGTTGGTGGGTTTATTTGCATATTCAGTTTAATTTTAGACCTTGCAAAAGACTTGGCGTTGCTTAGCTTTTTAGCAAAGCCGTTATCTTGTTTAGTTGGGGATAACGTTGCAAATGCTTTTACATACGGTCTTATAGAATGCACAAGTGGTTGCAAAGCTTTATCTTTATGCGATTTATCGGCTTATAGCCCAGCTTTTGCATCTGCGCTTATTTCTTTTGGCGGAATTTCTATTTGGGCGCAATCTATAATTTTTTTAACCAAAGCAAATGCCAAGATAAAAATATTTTGCGCTTCTAAAATTCTTCAAGCAATTTTTAGTTTTTCACTTTGTCTACTATTTCTTTAGGCAAATATTTAGAAACGTCTTTTTTAAAGTTTAAAAGCTCTCTTACTGCAGTTGAACTAACGCTTAGATTTTTAACGCTACAAGGAAGATATACGGTAACGATTTCTGGCATAAGGTCTGCGTTGATAAAATTCATTTCGTTTTCGTAATCGTAGTCCTTGCCGTTTCTAAGCCCCCTAACGTTGTAAATTGCCCCTTTATCTTTCATAAGGTCAACGAGTAATCCTTCGTGGTAAACGACTTCAACGTTTTTATATTTTTCGCATACTGCTTTTAAAAACTCAAGCCTTTCTTCCACGCTAAACATTGCCCTTTTAGTAACGTTTACACAAAGAGCCACTATAAGCTTATCAAATAAACAAGCAGACTTTTTTATAATTTCTTCGTGCCCACTAGTAACTGGGTCGAAAGTGCCTGCAAAAACTGCAATTTTCATAACTTTACTCCGTAAAACTCAAAATGCGCAACACCGTATTTTCTAGTGTTTAAGTGGTCTAACGAGTCAATCTCGCCAACCTTAAAATCTTCGCTATGCTCGTAAATTATAACGCCGTCATCCGCCAAAATTCCGCTATTTGCAATAGCTTGTAAAACTGGGGTTGCGTCTACCTTGTATGGTGGGTCTAAAAAGATAATATCAAACTTGCCCCTTGAAGATAAAACGTAAGTGAGCGCATCTGAGCAAAAAACTTCGGCTTCTTCTTTAAGCATCGCTAAATTAGCCTTTGCTAAAGCGACACTCTCTTTAGAAGAATCTACTAAAACGACCTTTTCTGCTCCCCTTGAAAGAGCTTCTATAGCCATATTGCCAGTTCCACAATACAAATCGAGAAAGCTAGCGCCACAAATTTCAGTTTGTAAAATGTTAAAAATCGCTTCTTTTGCCCTATCGGCAGTTGGGCGAATTTCTCTACCCTTAAATTCTTTAAGCACCCTTCCCCTGTGCTTGCCTGCTATAACTCTCAAGCCTCTTCCTCCGTTTTTATGTGAGCGTATTTAGAATATAAACAGCCACAGTATCTCTGGCGATAAATTTCGTATTCTTTAGAAATTTCTATCGAGCGCTTATATCCGTTTTCTTTTTTAAAATCTGCGTAAAGCCAATTAACGCCCTGCTCTTTTGCGAGCTTTTCGCCTATGCTATTTATAAGCTCGGCGTTTTTGTGTGGGCTTACGGTGAGCGTGGTTGCAAAGTAGTCGTAGCCGTTTTCTTTTGCGATTTTTGCCGTTTCTAAAAGACGGTTATCAAAGCAAAGATTGCACCTTGCGCCACCTTCAGGCTCTTTTTCGTAGCCTTCTACCATATAGAAAAACTCACGAGAAAAATATCTACCTTCAATTAAACCAACTTCGCCGTTATATTTCTCTTTTAAAAAGCGTTTTTGCTCGTTTAGGCGAAGATAATATTCTTCACTTTCGGTAATATTTGGATTAAAAAAGAATACCGTAACGTCAAAATATGGAGTTACCCTTTCAAGCACGGCAGTTGAACACGGAGCGCAACAGCTATGCAAAAGAAGTTTTTTCTTTTCGCCGTTAAAACTATTTACTGTTTCTTTAAATAAATTGTCGTAATTGATTTTGTTCATGTTTGCTGTTAATTGATATTTAATAGATTCTATCGCTATCGCTCCAGAATGACACTTTTTAAAGGTTTAGATGCGAGCAAAAGAAGGCTCGCTTTGCGACACAAGACACGATAGACCTCTTTGGTCATCGGGGTTTGGGGCACAAAGCAGTAACGCACTTTTGCGACGCAGATAAGCCTTTAAAAATTACTTGCGAATCAATTTAAGTTTCTTTAAAAGGTGCTTATCGCCTGCAACTATACCACCACCTAAAACGGTTGCGTTTTCAGGGTTTTCAAAACAAGTTGTGCGAATAAGCAACTTTTCGGTTGCATAATCGCTAAGACCTGGTATTTTACTACTGCCACCTGCAAAGAAAATGCCCGACTGACGGATTTCGGCAGATACTTCGGCAGAAAGCTTTGCCATAAGCATTTCGGTTATTTCAAAAATTTTATCAAAGAAAAGTTGAATTGGTCTTCTTATATCTTCAGAGCCTATCGAAATTGCCCTAGGCTTGCCCGTGTAAACGTCTCTTCCGTTAACGTCAACTCTCATAGAGTCGTGCTCGAAAAGACTACCGATTTCGCATTTTATATATTCGGCAGTTAAATGACCTATCTTTAAACCGTAGTTTTTCTCAATACTGTCAATTATCATTGCGTCGATATTTCTACCACCCATATTTACGTTTACGCCTGCAATAACTTCATCTAAAGATACGGCAGCAATATTCGTCGTGCCACCACCGATATCAATTACAAAGCAAGGAGTAGAATCCGTAATAGGCACGCCAAGACCTAAAGCTGTTAAAATAGGCGATTCTACACAAGTGATATTGTAAACGCCTGCGCCGTTTAACACTTTTTCAAATCTCTTAATTTCGCCACCTTCTACGCCACAAGGCACAGAAAGTAACACTTGTGGTCTAAAACCAAGCTTTTTTAAGGTTGTTTTATTTAAAAATCTATCAACCATTTGGGTTGCAAGCTTATCATCTAAAATTTGACCTTCCCAAATAGGAAATCTAACTTCGTTAGCGTTTACAGTTTTGCCGAGTCTTCTTTTAGCTTCTGTTCCAACTGATTTTACCTTATCTCTTCTAGACGAATCGCAAACGACTACGCTAGGCTCGGATAAAACGATACCTTCGCCAAGCTTATAAATATTAGTATTCGTGCTACCTAAATCTATGGCTATTACGTTATTTCTCATTTTAAAAACTCCTTTATTGCATCGTCTATTTCTTTTATAGGAAGACCTACAACGTTGTCGTAATCCCCTTCAAATTTTTCTACTAAAGGGAAACCGTCTTGTATTCCATACGCCCCTGCTTTGCCTTGCCATAAGTTACTATCTAAATAAGAATTTAAAATTTCTTCGGTCAAAGTATTAAAGGTAACTTTTGTTATAACTTTGCCTGTTTGACGCATACTCTTTGAAAGCAACGCATAGCCCGTTATTACTTCGTGGGTTTTACCCGAAAGCTCCTTGAGCATACGCTCTGCATCGGCTTTATCTGTCGGCTTACCGTAAATCTTACCGTTAAAGGCAACTACGGTATCGGCAGATAAAACTACGAAATCGCCGTCGAGTTTTGAAAAAACGTCTTCCCCCTTATTTATTGCGCATCTAACTGCGAATTTATCGGGTGGAGTGATTTTATCAATCTCCCCTTCTTTGTCGCTAGTTATAATATCAAACTCGTATCCTGCATCTAATAAAATTTGCTTTCTGCGTGGCGATGCGCTAGCTAGAATTAGTTTTTTCATAAAGGCATATTACCCCTTTTAAATGGTTATTATTTATTATTATATAATAAATTTTTACTTTTGTAAAGACTTATAGTAAAATTTAGCATTAAAAAAGCACTCTTTTTTAAAGAGTGCTTAATTTTCTTTTTGTCGAGTCGACCTGTAAGCCGAGTTCTGTCATTTAATACGGTTATCTATCTAGACTTGCCGTTGCCGACAAGCTCAAGCGACGTTTTGCAGGTAGTCCCGACCGGCTATCTTATGGACTACCCCTATCTTGCTCCGGATGGGGTTTACACAGCCTTCCACGTCTCCGCAGAAGCGGTGAGCTCTTACCTCGCCTTTTCATCCTTACCAACATAGTTGGCGGTAATTTTCTGTTGCACTTTCCTTAAAGTCACCTTCACCGTCCGTTAGGCGGCATCCTGCCGTGTGGAGCTCGGACTTTCCTCGTGAGATTTCTCCCCCGCAACCGTACAGCCGACTCGACCAAGATATTTTAGCATAATATTTTACGTTTGTCAATTGCTTTAGAATTTAAAAAGGCGCTAGTATTTATAATACTAACGCCCTATGCTATATCTAATCACAAATAGATTTTAAACCTGCCTAATTAAATTTTACTCCACTTTGCATAAAGCTTTGTCTCTACGTATTCTAATTCCCCATTTTCATCATAAGTAGGCTCTGGCAAAACGTCGGTGTTAAAATTCCATTTTGTAATACACTCACTTTCTTTATACCAACCGCAAAACTCATAGCCTTCTCGAATAGGTTTGTAAGGTGTGTTTTCAACAAGTCCACCGCGTTCAAAATCGTTTATAAAATAATACCCTTCGTTTGGTGCACCTTCATAGTTAAACATATACGCCGTATTCGCTTTATACAAAGTTCTTATAGTCTCTGGGTAAAAAACTAAAACGAACACCATATACCAGTTTGAACTACTGATGATGCTAGTTTCACTAACTTCCTTTCCTTGTTTAACGTTTTCGCAATCTTCTTCAAAACTCAAATTAGGCACATAAATACTTAACGCCTTAGATTCTGTTGTTTCTTGCCAATATTTTCTATTAGTCGTAGGAAAAAATATTTTTTCAAACCTACTTCTACCTTCTCCCGTATCGGGCATAATAGTGTTATTATAATTTAAATACACTTCTTTAACCGGGGTCATATCTATACCAAACGTATACATAGTGCCATAATTTAAAAATTGATAATAATACCTAGTAACAGGCTTACCCTTATAATGCGATGGCAGGTAGAGCTTATCTAAGACTTCACTCTTTTTGCCAAACTCTTGTTCTGTGCCAACTATAGCATAACCATCTATTAATGGATAATACAAAAATCTTCCATCCCACTCCAAACCTACTGGTGGAAAATCTATCCCTCTATACAAATCACAAGAAACACTTGTCATACACACTAAACTAAGCATTATACACAACAATACTTTTATTTTCTTTTTCATAATCTCTCCCTTTACATTTTGCTCTACTTTTCACTCGGTTTTATTTAAAGGTGCATCTAGAGAATATTGATTTTTATTTAATTATACCATAAAATTTTATAATTTCAAGCTTAAAATATCGATTTTGTCGATTTTTAAAGGTTTTTCACAAGCGTCTAATTTTAATTAAAAACAAGTTAGGCTAGGCTCGTAAGAAAAGGGAGTGGTTTTTTCCACTCCCTATATTTATCTAAATAAAGCGATTGTTTAAAGCTTTAGATGCGAGTTTGCCAAGGCTCGTGAGCTCGAAAAGACTTGGTAGACCTTGTTGGTCACCAAGGTTTTGAGAGCAAAACAGTTAACGTGGGCAAACGATGTAGATAAAGCTTTAAACCTTCTTGTACATAGGACCATAAGCCTTACAAGCCCTATAATCTTGACCTTCTTTATCCATACCAAAAGCATTCCAACATGCTGGACGATAGATGTCTTCTTCTGGAACGTTGTGCATACATACAGGTATACGGAGCATTGAACACATTGTAATAAGGTCTGCACCGATATGTCCGTAAGAAATCGCACCGTGGTTAGCACCCCAGTTTTGCATTACTTCGTAAGCAGTCTTGAATGGGCTACCTTCTTTGCCATCGCAGCGTGGAGCAAACCAAGTACATGGCCAAGTTGGGTTAGTTCTCTTCATAAGCTTATCGTTAACGTCTTTAGGAAGATTTACCGTCCAACCTTCGGCAATTTGAAGAACAGGACCTAAGCCTTTTACTAAATTAAGTCTTATCATAGTAACAGGCATTTCTGCATAAGTATCGAAATGGCTTGAGAATCCGCCGCCACGGAAGTTGTCAAAACCTGCCTCGCACCATACGGTTGCGTCGGTCATCTTCTTAATATCTTCGTCGGTTACTTCCCACCACTTCTTCATAGTAGCGTTGCCGTTTTCATCAGTACATACACCACTTGCGTCAAGACAAGCCGCGCCAGAATTTAAAAGGTGAATAATACCGTCTGACTCTTTTGCCTTGCCTTCGAGCTTATAGCCAGTAACTCTTTCGGTAGCGTCGCCAGACCAATAAGTTCTTACGTCTGCAAAGATTTGCGCTCTGTGAGTTAAAAGACGCATCATAAGCATACCCATACCGTTTAAAACGTCGTTTTCGGTAGCAAGGGTAAACGGCTCTCTTGCGCCTTCGTAGTCAAACGTTGAGCTTAAAAGCGCTTCTGGGTAGTCACAGTTTGGCCAATGGTCTGTCCATTGACGTTGACCTTGGAAACCACCTGCTATTGCATTGTGACCTGCTTTTTCTTCTACGAAAGCGTCTGGAAGATTTTTGTTACCTGCCATCAAGTCTTTGATTATGCAATACATTTTAACGGTAAATTCCCACTGCTTGTCCTTTTCTTCACGAGTGAATTTAATTCTACGGTCTTCGCCCAAGAACTTAACGCTATCTGGGTTATCATCCCAACCTTCTTTACAATGCTCTTTAGTCCAAGCGAGAGCCTTTTGATATTCTTCTTCGTTATAAATACCTTCTTCCATACGACGGAGAATTTCAACTTCGTCAACAGACTCGATACGCATACCGAAATAGCTTTCCATCATGTCTTGATCCATAATAGAACCAGCTATACCCATACATTGAGAACCGATTTGAAGGTATGATTTACCACGCATTGTAGCAACTGCGATAGCAGCGCGACCAAAACGAAGGAGTTTTTCTTTAACGTCTTCTGGAACTTCGTTTACTTGGTCTAAATCTTGAACTTCGTGTCCGTAAATACCAAATGCAGGAAGACCTTTTTGAGCGTGACCTGCAAGAACGGCTGCAAGGTAAACTGCGCCTGGTCTTTCTGTGCCGTTAAAGCCCCAAACACCTTTGATAGTTTCTGGATTCATATCCATAGTTTCGCTACCGTAACACCAACAAGAAGTTACAGATAAAGTGATTGCAACACCTTCTTTTCTAAACTTTGCTTCGCAAGCAGCTGCTTCTGGAACACGACCGATACAAGTATCTGCCATAACTACCTTTACAGGCTCGCCGTTAGAATAACGAAGATTTTCTTCAAAAAGTTTTTTAGCTGCGTGAGCCATTGCCCAAACGGTAGGCTCAAGAGATTCACGGAGCATCATAGGTCCACGACGACCGTCAATACAAGGACGGATACCAATTACAGGGTAATCGCCGATATATCTGTTTTCTGCCATTTTTATTTTCCTCCTAAAAGGGTTTATTTTCTTGCTTTTAATTATAATAATTAAAAACACCGTTTGTCAAGGCTCTTTTAAAATTTTATTACAAATATTTTAAAATCTCTAAACCGCAAAACAAAACTTAAGATTTTTACAATAAAAAAGCGCCAAGCTTGTTTGCTCGGCGCGTTAAATTATAACAATTTTCTATCGTTTAGTTTTACAAGACGACAAGTTTAAAATCCCACTAAAAAATACCGTTTTATTTTGGCTTAAAACCCTATTTTCATCAACGCTCTGCTCTATAATTTGGGTTAAAAATTTGCTAAAATCTTCGGTGGTTTTACAAAACAAATAATATGCAAGCGAGCCCGGCACAGAGTTTATTTCGTTTACGTAAACTTCTTTATCAACAAGCAGGTAATCTATGCGAATTACACCGGAAAAATTAAGCTTTTGATATATAGCTTTAGTTGTTTTTCTTATTTTCTCTCGCGTTTCTTCATCAATTTTTGCAGGAAAATCTTTTTGCACGGGCAATTTATATTTATCGTTAAAGGTTAGCATTTGGTTATTTAAAATGGGCTCTTCACACTCGGATACAACCACTTCACCTGCCCTTTTATACGCCGCGCAATTTATTTCTCTAAACCCTGCTAAAGCCTTTTCAACAATCACCTTGCTATCGTAAATAAACGCTTGCATCAATCCCTTTTCTAGTTCGTCTACAGTTTTAGCAATGCTTATTCCTATGCTACTGCCTAGCCTTGCAGGCTTTACTATAATAGGAAAACCCAACTTTTCTTGAATAGTGCTAAACACGTGCTCACGCTGAAGATAAAAGGTGTCCCTATTGATTCTAACACACGACAGACACGCAACGCCTATGCCTTTTAAGGCAAGTTTTGTAAACTCTTTATCCATGGCAAGCGCTGAAGAAAACAATCCTGACGACGTGCACGAAATAGAACAATTTTTGATAATTGCATAGAGCCCGCCACTTTCCCCGTCGCCACCGTGACAGCAATTTACAACCGAATAAATTTCGCCGAGTTCTTTAAGCCTATTCTTTTTTATCGCATACAAATTTCTACTCGGTGGCAAAAGGGTAACTTCAACCAACTTCTTCAGCTCTATGTTTTTAAAAACTGAAACGTCTTTCATTTTATCGCTAGTATACCACCTGCCGTTTTTTGCTATATAGACGGGGATTGGGTTGTAAAGTGTTTTATCAACGGCGTTTAGCGCCATAACTCCTGTAATTACCGAAACGTCGTGCTCACAGCTTTCTCCACCAAAAATTACTACTACGTTTTTCAAATAAAATTCTCCATTTTTCGTTAATACCTATCGGGCAAATCATTGAAAAAGGCAACGACGTCACCATTTTTCGCTCTTTCGCTTATTATATTTTTCGTTTCTTCGGTTAGTTCTACGCAAATCACTTCGGCATTTAAGGAGCGAGCCCCTTGCTTTATATAATTAGAATTTACTCCTACGGCAACAATAAGGTTAAAATGCTCTGCTAAAATTTTACCAACTTCAACGTTGACTTTTTGAGTGTTTTTACCAATCTCCACTATACCAGAGCTTACTGCAATTTTATAACCTTTGAAAGAATCTACCGCCATCGACGTAAGCCTTACCCCTTCAAGGTTTGCATTGTAACCGTCGTCAATTACCGTTATGCCCCTTGAAGAATTAATAAGCTTTGCCCTATGCTCGACTGCTTCTAGCAATGGTATTACAGAAAGGATTTTTTCTATCTCAACACCAAGATTTAAACTAACTGCTACGGCAAGGCAAATATTGATTGCATTATGCTCCCCGAGAAGTGGCGCAAAGACAGAATAGGTTTTTTGACCTACGACAATTTCAAAACATATACCGTTTTGCTCCTGTTTAAAATTAGCGTAACTCACAAAGCAATTTTTGTCTTTACCTACTGCAAATTTAGTCACTTTTGCTTGGTTATACATTTGCATAGAATACGGCGTTTGCATAGAAAAAACAGCAAAACCATCTTTAGGAAGGGCTTCTATAAGTCGATTTTTTGCAATTTTAACATTTTCAATAT
>JBGUUU010000084.1:0-20848 GCA_045133775.1 Christensenellaceae bacterium
ATTATAACGTCTATGCTTCTAAGTTGAGCAATAAAGTTGTCTACGTCTGCTTTTACAATGGCAGGGTCTGCGTCATATTCAGCTAAAATAGCTTCTACTATTGCTTCTGCAGTTGTGTCTTGTTGTAACATTTTAAATATAGTAGCGCCAACGTCGTTAAGTGAGAGCATACCTTTAAAGCTACGAGCAGCTTCGCCAGTAGCAACAGCATATTTTTTACCCCCAACGTCTCTAACGACAAAACCAGATTTTACTCTCATATTCGCCTCCTATAATATTTATATTATACAATAAATTTTATTCAAATTCAATACTTTTTTATAAATAATTTATAAAAAGAGTGTTTTTAAATAAAAAATAGTTGAGTTTTAATTAAAATAAGCAAATTTATTTGCTAGCAAGCCTTTAAATTTTACTGTTCACAACGTTTTGTGGGTTGCCTTCTAAAAACTTTTGGGCGTTTTCGCATGCCACAATTAAAAGTCTGCGCCTTGCTTCTTCTGTCGTCCAGGCAATATGTGGGGTAATAATACAGTTATCTAAGCCAAATAAAGGGCAATCTTTTTGCATAGGCTCTTTGGTTAAAACGTCAAGAGCGGCGCCTTTTATTCGCTTTGTTTTAAGGGCGTTTGCAAGTGAAAATTCGTCAATTACTCCACCCCTAGACGTGTTTATGATAAAAGCCGTAGGTTTCATAAGAGAAAGGGTGTATTCGTTTACAGTTTTCTCCGTTTGGTTGTTTAAAGGGGAGTGCAAAGTTAAAAAGTCGCTACGCTTAAAAAGTTCGTCCTTTTCAACAAGCTCAACGCCGTCAATAGCTTTAGCCGTTCTAGTATAAGCAATAACCTTCATACCCATAGCCAAAGCCCTTTTTGCAACGTTTATTCCAATATCGCCAAGCCCAAAAATGCCCAACGTTTTACCTTCAATTTCAGAGAATTTATAAGGAAAATAAGAAAAGGTGCTACTTTCAATCCACTTGCCGTCGTGGGTAGATTTGTTATAGAGTGAAAGATTTGACGCAAGTTCTAAAATAAAAGTCATTGTAAGTTGCGCAACAGAAGACGTAGAATATGCGGGAACGTTGCAAACGGTAATGCCACGTCTTGTTGCTTCTTCTAAATCTACGTTGTTAAAGCCTGTTGCAAATATGCCAATAAACTTAAGCTTTTTAGACTTTTCAAAAAGCTCTTTTGTGTATTGGGTTTTGTTAATAAAAACAAGGTCTGCGTCCTTTACTGCGTCTGCTAGCTCGTCGCCTTTTATAGAGTTATAATAGGTTACTTTTCCAAGCTTATCGAAAGGCGCAAAATCCATATCGCCAGTTGTTAAAGTATCCTTTTCTAAAATTGAAATATTTAACATAAATACACCTATATGTCGTTTATTTGTTAAAAGCACACGGCTTTCCGTGTGCTTTTGGTATTTACCAATCTTGCCTATCGCTAATTTTTATATCGTCGTAATAATCGAAATATTTGCGCTTAAAATCTTCGTTTGGAGATTTTTTCTTCTTTATAGGTGGGGTTGGTTTTTTAACGGTTTCAGGCTTTACTTCCTGAGTGTTTGTAGTGGTGTTAGTAGTATTATTTTCTTGCATAATTAGCCTCTTGAAATTCTTAAATACACCATTAGAACGGCGATATCTGCCGGGTTTACGCCCGAAATTCTAGATGCTTGACCAAGACTTTGCGGTCTTATTTTAGCGAGCTTTTCTTGCGCTTCGTTTCTAAGACCTGAAATTTGGTAATAGTCTATATCTTCAGGGAGCTTTTTCTCATCAAGCTTTCTCGTTTTTTCAATTTGTTCAAGACCTTTTTTAAGGTAGCCTTCGTATTTAGCGTCGGTTTCAACTCTTTCTAAAATGTCGTAAGGGTAGTCCTTGAAAAGCCCAAAATATTCCATAATATCTTCAAGTGGAATATTTCTCTTTATCATATCTCTAACTGAAAGACCACCGTAAACGTCACCCGTGCTTTTTGCTTTGATAAACTCTGTCGTTTGCTTTGGAGAGAAGTTTATAGAAATTTCTTCGTTAAGCTTTTCAATAAGAGCCTTTCTCTCTAAGAATTTTTGCCATCTTTCATCGCTAACAAGACCAACTGCGCGTCCCTTTTCGGTAAGACGGCTGTCTGCATTGTCTTGGCGAAGGAATATTCTATATTCGGCTCTAGAAGTCATCATTCTATACGGCTCGTCCGTGCCTTTTGTAACAAGGTCGTCTATCAAAACGCCGATATATGCTTCATCACGATTTAATACGAGTGGCTCTTTGCCCTGCATTTGCAAGCTTGCGTTAATACCTGCTATAAGACCTTGAGCCGCGGCTTCTTCATAACCGCTAGTTCCGTTTATTTGACCTGCAGTAAATAAGCCCTTTACCTTTTTAAACTCTAAGGTAGGAAGAAGGTCTAAACTGTCGATACAATCGTATTCAATAGCATACGCATAACGCATAATTTTACAGTTTTCTAAGCCGATAATCGACCTATACATAGCTATTTGAACGTCGTGTGGGAGCGAAGTGGACATGCCTTGAACGTAAATTTCGTTTGTGCCTGCCCCTTCTGGCTCTAAGAAAATTTGGTGTCTATCCTTATCTTTAAACCTAACGACTTTAGTTTCGATAGACGGGCAGTATCTAGGGCCTGCGCTTAAAATGCTACCGTTATAAAGTGGAGAACGGTCTAAATTAGAAAGGATTATATCGTGTGTTTTTTGATTTGTATAAGTTATGTAGCAAGGCTCTTGCTTTTCTGGAACGCCGTCAGTCATGAACGAGAACGGATAAACCTTTGTTTCGCCTTCTTGAATTTCGAGCTTAGAAAAGTCTATAGACCTACGGTCAAGTCTTGCAGGAGTTCCCGTTTTAAATCTTCTAATAGTAAAGCCTAAATTTGCAAGGCTTTGAGTTAACGCGTTAGCAGGGGCAAAACCAGAAGGGCCTTCATCTTTTACCCATTCGCCTGCAATAACTCTACTTTTTAGGTAAACGCCCGTTGCAACGATAACCGTTTTACAAGGAATAAGATAGTTAAACGACGTTACAACGCCAACAACTTTGCCGTCTTCTACCTTGATTTCGGTTGCTTCGCATTGAATTATGCGAAGGTTAGGTGTGTTTTCAAGCGTGCTTTTCATAAGCTTGTGGTAGGCATATTTGTCTGATTGCGACCTTAGGGACTGAACGGCAGAGCCTTTACCCCTATTGAGCATCTTAATTTGGAGCATAGCTTTATCTGCGTTTATGCCCATTTCGCCACCCAAAGCGTCGATTTCTCTTACCAAGTGTCCTTTAGCCGTGCCACCGATTGACGGATTACACGCCATATAAGCAATATTGTCAAGGTTTACCGTGAGTATTGCTGTTTTATGTCCGAGCCTAGCTAGCGCAAGGGCAGATTCTACACCTGCATGGCCTGCGCCTATTACTACGGCATCGAAACTTTCTTCTAAATATAAAGCCATATTATTTCTTTAAAAGTAGGTTTTTAAGATCTTTAACCTCTGTTTGTATACGTTGATTTTCTTTGATGAGTTCTGCTATTTTGTCTCTTGCGTGGATAATTGTTGTATAATCTCTTCCACCTAAGGCTTGGCCAATTGTAACGAGTGGAATAGAAAGCATTTCAGTCATAAGATAAGCGCAAATTTGTCTTGGCTCAACAATTTCTTTATTTCTCTTTTTGCCAGTTAAGTCGTTGCGTTGAATTTTATAGAAGGAGCAAACTGCTTCTACAATTGCGTCTGCAGTTAAAACTTCTTCACGCTCTCCGCCCACGCTTTCAGTTATCGCTTCTTTTGCAAGGTCAATAGTTATTGGTCGCTCGTGGAGCATTGATGCGAAGATAACCTTATTGAGCATACCTTCTAAAGATCTAACGTCGCTATCAGACATTTCGGCAAGATAAAGGGCAACGTCTAAAGAAAGTATGTATTTTCTCATCTCGGCTTTCTTTTGTAAAATTGCAATCTTAGTTTCAATATCAGGTGGGAGCACCTGCGCCATAAGACCGCCTTCAAATCTAGTCTTTAATCTATCGGATAAAAGTTCGATTTCCTTTGGATGACAGTCTGCAGATAAAACTATTTGCTTATTTTGACCATAAAGTTCGTTAAAGGTGTGGAAGAATTCTTCTTGAGTTGATTGCTTTTTAGCAAGGAATTGAACGTCGTCGATAATAAGCACGTCAACGTTTCTATACTTATTTCTAAACTCCATGCCTTCTTGCGAATACGCCTTACCTTGACGAAGGTTTGTAATAAGGTCGCTTGCAAATTTTTCGCACGTTGCGTATAAAACGTTTAAAGTTGGGTTATGTAATTTGATATGGTTTGCAATTGCGTGCATTATATGTGTTTTACCAAGACCTGCTCCACCGTAAATAAAGAGTGGGTTATAGCTATTGCCAGGGTTTTCGGCAACTGCCTTAGACGCAGCGAAAAGGTAGCGGTTAGACGAGCCAACCACAAACGTATCAAATGTATATTTAGGGTTTATTGGGGTGCTTTCAATCTCGTCTGTTGGTAAGGTGTAGCCCTTGCGCTTTAAATAGTCTTCCTTGTTGTCGCCAACGTAAAGCTCAATATCGGTAAGACCAGTATTCGTTCTTTTGAGCGCATCTCTAATTTTATCGTGAAGTCTTGTAGCAACTTGAGATGCAAACGTTTCAGATTCCGTTGCTAAAATAAGTTTAGTGCCAATTACGTCGATAGGCTTAAGATTTACGATATAGGTATTATAAGATATAGGGCTTACTGAAACTTGAAGTTCTTTTAAAGCCATGTCCCAATACAATTTGTAACTTTCCATTTTATCCTCTTGTTATAGTAATTAAAATAGGTTGAAAAAGGGCTTAAAAAGTGAAAAATAAAAATTAAACAACTCTAAGCCCGAAAATACTTTACTATTTTTATCGTATTATATATAATTATATATAAGTTTTGCGTAGCGCATAGCGCGTGGTTATTTGATTATACTATATCAAATCAAAAAATGTCAATTGTTTTAACTTAAATATTGGACAAGAAAAATGATTATAAAAAATCTTCAGCTTACAAATTTTAGAAATTATACCCAAGCAGAATTTAATTATAGCGAGGGTGTCAACATAGTCAGCGGTGGTAATGCGCAAGGCAAAACCAATTCTGCAGAGGCTATATTTTTTCTATGCACAGGTTATTCTCCTAGGGCAACTAGAGAAAAACAGGTTATAAAGCACGGCGAAAAGTTTGCTAAAATAAAAGGCGTTGCAAGCTCGCTTTACGGCGACGTTTCGGTAAGCATTGACTTTTTTGAAGATAAAAATAAGGTTATCAAAGTAAATGAAGTGCCTGTTCAAAAAATTGGCGAAATTTTAGGCAATATCAATTCTGTATTCTTCAATCCAGGGGAGTTAAAGCTTATTCAAGAAGCCCCTGAAGATAGAAGAAGATTTTTAGACGTTTCACTCTCTCAAATTTCACGTGGCTACTTCTATGCGTTGCAAACGTATAAAAAGATACTTTTGCAAAGAAATAACCTTTTAAAAAGTGAAGACAAAGAGCTTATTTTAGATACTCTTCCAGTTTGGGATATAAGCCTCGCAAAAGCAGGCGCGAAAATAATTGCAGAGCGAAACGATTATATTAAACTGTTATCACCATACGCAGGTTATCTTCACGAAGAAGTTACAGGTGGCGGAGAGATTTTAACCGTTAAGGGAGACTACAAATACGGTGGCACGGAAGAAGAGATTTTCACTCAGTTTTTAGAAGCTCTTTCAGAGCGCACCGAAAAAGATATCGAAACGGGCTATACAACCGTCGGTCCACATAGAGACGACCTTAAAATAAAAATTAACGGTGTAGACGTAAGGGCTTTTGGCTCGCAAGGTCAACAAAGAACGGCGTCTATCGCTTTAAAGCTTGCCGAAGCCGAAATTTTTAGAGAAAAATTTGGCGAATACCCTGTGCTTATTTTAGACGACGCTATGAGCGAACTTGATAAAAAACGTAGAACAAGGCTTATAGATTACGTTAAAAAAATGCAAACGATAATCACTTGTACCGAGCCTGATTGTGTCCCAAACTATCAAAACTATAATAATATAGTTGTAGAGAATGGTAAGCTTGTATGAATTTAAAAGATATAGAAAAGCAAATAGGCAACACTCCACTTCAAAGGCTTGGCGAAACTAACCTTTACGTAAAGCTTGAGAGTTTTAACCCTGCAGGTAGTATAAAAGACCGTGCAGCCTTTTATATGATAAAGGGCGCAATAGAAAAGGGGCGCATAAAAGAAGGTGGAACTTTTATCGAGCCGACGAGTGGAAACACGGGTATAGGAATAGCTAGTATATGCCAAAAATTAGGCTATAAGGCGATTATCGTTATGCCTAAGGGTGTAACAAATGAAAGAATTGCCCTTGTTGAGTCGTATGGCGGTAGGGTTGAAATTGCAGAAGGCGATGGTATGAGTAGCGCAATTGCTCATGCAAGAAAGTTAAATAAAGAGATAGAAAACTCTCTCGTATTAGCTCAATTTGAAAATCAAGACAACGCTTTAGCCCACCAAAAAACTACAGCGCCAGAGATAGACCACTATTTTAAAGGCGATATAGACGTAATAGTTGCAGGTGTTGGCACGGGTGGAACTATAACGGGGCTTGGCAGATATTTCAAAAAGCAGAGCAAAAATAAAATTGTAATAGGCGCAACTGCATCAAAGGCCGCTATTTTAAATAATGGAATTGGCGAGCATCACACCATTTATGGTATAGGCTCTAATATTATTCCCCCAGTTTTAGATAGAAGCGTTGTAGATATGATATTGCCGGTTACCGAAGAAGAAGCGTATGCGGGGGTAAATGAGCTTTATCAAAAATACGGTTTAATGCTTGGTGTATCGACGGGCGCTACATACGTTATAGCCCAAAAAGCGTCGCTAGTTTATCCTAAAAAGAAGATAGTGTTTATTTCCGCAGACGGGGCGGATAGATACGCGTCTTTGAATTTGTATGACTAAATGGCTTTATAAACGTCGTTATACTGCGTTACTGTTTCAAAAGTTCGACCACAATGACCGACAAGGTCTATTGTGTCCGCCCTTTTTCACGAGCCTTGTCTAACTCGTTTCTAAATCCCCGCGCAAAGTTTGACCCCTTAAGTGGGGCGGATAGATACGCGTCTTTGAATTTGTATAAATAATTTCAAATATACCATAAACAAAAGGAGAAATTTACTATGAGTACTTGTAATCATGATTGTTCATCTTGCAAAGAAAAATGCGAAAAGAGTAGTTTTTTGGCAACTCCAAAGCCTACTACAAAAATTAAAAAAATGATAGCCGTTGTAAGTGGTAAGGGTGGCGTAGGTAAGTCTATGGTTACCGACCTTTTAGCAGTAGGAACTCTGCGCCGTGGCTATAAGGTTGCCGTTTTAGATGCGGACATTACTGGTCCATCTGTGCCAAAGGCTTTCGGTATAACTGAAAAGGCTTACGGAAGCGAAGACGGCACTTCAATTTATCCGGTAATTTCTAGCCAAGGCATAAAGCTTATGTCTATGAATTTATTATTAGACGACGAAAACTCTCCAGTTGTTTGGCGTGGACCTGTTATCAGCGGTGCTGTAAAGCAGTTTTATACAGACGTAGAGTGGGAAGAAGTAGATTTTATGTATGTTGATATGCCACCAGGAACAGGTGACGTGCCACTTACAGTATTCCAATCTCTTCCAATCGACGGAATTGTGGTAGTTACTACTCCACAAGACCTTGTTTCTATGATTGTTGAAAAGGCTGTAAAAATGGCAGAGCTTATGGACGTTAAAATCTTTGGCTTGGTCGAAAATATGAGTTATATTTCTTGCCCTTGTTGTGGCGAGAAAATTTATCCATACGGCAAGAGCAAGTTAGAAGAAGTAGCTAGCAAATATTCTCTTCCTATACTTGGAAGACTTGCTATCGACGAAAAGCTTTCTAGCGCAGTAGATAACGGCAAAATAGAAGAGATAGAAGGCGAGCCATTAGACGATGCCATTACGGTAATTACAGCTCAATAATCGACCTATGGATAGGTTTTTTAAGGTTTTTGGTAAAATTTGCGCAGTTTTATTTGTCTTGTCGTTTGCTGTGTTAACAGGCTTTATTGCAATAGTTATACCTGCTAGCAGTAACAGTTTTTATGTAGAAAGATTTAGAGAAGTTGACGAAGATGGTAAAACCGCGCACGATTACGTTCAAGAGCAAACCTACTTTTTATTAGATGATGAAACGGCGCGATTTGTAATGGATATGACCGAAGACGATTTGGTTTATATTATGAAACACGTCGTTCGGTATTGTTTTTATTTAGAAAAGGACTTAAACCCTACGATTGACGGCTATAAAATGCAGTTTTTCCGTGAAGATGAAATAGCGCATATGAAAGACGTTAAAAAGGTTTTTGGCGCTGGGCTAATTATCGTTGGCGTTTGTTTAGTTGTTTTTATAGCAACGCTATGTTTAGCAATTATAAAAGGAAAAAGCTACTATCAAAATTGTAGAAGAATACCGTTTTACGTTCTTTTGGGCGTATTTGTCAGCCTTTTAATAATTGGGCTTTTAGCCGTTTTAAACTTTGATAAAGCGTTTGATATTTTTCACAAAATTCTTTTTAGTGGCAACTGGGAATTTGAAGACGGCATAATGATAAAAATGATAGGTTATATATTCGACGATATTTTGCCTATTATTTTAACTATTTGGCTTAGCCTTTTAGCCCTGCTCGGCGTAGGTGTTTGGCTTTATAATAAAAAGCTAAAGACAAAACAAACAAAATAGAAAGTTGGGTGCGAAATCGCACCCACTTTATTTATAGCAGATTAGTATAGTCTAAAGGATAATACCTGGCAAAAATATTAAAACACTTGCAAAAAGATAAGAAACATATTATAATAGGACAAAAGTAATTATTTGGTTTATTAAAGGTTTAAAGGTTGCAAAAATGAAGATAAAATACAAAAAAATATTTCAAACTCCAAAATTTTTATATGCGCCTAAGTCCCCAGTTATAATAAAAGAAGGGGCGTTGTTTTTAAATAGTGAAAACGGTAGCGTTTGTGCGCAGTTAAAATTTCAAAATATTAGCGATAAGCAAATTGTTCTTTTAAAAGTAAAGCTTGTTTTAAGAGATACTATTGATAGGGCTTTAAAAGAGATTGAAGAGCAATATTTAGACTTAAGCGCAAGATATGGCGCAGAGTTTGGTGAAGAAATTAGAATCGATTTGCCTGAAAAAGCAACTAGATCTTTTGACGTTAGCGTTAGCGAAGTATGTTTTTTAGATAAAACGGTTTGGACTTGTGGTGACGGAGAGTGGAAAAGCGTTCCTAGCCCTTTACCTTTGACTTCTAAATTTGCTTCACAATATGCTGTGCTAGGTTATAGGCAAACTCTTTGTTCTAGGGCAATTTGTCTTCCTATGCGCTATGAAGATATTTGGGTTTGCTCGTGTGGTTGTATAAACAAAAACGACACTTTAATTTGTCGCCATTGTAACGCTAATTTAGAGTTAATGGAAGGGGCAGATGGTAAAGTTTTGGAAAACGACGCTTTATACGATAAAGCAAGCAAGTTGATTTCTTCTGCAGTTTCTACTCAAATTAAGGAAGGTGTAGAAATTCTCGAGTCTATAAAAACGTGGAAAGATGCAGATGAAAAGATAGCTATAGCTCGCGAAAGCTACAAAGATGCTATTAAAAATGAAGAGAAAAGGCAAGAGAGAATAAAGTCCATTAAAAGGAAAGGAATTATTGCTTGCTCTGTCTCAATCGTTTTAGCAATATCAATAATTGCTTCTATATTCATCTTTAGAGAAAACAAGTATAAAAAAGCTCAAAATTATTTAAATAATCAAGATTATCAACAAGCAATGGAGCTTTTTGATGATTTAGATGACTATAAAGATTCTAGATATTACTACAGAATTGCATCTGATGCAATGGCCGGCAAATATAACAAAGTAATAGACAAATTAGGCTTAACGGAGTTCCATATTCCAAAAGGAACAGAAGTTATTAAAGCAGAGCAGTTTAAAGACGTTACTAATTTAAAGAAGATAGTTATTCCTTCATCTGTAACTACCATTGAGCCAAACGCTTTTTATGGTTGTTCGGCAGAAATTGCATGGGCGCAAGGTTCTAAAATGACGGTTTTAGGAGAGTTTGCTTTTGCTGGATATAAAGGCACGTCTTTAGTTGTTCCTAATGGCGTAACATGTATAGAAGACAATGCTTTTGCAGGTTGTATTGATTTAGTAAGTGTTGAAATTCCTGATAGTGTAACACAAATTGGCGTATCGGCTTTTAAAGGTTGCTATAAATTAACAGATATTGAAATTCCTGATAGTGTAACACAAATCGGTGCATCGGCTTTTGAAGGTTGCCAAAATTTAACAAATGTTGTAATACCTGATGGCGTAACACAAATTAGTGAAAGGGCTTTTGCAGATTGTTTTGGTTTAATAAGTGTTGAAATGTCTAATAGTGTAACACGAATCGGAGCATCGGCATTTGAGAATTGTTACAATTTAACAGGTGTTGAAATACCAGATAGTGTAGAGCTTATAAAAAATAAAGCTTTTTTAGGTTGTTATAATTTAGAGAGTGTTGAAATAGGCTCCGGAGTGAGAGAGATAGGCTCTGAAGCGTTTAGTGGTTGTAAAAAGATAGAAAGCATAGTTATTGGTAACAACGTTGCGTATATAGGTCAGTCGGCTTTTAAGGGGTGTATAGGTTTAACAAGTGTTGAAATAGGCTCCGGAGTGAGAGAGATAGGCTTTGGAGCGTTTAGTGGTTGTGAAAATATAGAAAGCTTAGTTATTGGTAACAACGTTACGAATATAGGTCAGTCAACCTTTAAGGGGTGTATAGGTTTAACAAGAGTTGAAATAGGCGATAATCTAGAAGAAATAAAAGAGTCTACGTTTTTTGGTTGTATCAATTTAGCAAACGTTAAAATTGGGAATGGCGTAACTAAAATAGGCACGTCTGCTTTTTCTGATTGTTCTAACTTAACAAGTATAGTATTTGGTTCTGGACTTAAAAAGATAAGTAGTCATGCTTTTAGCTCTTGCTCTAGTTTAGAGAGTGTTATAATTCCAGACGGAGTAACGGCTGTAGAGAGTTTTGCATTTCAAAATTGTTCTGCTTTAACAAACGTCGTAGTGCCGGAAAGTGTGACGGAAATCGGTAAGTCTGTTTTTTATGGTTGTTCAAATATTCAAAGTATAACAATTCCATTTGTTGGATCAAGCAAAAATGGCGGCTCATCTTCATCATCGGTGTTTGGCTATATTTTTGGTAAAGACCAATACGATGGAAGTATTAAAATTGAACAATATTATGGGAGTTATGCTTATACCTATGTCGATAAGTATTATATCCCATCTAAGTTGACTTCCATAACAATAACGGGTGGTGTAATTGGTTTCAAGGCATTTTATAAATTCTCTTGTTTAACGAGTATAGAAATAGGTGCAAAAGTGACTAAAATAGGTGAAAGCGCTTTTGCAGAGTGTGCTAATTTAACAAGCGTGGTAATAGGTGAAAGTGTAACATCAATAGATTTTAAGGCATTTGATAATTGTACAAGCTTAACAAGCGTATATTATAAAGGCACAGCAAAAGAATGGAGCGGAATTTCGATAGAAGGTAGCAACGGCAACTTAAAGACCGCAACGAAATATTATTATATTGAAAATGCGGCTGACGTGCCTACGGATAGTGGCAACTATTGGCATTATGACGAAAACGGCGAAATAGCTATTTGGTAATTTGTTTAAACTATAATAGTTAAAGAAGCCATAATAATCAAAGTAATACGCGGAGCGAGAATTTTCTCGCTCCGCGTTTGCATTCCCCTTGAGAATAAGGCATAAAACTTGTCACTCTGGAGCGTAAGCGATAGAGTCTCGCTATAATAAAAGTAGATTCTATCGGTTTCTAGCGAAAACTCCAGAATGACAGTATGATAGGGGAGATTTTTATTTCCACCTTATCCGGCACTTGCGTGATAGCTTCCCTTCAAGGGGAAGGCTAAAAATTTGTCACTCTGGAGCGTAAGCGATAGAGTCTCGTTATAATAAGAGTAGATTCTATCGTTTTCTAGCGAAAACTCCAGAATGACAGTATGATAGGGGGTATTTCCACCTTATCCAGCACTTGCGTGATACCTTCCCTTCAAGGGGAAGGCTTGATAACAAATGAAAACGCTCCGCTAAAAAATCGTAACGGAGCATAAGTTTATATTATTAGTATACTATGGTATATAAAAACGCCCCACGGCAATTTGCCGTGGGGCGTAAGTTTTATTTTAAGAAAACTAATTATTTATTAGCAAGCTTTTTATAAGAGTTAAGTCTTGCAGTGTTTTCTTCTTCTGCAGTCTCAAAGAGTCTTTCAGCAAGTTCTGGTTGAGATTTCTTTAAGGTTGCATATCTGTTTTCGCCAAGAAGGAAATCCTTGTAGCTTGCAGTAGGGTCTTTACTGTCAAGAGTAAATGGATTTACGTCTGTGCCAATCTTTTCAGGATTGTATCTGTAAAGGTGCCAGTAACCAGCGTCAACAGCCTTCTTGCCTTCGATTTGAGAGTTAGACATCTTAATACCGTGGTTGATACATGGAGCGTAGCAGATAAGGAGTGATGGTCCGTCGTAAGCTTCAGCTTCTACGATAGCGTTAAGGAATTGTTGCTTGTTAGCGCCCATAGAACATTGAGCAACGTAAACGTAACCGTAGCTCATAGCCATCATACCAAGGTCCTTTTTCTTAACTCTCTTACCGCCTGCTGCGAATTTAGCAACAGAACCAGTAGGAGTAGACTTACTTGCTTGACCACCAGTGTTAGAGTAAACTTCGGTATCTACAACTAAAACGTTAACGTCTTCGCCCATAGCAAGAACGTGGTCAAGACCGCCGTAACCGATATCGTATGCCCAACCGTCACCACCGATAATCCAAATAGACTTCTTGATTACGCAGTCAAGGCTCTTTTCAACTTCTTTAAGGAGTTCTTTAAGTTCGCCCTTGTTGTTCTTGATAGCAGATGGAAGAGCAATTTCTAAAGTTTTAGCAACTTGCTTAGTAACGTCTGCGCTCTTCTTGTTTTCAAGCCAAAGCTTAAATGCTTCGCCAACTCTACCACGGAGATTGAGCTCGAGAGCTCTTCTCATCATGTCTGCAAGTTTAGAACGTCTTTGAGCGTATGCAAGGTTGAAACCGTAGCCGTATTCAGCATTGTCTTCGAACAAGCTGTTTGCCCAAGCTGGACCCTTGCCTTCAGCGTTCTTAGTATATGGACACGTTGGTGATGAACCGCCGTAGATTGAAGAACAACCGGTAGCGTTAGCAACAACCATTCTGTCACCGAACATTTGAGTAATAACTTTAATATAAGGAGTTTCGCCACAGCCTGCGCATGCGCCAGAGAACTCAAAGAGTGGCTTGTTAAATTGTGAGCCCTTAACAGTTGTAGGCTTAAATGCAGTAGTAGTATCAACTGCAGGAACGGTTTCGCTGAATTCGTAGTTTACAGTTTCTTCTGCTACTACAGATTCTAAAGTAACCATTGTGATAGCTCTCTTGTCTTCCTTAGTAGGACAAACGGTAGCACAAACTTCACAACCCATACAGTCAAGTGGACTGATTTGCATTCTATATTCATAGCCCTTCATACCGATAGCAGCCTTAGTCTTAAAGCTTGCAGGTCTTTCGCTACCTTCTTTAACAAGGATAGGACGGTAACAAGCGTGTGGACAAACGAATGCACATTGGTAACATTGGATACAGTTGTCAGCGTTCCAAGAAGGAATCTTAACTGCAACGCCACGTTTTTCAAATCTTGTAGTGCCTGTAGGAACAGAGCCGTCTGCGTTAAATGCAGAAGATGGAAGATTGTCGCCCTTTAAAGTAAGGATTGGGTGAATAACGTTCTTGAAGTATTCGTCGTTTGCAAGTTTAGCAGGGTCTGCACCGTCAGTAGCAGTAGCCCAATCTGCAGGAACAGCAATTTCTTTAAGTTCAGAAGATGCCTTGTCAATTGCAGCGTAGTTCATGTTAACTACTGCGTCACCCTTCTTGCCGTAAGACTTCTTAACGTATTGTTTCATCCAGTCTTCAGCTTCAGCATATGGCATGATTTCTGGGTTAATCTTGAAGAAAGCAGCTTGCATTATGGCGTTAGTTCTTCCGCCAAGACCGATTGCTTGAGCAATCTTAATAGCGTCGATAACGTAAAGTTTTGCATTCTTCTTTGCTAATAACTGCTTCATAGAAGCAGGAAGGTTTTTAGAAAGTGCGTCTACGCTATCCCACTCACAGTTAAGAAGGAATTTACCGCCGTCTTTAAGGTCAGAAACCATGTCGTATCTTGTTACGTAAGATGGTTGAGAACATGCGATAAAGTCTGCTGCGTCGATAAGGTAAGAAGATTGAATTGGAGTCTTACCAAAACGAAGGTGAGATACGGTAATACCACCAGACTTCTTAGAGTCATAGAAGAAGTAACCTTGAGCGTACATGTCTGTATGGTCACCGATAATCTTGATTGAGTTCTTGTTAGCACCAACAGTTCCGTCAGAACCAAGACCGTAGAACTTACAGCTTACAGTTCCTTCTGGAGCAGCGTTGTATTGAGTGCTAAAGTCAAGAGAAGTGTTAGTTAAATCGTCGTGGATACCAACTGTGAAGTGGTTCTTTGGATTTGCTTGTTCAAGGTTTTTGTAAACAGCGTAAACCATAGAAGGGTTGAACTCTTTAGAGCCAAGGCCGTATCTACCGCCAACAACCTTAATCTTCTTTTTGTTGTTTTCTAAGAGAGCCGTGCAAACGTCAAGGTAAAGTGGTTCGCCGAGTGAGCCAGGTTCTTTAGTTCTGTCAAGAACAGCAATCTTCTTAGTAGTCTTTGGAAGTGCCTTTAAGAAAGCCTTTGTTGCGAATGGTCTGTAAAGTCTAACTTTAACAACACCAACCTTATGACCTTCAGCGTTCATCTTGTTGATTGTTTCTTCGATAGCGTCAGCGCCACTACCCATAACAACGATAACGTTTTCAGCATCTGGAGCACCAACGTAGTCGAAAAGGTGATAACTTCTACCAGTTAAAGCAGAAACCTTGTCCATCATCTTTTGAACGATAGCAGGAGTTGCTTCGTAATACTTGTTAGCAGTTTCTCTGTTTTGGAAGTAAGTATCACTGTTTTGTGCAGTACCCTTTTGGATTGGGTGGTCTGGGTTAAGAGCTCTTGTTCTAAAGTCTTCAACGTCTTTAATGTCAACGAGCTTTCTCATATCTTCGTAATCGATAGCTTCAATCTTAGAAACTTCGTGGCTTGTTCTAAAGCCGTCGAAGAAGTGAAGGAAAGGAACTTTAGCCTTTAAAGTAGAAAGGTGAGCAACGAGAGCTAAGTCCATAACTTCTTGAACAGAGTTAGATGCAAGCATTGCAAAACCTGTTTGACGACAAGCCATAACGTCTGAGTGGTCGCCGAAAATGTTAAGTGAGTGTGCAGCGAGAGCTCTTGCGCTTACGTGGAATACGCAAGGAAGAAGTTCACCTGCAATTTTGTACATGTTAGGGATCATAAGGAGCAAGCCTTGAGAAGCCGTATAAGTTACGGTTAAAGCGCCTGCTGAAAGAGATCCGTGAACAGCACCTGCAGCACCTGCTTCAGATTGCATTTCTGCAAGTCTTAAGGTTTGACCGAACATATTTGTTCTGTTCGCAGTTGCCCATTCGTCCGCTACTTCTGCCATTGGAGAAGATGGAGTAATTGGGTAAATAGCCGCTACTTCTGAAAACGCGTATGCAACGTGGCTGGCAGCGGTATTACCGTCGATAGTCATTACTTTCATTTAAGTAACCTCCGTGTATAAAATATATTTTTTTTAGTATTTGAGTCGGTGTGTTTGGCTAGATTTATTTCCCCTTAAGCCTTATCACCGAGATAAACCTTATTAATTATATATCAAAAAAAAGCTTAAGTCAATGGAAATTTAAAAATTTTAAGTAAATTTATTTATAAATTTAGTGAATATTAAGGGTAAAACGTGTAAAATTTTCCCAAGTTAGTTTTAGGTGGTTAAAATGCTTGTTAAAAAATAGGCGTTTATGATATAATAATCGTTATGCAGGCAATAGAATTTAAAAACGTGAGTTTTAGCTATGGTGATGAAGACAATCGCCAAGAAGTTTTAAAGGATTTTTCGCTCACTATAGAAAAAGGCTCTTTTGTGGCTCTTCTCGGTAGAAACGGAAGTGGCAAGTCTACTTGCGCCAAGCTTATTAACGGTCTTTTAACGCCAAATAAAGGCACGGTTACCGTGTTTGGTATGGACACCAAGGATAAGAAAAATTTATTCGAGATAAGAAAAAGAGCAGGTATGGTTTTCCAAAACCCTGACAATCAGCAAATTGCGTCTATCGTAGAAGACGACGTTGCTTTCGGCCCGGAAAATATCGGTGTTTCACGTGAAGAAATAAAAGAGAGAATAGATTACGCCCTTAAGGTAACCGGCACGGAAGAATTCCGTCATAGCGAAGTTGCTAGGCTTTCTGGCGGTCAAAAACAAAGGGTTGCAATTGCGGGCGCTATTGCAATTAGTCCTGATATTTTAATTTTAGACGAATCTACTTCTATGCTCGACCCAAAGGGAAGAATGGAAGTTATGGAAGTAGTAAGAAAACTCAATAAAGAAAAGGGTATGACGGTAATAGATATAACTCACTACATGGATGAAGCCGTTGAAGCCGATGAAATTTGTATTATGGGCGACGGGGTTATCGTTGCTCAAGGCACTCCAAAGGAAATATTTGCAAAAAAAGACGTAATAAAGGCGTGTGGTTTAGAGCTTCCCGTTGCCGCTAAACTAGCAGAAGCCCTTCAAAAAGCAGGCGTGCCACTTAAAGACGGAATACTTACCAAGGGGGATCTTTCTAAGTCGTTATGCGAATTGTTGCAGAAAATTTAACCTTCACTTATAACAAAAAGAGTAAGTTTGCCGTTGACGCTTTAAAGGACGTTTCTTTAACTATTGAAGAAGGTAGTTTTTTTGGTATAATTGGTCACACGGGTAGTGGTAAGTCAACTTTTATTCAGCACTTAAACGGTATTATTCCCGTAACAGGTGGCAAGCTTACGGTGGGAGATATAAATCTTGCCGATAAAAAGAAAATAGTAAGAAAAAGATATAAAGAGCTCCGTTCTAAGGTGGGAATGGTCTTCCAGTATCCTGAATATCAGCTTTTTGCCGAAACGGTATTTCAAGACGTTGCGTTTGGTTATAAGAATTTTTACCCAGAAAGCACGGATGAAGACGTAAAGCAAGCCGTGTATAAAGCGCTTGAAATGCTCGGTCTTCCATATGACTGCGTAAATAAGTCGCCACTCGATTTGTCCGGTGGTCAAAAGCGTAGGGTAGCCATTGCAGGCGTTCTTGTTTCAAACCCTGAAGTGCTTGTTTTAGACGAGCCTGTTGCAGGGCTTGACCCAGTAGGTAAAAACGAGCTTATGAGAATTTTACACGACCTACACGAAAGTGGGGTTGTAAAGACTGTTATAATCGTTTCTCACGATATGGACGAAGTGTGCGAAAACTGCACGGATATCGCAGTTTTCTCTAACGGGCAAATAGTATTTTCTGGTAAGCCTAAAGACGTGTTTAGTCGAAGCAAGGAGATGAACGAACTTCGTTTAGGCGTTCCAGCAACTGGCTATTTGCTTGACGATCTTAAGGCAGTTGGGGTTGAAATAGACTCTGATTTTACTAGAGAAGACTTTGTTCAAAAGGTGGCAGAGTATTACAAAAACAATAAATAATCAACTTATAGATTAACTTTTTAGGAGAAATAATGCTTTCTGACGTTACTTTCGGTCAGTATTACCAAGCGGAGTCTTTCGTTCATAAGATGGACCCAAGGGTTAAAATACTGCTTTTAATTGCATATATAGTAATGGTTTTTGTGGCAAAGACCTTTTTGGGGCTTTTTGCAACTCTTGCCTTTTTACTTGTGACCGTAGTCGCGTCTAGAGTGCCTATCGGCTCGGTGCTTAGGAGTATAAAAGCCATTATCTTCTTGGTTGTATTTACGGCAATACTAAATATTTGTTTTTATTCGCCAAAAGCTGGCGACACTCATTTGTTTTGGGTTGTTTATACAGAAGGTTTAATTTCTGCAGGCTTTTTAGCTTTAAGGCTAGTAGCTTTAGTAATGGGCAGTGCAGTTCTTACTTTAACTACAACACCAGTAAGTTTAACTGACGGTATCGAGAGCTTGCTTAAGCCTTTAACCATAGTTAAATTCCCAGTTCACGATTTGGCACTTATAATGTCGATTGCCCTTCGTTCTATTCCAACGCTTGCAAACGAAACTGAAAGAATTATAAATGCTCAAAAGGCAAGAGGCGCAGAGTTTGACAGCGGTAATATCATTAAAAAAGTAAAGGCTTTAATTCCTGTTTTAATACCACTTCTCATAAGTGCTTTTCGTCGTGGCGACGAGCTTGGCGACGCTATGGACGCAAGGTGTTATTCGGGTAGCAAAATAAGAACAAAGTATAAAAAGCTCACTTTAGGCTTTAGAGATTTAATTGGCTCGTTAGCTGTTGCAGTTGCTTTAACCGGCATAATCTTACTTAACGTATACGATGTTAAAATTGCCTTGTTTTTAACTAAATTGTGGGGTTAATCGACTTATATGAGAGTTTTTGTTAAAATTGAGTATGACGGAACTAGTTACTGTGGTTGGCAAATACAACCAAATCAAGTAACCGTTCAAGAGAAAGTCGAAAAAGCGATAGAAAAATTGACTGGGGAAAAATGCTCGGTTACCGGTAGTGGCCGCACGGATAGTGGCGTGCACGCGCTAGGGCAAATTGCTCATTTTGATACCTGTAGCACAATTCCTGCAAACAAATTTGCAAATGCGTTAAATCAATATCTTCCTAGCGATATTAAAGTGATTGAAAGTTGGCAGGTTGAAGATAGCCTTCACGCTAGATATTCTGCAAAGAAAAAGACCTATCAATATAATATATATATAAGTAGGCACGCGCGCCCTTTATACGATAGGTATTTTGCTAGAGTGGAATACGAGCTTGACGCAAATAAAATGAACAGAGCGTGCAAAAGCTTTATAGGTAGGCACGATTTCGCATGCTTTTTAGCGTCTGGTTCAGAAGTTAAAGATACGGTTAGAGAAATTTATTCTGCCGAAGTTAAAAGGGAAGAAGATAAGATAACCTTTACGGTGTGCGGAAACGGCTTTTTATATAATATGGTAAGAATTATGGTAGGAACGCTTGTAAAAGTTGGCTCTGGCAAGCTTGCCGAAGAAGAAATAAGCGATATCTTAGCATCAAAAAGCAGAGAAAAAGCAGGTTTTACAATGCCACCGCAAGGTCTTACTTTAGTAAGTGTAGAATATTGATAATAAATTTTTGTTAAGCACGTAAAAACGCTTGACAAATGTTTTGTAATTTTATAAAATATTTTGGCTATTATAAGGAAACGTGCGCTTGACGAACTAGCCCCTCAATACAGCGACGAAACCTTTAATGAATTATTTAAATAAAAATTTGGAGAATTAATCATGAAGAGTTTTATGGCTAAGAGCCACGAAGTAAAAAGAGAATGGTTCGTAGTTGACGCTTCTGGGTTAACGCTTGGTAGACTTGCATCTCAAGTTGCTAGCGTTTTAAGAGGTAAGCATAAGCCTACTTTCACCCCTAACGTTGACACAGGCGATTTCGTTATAGTATTAAACAGCGACAAGGTAGTATTAACTGGTAAGAAGCTTGAGCAAAAGATGTACACATATCACACAGGTTACATCGGCGGTCTTAAGCAAACTCCTTACAAGGATATGATGGCAAAGAAGTCTGACGTAGTAGTATACGAGGCAGTTAAGGGTATGCTTCCTAAGAACAGCCTTGGCAGACAAATGCTTACTAAACTTAGAGTATACAAGGGCGCTGAGCACAATCATCAAGCTCAACAACCTAAAGTATTAGAGCTCAGCAAATAATCGGAGGAATAAAGTATTATGGCAAAAGTATCTGTTAAAAAGAAGCTCCAATATTGGGGAACAGGCAGAAGAAAGAGCGCTGTTGCACGTGTAAGACTTATTCCTGGTGGCAACGGAGCAATCACTATTAACGGCAGAAGTATCGATGAGTATTGCGATCTTGATACTTTAAAGCTTATCATTAGACAACCACTTGCTTTAACTGAAACTGAATCTAAGTATGACGTTTTCGTTAACGTAAACGGTGGTGGTTTTACAGGTCAAGCTGGTGCAATCCGTCACGGTATTGCAAGAGCACTTATCGTAGCTGAACCAGAGCTTAGAGCAGCTCTTAAGGCAGCAGGTTACTTAACTCGTGACCCAAGAATGAAGGAAAGAAAGAAGTACGGTTTAAAGAAAGCAAGACGTGCTCCACAATTCTCAAAGAGATAATCTCTATATTATCGCATATCAAAAGCCTTGCATTTTGCAAGGCTTTTTTTTGCTTATCGTTATAAAATATGAATATTTTATAGTTTGTGGTTTTAAATCTTGTTTTTTTAAAAATTTGTGATATAATATTATTATAAAAATGAAAAACGTATAAAAGGTTAAACAGTATGAAAAAGCTTCAAAAATTAGTAGTGTTTTTACTTTCAATAGTTTTAATTGTTTCAACGGTTGCTTGCCTAGAAGGTTATGATTCTTCATTATCATCAGAAAGCGAATCGTATGAAGAGAGTTTAAGCGAAGAATCTTCTAGTAGACCTAGTGGGGAGTCTAATAAACCAGAATCCAAGCCTGAGTCTGAGCCAGAATCCGAGCC
>JBGUUU010000085.1:0-15821 GCA_045133775.1 Christensenellaceae bacterium
ATAGGAGCTTTTTTGTATATCATTTCAGGGCTTGAAGCTAAAGCTCTTTTGTATCCACCGGCACAGCCGGTGGTTTTGTTATATAATCAAAAAGGCTTTACAAATTTTTGCAAAGCCCTTTTTATTACTTTTATTTTCCATTTTGTTTTTTAATTGTAATATAAAGCCGTTAAAATCGTTAAGCAATTCCTCACAAAAAGCCCTCTATAAGTCGATTATCGGCACTTTTGCTTATTTTTACCTGTTATTTACTTACCGCTTTTCCCTTCTAAAAACTAAAAAAGAAGCACCGTTTGATGCTTTTTTTCTGTCTTTACTTCATAAAATAGCTGTCAATAGTTAAAATTAAAATACTTTCACTCTATAACTTTTTACAACTCTTTTTGCTTCTTCTATTTGTTCGTTACTTGGAATCCAATCCTTATTTCCATTATCTTCTTTTCCGATAAAAATCGCTTTCGTTCCTGCATAAGCGTGATAAGGAATAAACTCGACTCCTTGACAATTTTTTAGCTGTTGCGCTAATTTACCAATATTGTTATAATGCTCAATAGTAGTATTTACGCCGTTTATCAAAATACATCTTACTCTTGTTTTTGCGCCCATTGCATCTGCGCAAAAAAGGTTATCTAAAATCAATTTATTAGATACACCCGTGTATTCATGATGCCGAATTTCGTTGGTATCTTTTACGTCGTAAAGAAAGGTATCCACGTATTTGATCGCCGATTTTATTAATTCAAAATTTACATATCCACAAGTTTCAACGGCAGTATTAATCCCACGCTTTTTGCACTCTTTTAAAAGTTCTATAATGGGGTGTCCTTGACTAAACGGCTCACCACCCGAAATCGTTACCCCACCGTTATTTCCATAAAATGCAACGTCTTTTTCAATGCATTTTATCAAATCTTCTATGCGGTAATCAATCCCACAAATTTCAAGCGCTTTCGTTGGGCAATTTTTCACACACTCAAAGCACGCAAAGCACTTTTCACGCAAAATAGCATGTTCTACCCCTACCAAATGTGCATTATTTTGACACACCGCTTCACAAGCTTTACAGCCCATACATTTGTTTTTATAAAATAAAAGTTGACTCTTACTTTCTTTTGTTTCGGGGTTATGACACCACTTGCAATTTAGCGGACACCCTTTAAAAAACACGGTTGTTCTTATTCCGTCGCCATCATGCATACAAAAACGCTGAATTTCGGCAACTTTTAACTTTTTACTTGTGTTCATTTTGCTCTATTACCATATCTTGCCATTGTTTATCCAAGGTTACGAATCTTGCGTTCCAGCCCGAAACTCGAACCGCAAGCGTTTGATATTCGCTAGGATTTTCTTGTGCTTTTCTTAAAATTTCGGCGTCCACTACGTCGGGTTGCATAAAGAACCCACCCAAATTAACAAAACCACGAATTAACCCTTTTAATGCTTGAAGTCCGTCGCAACCTTCCACGTTTGTCGGCAATAGTTTCAGGTCTAAGGCACAACCGCTTGCAAATTTTGTTAAATCGGCTTTTGCATAAGAACGAATAATCGCCGTAGCGCCTTCTTTTGCTGTGTTTGGCGTTGGTGAACAATTTGCAGCAAGAACTTCACCCTGTTTCCTTCCGTGCGCACTTGCAAGCCTGTGTGGAGCCCACTCTAATTGACGACCAAAAGTGCTTACACCCGCAGGAAAACGATACCCACACTTGCCGTTAAAAGAAATACAAATATCCGCGTAATCACTTAACAATCTCGACGCAATTTCGTCTACTTCATCGTTATCGTTTCCATAATAATTATAGTGATTTAATACGTACTGACGAAGAACTTCTTCATTTTCCCAGTTGTTTTTTAGGATACTCATAAAGGCAGAAAACGTTAATTTTTTGTCGTCAAAAACTAGTTTTTTAATGGCGTAAAGGCTATTAACAACGTCGGCAAACCCACCTATGTGCGGTGAAACAATGTTATAAATAGGCCCACCTTCTAAATAGGACAAGCCCTTTTCAATACACCCCTGTTCGAACAACGAAACGATTGTGCACGGCATTTGTTTTGTCCAATTCCAATCTTTATTTGGAACACCATACGTTGTAAAAAGTTTCGCCCTGTCTATATAAATTTTCTCGACCATTTTATTTAAGTCTTCTTTATATTTATTATATAAAGCGTTAAAATCGCTAAATTTTATCTCTTTATTATAATTAGATAACGTTTCCCTTTGCAGTACTTGTAATCCATCAAACGGCACGTAATTAAAATACGTTTTTCCGGGGATTTGGACTTCCCAACAACCGTCGTTAGCAAATTTTCTAGCTTCTTTTAGGTCGTAGCCGTCTTTAACTAAGGCATCTATTACCACGTCTTCATTATAAACGGCAAGTATTCCCCCACCAAAACGCATAACCTCGGCAACTCTAGTAAGCAATTTGTCATCAGTATTCTTGTTAACGCGCACGGACGTTGGGAAATCACTTATCCCTAATTCTTCTAAAACGTCTAAAACAAGATACGTTACTTCATTCGTAACGTCTTTCCCATTTTCATCTATACCGCCGAGTAAAATGTTTTGATAATGCTGTCCGTCCCCAGAACCGATAAACAGACCGTTTATCCACTCACAACCTTTAATAAAAAAATGGGCTAGTATTTCGCGGGCTTCTTCTATCGTTATTACCCCTGCATTTAAGTCGTTTTTAAGATAATTCCCTAAAAGATAATCTATTCTACCGATACCAGGCCAGTTCCCACATAATCTAACAAAAGCAAAAACAAACCAAATACTTTGCACTGCTTGATAAAAGTTTTTCGCAGGCTCGTTAGGCACGACCTTTAAGTTTTCGTAATTATTTTTATATCCGGGCAAATCTTTTAACTCATCAAGATATCGGCTATGCCAAATATCAAACGCATCAAGGCAGTTTTTTAGACTAATAATGAATTCTTCCTTTTCCGTCCCTTTATACTTATTAAAGGCAATTTCAACTTTTTCTCTTATGCCGTTTACGCCATATTTTAAAACACTTTCAAAATCGATTGTTAAATGACTTATACTTGAATAAATTGCTTCACCTTTATACGTGGCAGGCACAACGTGCATTATCGCGAGCCCAAGCGTTGCTGCCCCGCTAATTTTTTCGCCTTCACAAATTCTAATCGGCGCATTTTTAACGATTTTTGTAATTGCCAAATCGTATTTCTTTAAGGGAGTTAGCGTATCAAAATTTTCAATATCGTCTAATATTATGGCTTCCGTTTTCAAGGTGTCCAACCCATATTTTCGGTTTAAGGATTCATAAGCAAATTGAAAAGTTTGCGCGCTTAACCGCCTTGTCCTAATTTGTTTGTTTTGCGTGTATATATTCATAAGTTACTCCTTTATTATATTATAACAGAATAAAACTATAAAAACAATTGACGATTCTATTAAAAATATGTATAATACTATTAAGGGTGATTGTTATGAATTCTTTTGAATTGAACTATTTTTCAATAAGTGGTTTTAACCACATTTACAACGAAGGGGAAAAGCACGTAAAAGTTTTGCCCTATTTATCAATCGTTCAAGTAACTGAAGGTAGTTACGAAATCGCTTTAGAAAACAACAAGCTTGAGTTGATTAAAGAAGGTGGTTTTTTTATTGCTCCTGCCGGCGTTAAACAAACGATCATACATCACGTAAATAATGCAACGGGTAAAATGAGTGCACGCTGGTTATTTATTGACGTTAGCGTAAATAGAAGTCATAAAATCGACCATTTATACAAATTCCCTTTAAGCATAACTGGCGAGTTGAAGCGCAAATTAAACGACTTGTTTAACGGACTGTTTACTGTGCAAAGCGACTTGAAAAAATACGCATATTGTTATGATATCCTTGATTTTATAACGGTCAATGCAACTCCTATATCGCAAAAAACAAATCCGTCAATCCACAAAGCCTTCACCTACCTAACTACCCATTATAATACTAACGTTACAATCAAAATATTAGCACAAATTGCTAATATGTCAGAATCTAATTTTTATACAGCATTCAAAAAACAATACGCTTGCTCACCTATTTCTTACCTAAACCACTATAGGCTTTCCCTCGCTGCAAATATACTTTTAAATGATGACAAACACATAAATGAAATTGCTTATAGCGTTGGAATAAACGACCCGTTATATTTCAGTAAAATATTCAAAAAGACGTTTGGCCTTTCACCGCGAGATTATAAACAAACGTATACTACGTTAAATTAAAAATAAGGTGAAGATTTTCCGTCAAACATTAACGTCGTCAGTTTATATCCTATATCTTTTGGAACGACGCTTCTAAACTGCAACCTTTTTACCCAACTTTTTAAGTGTATATTATTCTGTTTTGCACTGTTTTATGCAGTTTTTAACGAAATAAAAAAGACGAGATTGAATAAATCTCGTCTTTTTTATGCACGTCAGCTTTTTTATGAGTGCAAGATGTCTTTACTTCATAAAATAGCTGTCAATTAAGCATAATAGCCTTTGATAACTATTCAAGTTGACATTTACCATACTTTCTTATAAAAAGCAGTTAGCATTAAAATAATTCTGCCATTGGCTGATGCGTTGGGTGACCACGGTGAAAACCAGGGGTCTTGTTCATTGTAACGTTCTAACATGTAATATTCGTCTGTCATAGCGTAATTAAGCGTTGCCATTACAATTTCTTTTGCCTTGTCATATCGCTTAATTTTCATAAAATATTCAAACCAGTATAATTCATAATGACAAACGTACCAAACTACACACTTGCCGTTTTTATCTAAATTATATTTTATAGAATGCGTATCGTTTTTATCCGCCATTTTATCATAAAACCCTTTTTCAATCAGTCCACGCCTTATCTTAAAAGTAAGCACTTTTTCCATATCTTCGCTACTGATAGACGCAATATCACTAATTATTGCAGGACAAGCCGAAAATTCAAATTTTTTTGAAAGTTCATCATTTGATAAGCGTGGTGATAAAGGAAAATCTATTTCGTCGTTATTAGCGTGCGATAAGGATATTCTTTGCCATTCTTGCGCCATTACTCTTTTATAAGACGCAACTTCATTTTCAATCACAGATAAGTCTTTATCGCCGTAATGTTTTGCCGTTTTATAAAAATCAGTAATACCCCTAATGTTAAATCCGTCTGTTAAAGTCCACGATTGAAATTCAAGCGGATCGTCGCAACTTCTCATCGGCGGAAACAGCCCGTGTACTACGAACTCAGTTTCTTCAACGGACAAACGGGTATTTTTTATCCACTCAAAAGACTTAAACGCTTTATCACGGTATTTTAAGTAATAATCTTTACCCTTTTTTAGCGCATGCTTTGAAAAACTTGAAAGAACCGTGCCCGTTACCATTGCCCAATGAATGCCCATAGGCACAACTTCGCCCGTACTTGTCCAAAATTCGTCAAAATACAATTTTATAACGGGGTCAATATAGTTGTCAAAATCACCAATCTCTGAAAGAGCCTCAAGTACAGACATGGATTCGTAAGTCCAAATCTGCCGTTGCAATCCACCTTGACGGGCAAACACAAAGTCCGTCCCTTTAGGCCTGCAAAAGCATTGTAAAATTTGCGCCGTAAGATTTTTAACAACTATTAAAAGGCTTTCGTCTTCAATAATTCTTTTGGGTAAACGCGTTATTTTTGAAAGTTCTTTGTTCCAAAACTCTGCAACAAGTTTCTTTTGAAAATCATACTCATCTTGATTTATAACACCTTCAGCATAACGCAAAATAATGCTTTTGGTTTGCTTGGGCAAAAGAGTTATAACAGTATTTGCGCTGCCCGTTTCCTCGTTGAATACAAACTCCAACTCACCGTCTATTAAAAGTTTGCTATCTCCGTCAAAATATACGCTTCCACATTGTTGCCAAGTGCTTTTTGCCTTTTTCCAAACATTCAAATTAGGATTATAAGGTGCATAAAGGTCGGGCGCTTCAAACACTAATTCACACTCTTTACCCGTGCGTAAAATAAAACCAAAGTCTTCCGATACGACTTTGTCAGTATTATTTGAAAAAGTCAACTTTATATAACAGGTCGAACGTTTTTCTACGGTAGCAAAAGTCTCTAACTCAAAGTCTAATTTGCCCACTTTATTTAAAAGTTTGTGAATAGGCGTACCATCACTGCTAATACAATATTTCGCCGTTTTAAAATCCAAACTATTTTTGTTATGAGTAAACCAAACGCCTTTTGAAATTATATAAAAATAATCTATACCTACCGCAGGTAACGATTCACCAAAGATAATTTTGCCTTCACGCCACAAAGTATAAAAATTTTCCGACATCGGCGGATGAATATATAATCTAGTCGTTTTAGGTTTTTGCCATTTTTCCATCATTTAAAGCAACCTCCCCCAAAAAAAGTTAAAGTTTATATATTAGTAACGCTTATTCGCGAAAAAGCCAATACCTTTTTCTCTTCGAAAGCCGTGTTGGAAAAAAAATGTTTTTTATATTTGACCTTATCTTTTTGAATTTCGGTAGCAAATTAGACAACCACAACCCTTATCTTAATTTTTACTGTAAAACGCCGATTTCAGCGCAAAAACAAAAAAATATAGGTCTATAAAATTTTACTCTCTTGATTTTTGTAAATTATGCAATAAAAAAGCCTTATAAATATAAACCAAAAGTCTTGATTGTAAGGCTTTTCACTTTTCAACTTTATATAGATAATATAACCGTAGCTATAGCCCCAATAATAATACCAAACCATTGTTGATGTTTTAATTTTTCTTTAAATACAAATATTGACGTTAGCGTAACAATCATAAGCCCACCTACCCCTATTACTGGATAAATCAAACTCGGTGAAAGGGAAGATGAAACAAGCAACATAACAAATAAATTTAATACGACATTACAAATCCCGGCCATAATTGGAAAACATACTGATTTTGAAAAGATTTTATTACTATTCTTTTTACTACTTAATAAATATATTACTAAACACGCAATCGCTGATAAAAGCGTGGCAACAGCCATAAACATATATTTATGATGTCCATCAAATTGCATTTGTTGTGTTCGTTGAACGATTGAACAACCCGCATTACCAAAAAACGCCATAAGAACAAATATAATCCATTTCCAAGATATCTTCTTTTGTTCTTTTTCACTAGTATACAAACAAAAATAGATAGCGATTACTACTAATATAATTCCTATAACAACAAGATAAGTAATTTTAGTATTCCAAAATATAAACCCCCAAATTGTTGTAACGATTAAAGATAAACTAATAAACAATGTGGTAAGCGTAGTAGGTCCATATCTTAATGCGTTAATAATACCAATCTGTGCTAGAGTAAAACAAATAGCAAACAATAAACAATATGGTAAAACTTGCACGTCAAACGAAAAATCAAATATGTATAGAATACCCCAAACAAGAAAAACACATAATCCCTGCACGCAATTATATAACTTTGTGCCGTTTTCTAACTCGTTATTGTTCTTTTCAAAAAACTTTCCAAAAATGCTAGCTGATGCATTCATAAAAACAGAAACTAATAAATAAATGTAAGGCATAATATCGTCCTCTTAAAAATATTTTACACAAAAGAATTTGTTATTAGCGCATTGTAAAAAACTTTCTAGTATATAAAATTAAGCCTGCTTTTTAGAAAATATTTTGTAATAGATCTGGAGTTAATATTGCCAACACAATAATTGCAATAAGTCCCAAAACAACGCCTATTACATTTTTCTTACTAAGCTTTTCTTTATAAATTATTCGCCCCACTAATGCTGTGATGCATATACTTATAGAAGCAGATACAGGAAATAATACTATCGAATTTACGGTTTCACCCAGTAACGTAACTAATAAATTTATTACAAATAGCGCAAAAGCTAATAAAATTCCACATATTAGTAAATTCTTATTTAGGTGAAATTTTGCTTTTTCTGTTGGAAATTTGTTTAATTCAAAAGAGGGAGAAATTGTTATATGTTTTTTTTCTTTAATTTGCATGATTAGACATCCTACTGACATAATAAAACAACTAATAGCAAATGTAAAAAATGAATACCACGATATACTTCCATTATCTACATTTAAAGAAAAATATTTTTGAGATGTTTCAACACATCCTTCAGCCAATGCCATGACAACAAGTAGAACCCACGTCTTCTTACTTATTTTTGTTTTATTATTAGAAACGTTTTCGTTTTCCGTAGACAATAAATATGCAGCTAACAAAAACAACACTAAACCAACACATTGAAATATACTCACTTCTTCTTTAAACCATAACCAACTAAATATACAGCAAATAAGTAATCCCCCATTATTAAACATTTGAGCGACTATAAGTTTGCATCCCTTTATAGCATTTAAGTTAGTATAAAATTGAATCATTAGAAAAAAAGCTGTTATCAATCCACAAACCAAACTTTCTATGGTAAAACCATTAAACCCATTAAAAAAAATCGTTATTAAAGCAAACAATGCTGCAATGGCCTGATAATAAGCCCCGTATAAAAATAATACTTTGGGATTTTTTACATCATTACTGGCACGTTTTCCACAAATCGTTTGTATAACGCGCATACAGGCAATTACTATAAACATTAATGTTGCTACCATTATAGTATCCTCATTATATAAAACTATTTTTTTATCGGAAATTCCAAAACGTCAACAGTTTTTCTATTTTTATACTGACCTCTTGTAAAATCTGGACACTCAACCGGTTGACTACCTAATCTAATAGATTCAGCGGAAAGAGCCGTTACACTCATCCAGGTTACAGCATCGTAAACATCAATCGGCATGGCTTTCTTTTCTTTTAAACAACAAAAAAAGTTTTTTAGCATAATATAATCCATTCCGCCATGACCAGACTTTATTTGTTCATCGGTTATTTCTCTCCAATCTGTAGGTAAATATTCTTCATATTCATCTTGATTAAAAAATGCTTTCTTATATGAATCAAGTTCATGATTGTATTTTCCATCATCTAATATTACACTTTCTACTGTTTGGTTATAAAACCCTTTAGTGCCACTGACAGTCAAACCACGTTCATATAGTCTAGGTAACGTAGTATCAAGTTTCAAAAAAATAGTCTCTCCGTTTTCACATTCAATCAATGTTGTAGTTACGTCACCTTGTGCAAAAATTCTATCACCAAGCCTATCTTTGTATTTTGGATTTTTAATAATAAACTCGTGTAAACCTTGTGCTTTAGACGACATAGATACGAGTTTTGTAAAACGATTTCCGCTTGTAATATTTAATATTTTCGCTATAGGGCCAAGTTCATGTGTGGGGTAATTTTCACAATTATGTTTGGTATATTCTTCCAAACGATAATGGTGTGTATCTATTCCACTCGATATCTCTTCTCGTAAGTCGTGACAATAGTATCCTTGACAATAAGATATATCTCCCAATTTACCATTTCTAACAAGAGAAGTTACTAATAACTCATCTTTATTATAACAACAATTTTCCATAAAGAATATTGGAGTTTTTGTTTGTTCATAACAGTCTACAAGAGCCCAACAATCATCAATATTGTGAGTGCCACCAACTTCTACCGCAACAGGTATTCCAGCCTTCATAGACTCTATTGCAACCGTCACATGCATATCCCAACTTGTAGAAACGATTATTGCATCTACTCCGGAGTTCATTACTTCTTTATAATCTTTAGTACACATGGGAATATCATATCCACTATTGACAATTTTTTCAGAAGCAGCATTCAATCGTTCTTCATATTTATCACAAATCACGGTAACAATGGCATCCTTAGAATTCTTCAAAACATTACCTAAAAGACCTATACTACCATCAGTCATTCCATATGCTGCACCACGCTGTCCAAGACCAATAAATCCTATTTTTAATTTTTGTTCATTATTCATGCTTGTTTCCTTAATTTTGTAAAAAAAAATTATAAAAAGTTACTCGAAATATGATTGTAAGATAAGATATAAAATAATTCGATTTAAATTTTTATATATTTGCACAATTCTTGAGCAGCTTCTTCACCTATTATTTTCATTGCTTTATTATTGTAATGCCCCGATTCAAAAGGATTAATATATTTTTTGTTCTTGCTAAGTTCTTCACTTATTCTTGTCAGCATTATACAATCATCATTTTCTCGTACAATACGCTCTTGTGCATTCATAATATTTTTATCTTTTTGAATACGACTTTCCATATCGCCAACATTATACCATGTTGCTTGAGATGCAAAGTATCCTACTTTAATAATGCCGAAAAAAGTTACCCCAACATCCTTCTTTAAAGTATCTTTTAATTCTATAAAGTGATTGTAATAATCCATTTCTAAAGTGCCATCTATTGCGTCAGATTCACCCTGTAACCACACAAAATATACATTTTCTATTTGCTCAATTTCTTTAGCTCTTTCCTTCGCTGATAAAATTTTTCTAACCATAGCGGCATATCTTAAAGTATTAGGTTTCCATTCTGCAATTGTCGTAGCCCCTTTTGCCGCGTGTACAACTAAAGTTTTTCGCCCGCTTTTTTTAACATATATTCTACAAAAATCTGGAATTAAAGACCCATAACCATTATGAGATCCCAGTAATAAAGCTTGTCCGTTTTCTTCCAAGGCTTCGCCTACAGGGTGTTGCAATGGTTTAAATTTGTTTTCTTTATAAAGATATTCATAGGCATCAATGATAGGTGTATTATCATACGGAACCCCTTCGGTTTGCCCCTGCATATTGCTTTGCCCAGAAAAAATAATTAAATCCATTTTTACTCACCTTTTTATTAATTTTAAAGGATAAAACATTACATTTGTGCCATTATGGTTAGTCAGAATACAAAGTTCATCACTAGTTATAATATATGGATGATTTTGTTTATCAGTATTTACTAATGCAACATAATGATTTCCCCATTCATTTCCGTCTTGAATAACGGCAATAGGATCACTCCAATTTAACATATCATCGCTTGTACGAATTTCCATAATATCATCTACAATTTTTCCGTTTTTGGACCTTGGAGTTATTTTCACAGATGACATAATATAACAAGCAAGGGGTTCATAGTATACAACTCTTGCATGCCAAGAGTTTCTTACAATGGCGCTCTCTTTTCCCATATTGCCCGCTTCACAAAATGAACCATTATAATATTTTACGAAATCACCAAACGTACCATCATTACGCAATCTACTTCGAGCAATATAAACATCACAGCCATCCCAACCGCCTTGAAGCATATCTACTCTTACGATATTATAAAAAATATAAAAAAAACCTTCTTTATGATCAATATAAAAAGTAAAGTCTCCACTTCCTAATGAAATAATTCCTTCTTTTTGACCAATAACATTCACATTTTTTATATCTGGATTATATTTCTCCGTAAAACACGTATTATCTCCAGATAGCACCCATCTATCAAACGTCCAGGTTCTACCTTCATCATCAGAATGCATCATACCAATATGACGAAAGTCTGAGTCATATTTTGGCGGATCAAAATTATATAATGGACCCCACGCATCATAATCAGTTCCATGGCAATGCCATCCTGTTTCATTATGAAAAAAACAAAAAAATCGATGGGTATTAGGACAAATATATAATGCCATGGGCCAAATACTACCTCTTGCTTTTACCCCCTCAGGATAACGTACTCCTGAAAAAGCAAAATCCGCGTGTCCAGTGCAAAAATTTTGTTTAATAGGATAAATTTGTTTCAAATCTTCTACACAAGAGCCACAAAGCATAGCAACATGACCACAATGAGTATGCCCACTTATCGCCCAAAGTTTGCCATCAATATCACGATACATAGGAGTTGTTCCATCTTGATAAATCCCGTTCTGTTGTTGCATTGCTGTCAACTTGGGTTCACCAATTTTAAATATATAATCTTTCATTAAATTACGCATAATATCACTTCCTTCCTACTAGTTTAGATTTTAACTACGCATAGTTAAACAAAATCTGTTATTTATTTCAAACAATCAATTAATTACAGTTATCCTTAAGATAAACTCATAAATTATCAATTAAAAAAACTAACACAAAGCACAATATCATATGCTTTTTTATACTATCCTCTTAAACAATATTATAATTTTAATCTATTTTTATAAAATACGGTAACTTCTCAATAGGAGAATCAACAACAAACTTACCTTTACTATAAATTTTCCCGTCCGTTTTATCCAACCATCTGCCTTCGGGAAAAACAACCTTTCTTGCCACTTGCCCTTTTTCAACGACGGGCGCAACAAGCACTTTATCCCCAAGCATGAATTGATCGTCAATATATGCGTATCCGTTGTGGGGATAATTATATTCTAAACTTTTAAGGATTGGTTCTCCCGTCTTTTCGGAATATTCTACCGCTTCTAAAATGTAATCATACATTTCTTCATGAAGTTTAGCCATTCTTAAACAAATATCTGCATATGGTTTTGAAAGTTTCTTCCAAGGTGCAGCAGAAAACTGCATCATTGGAAAAAGAGCGGAACACTCCGCCATACGCACGAATAATTCTTCATCAACTTCGCCGTAAACGAAGGCCGTCCAACTACCACCGCCAACCATATCAGGACAAACAAATGGATTACCAATCAAACCAATAAATAATCCTTCTGGAATTAAACTACCAAAACAGTTCATTTGTTTTCCCCATTTATGTGATTTATCGCAAAGACGCTGAATTACGGGAAGATGTCCCACATTCCAAGTGTTTTTAAATTCATGAAACGGATATTTTAAGCCAAAACGTATCCATGCATCGTTAAGTTCTTCAATCGTCTTATATCCCACTCCTGTCGAGCTCTCACCATAAAGATCGGGGGCATTTTTGTCTTGAGCGTTAATCGGCTTCCAAACATAATCACCGCCATCAAATTTAAAACCATCAACTCCGTATTCATTTGTAAGTATATCAAGTTGGTCACCCATAAATTTACGGTCAAGTTCCTTAGTCATATCGAGCATTGCCGAATATCCATTCCACCAATTAAAAATAGCAGGTGTACCATCTTTAAGTCTTAAAAGTTGATCCAAATTATAATATTCGCCTCTAACGGTAGAAATACTCAAAAACTCATCACTATCAGGGCAAAGCCAAGGCGAAACCCAAAGCATTACTTTAAAGCCTAATTGATGCAATTTCTTAACCATTCCCTTAGGATCTTTAAATTTTGCAGGATGAAAACGCCATACACCATGAGCAGCCTGCCAACCATCATCAATGATTAAAATACCACGGTTATAACCATTCGCGACAAGTCCTTCCGCATAAGCAAGAATATTTTCTTCAGTTTGGTCTTTTATAAGTTCCATCCATGTATTAAACTGCGGTAACATGTAAAAATCTCTTTCAGTATGGATGTTCCCTTCAAACGGAAAATGATTCTTTTTAGCATTTACAAAAGCTTCTCGGAGAGACAACCCATTCTCGTCTAAAATAAAATCTCCTTCGCCGTCGAGCTTTATCGTTCCATTGGCAAAGGTAGCAACGTACCCTTTATCGCTCCATATATATCTACCTTTGTCAGAAAGGAAAAGAGAGGTACACTGCGCAAAAGTTCGTTCGCCATTCAACTTTACAATAGTTTGAGTATTCTCATCAAAAGGCATCGTTTGAGCAACGTCTATCGCACCACCCCACCAATGCTCATTTTTCAACATTTTAACTGTTTTAATCATTGTTACTCCTTTTTCGGAAGCTATCACCCCAAAATAAATACAGCTTGACCTGCGCCCAAATTAAATTCTAACCACCCGTCAACACTTTTCACTTTTACAAGTTCACCGCCAATAACGACTTCGTATTCGGCTTTTGCGTTCTCCATCTTCAAACGCACGTAATTGACTTCATTTTTAAAGTAGGGATCACGCATATTCATAACCATATAAATATCGCCCTTATCACCCGAAAGTTTGTTGACGAGCAAGGGCGCAACTGCCTTGTAATTGCTAATAAACCCAAAATCAGATTCTACCACGCCGTCAAGACTTTGCTCGTGAATATCCGTTTTTAAAACTCTACTTGCAACGTAATCGTAATCGCGTAAATATTTATAAACTTTCTTTGCATACGCGTTATTTTTTTGCACGTCGTCATACATCATTTTCGTTCCATCATCATCCATAATCGCGGCATGATCATTTACGTTATCATCATAGCGAATACGCCAACGCCAATACGTATAATAATATATTTTTTCAACGCCAAACCCTAAACAAATATTGGTTTGCCAATTAAAGTCGCATTCATAAAGGTAACGAAGATCCATCTTTTCTCCCGTTGAATAGGACTGAATCGTCATATGGAAAGGCACACCATTCTTTTGCGTAACCCTTTTTGCAAGTTGCATAGAACGAACGTAATATGGACAAACGGTACTAATATCATTTTTATAATCATCATACCCCAAAGGATAGCAATCATAACCGTAATACCCTAAACCAGTTTTGGACATAGTATCTACGTAGTTTTCATAAGCTTCCCAGCAATCTTTATGTCCGTTACCAAAGAAGTAAAGAGCCTGTTTATTATCTTCTCCATATGTCCAATCGTTCGGTAAAAAACAAGTATGTACGAAAGCGTTAGGATTAGCCGTTTTAATTGCTTTTGTAATTTCTTTTACAATTCCTGCCTTTTCAATAACCGGTTCATCAATAATAGCAACCCCTAGGAAAGCGGGATGTTTTTCATAGTCTCTCATACAATTTGAAATAAAATCACTGAACGCCTTTTCATCACCTTTGAAAAATTCTTGCAGAGGAGAACTTTTTGCCGTCATAGAAATATGCAATATTCGTTTATCAATAAGAATTGCTTTAAGCCCTACTTGATAAGCCATATCAAGCATCTTTTTTATATTGCTCGTTTCAAAGGGCTCACCCATATATGCATCTTCGCCTGCAAATAGAATATCTGTAAAGCCACAATCTTTATATTCTTGATAACGTTCTAGCGTTCTAAAATCTTTATCCCATATAAGCAATCCATTATGGATTCTAATACCATTTGGTGGTGGTATAAACGATGAAACCTCTAATTCTCTTACTTTTTTCATAGAATTTCTCCATAAAATAAATGATTTTTTTTCCTGTTTTTAGTTATGCGGGGCATTTCTGCCCCGCATTAATAATTTTAGTTCAATATTAAATTGTTAAGCGATATAGTTTTACACCATTCCTTGTGGAATAGTAGGAAGTTGATCACAAGCAACAAGATGCTTAAAATATACGTTGTTGCCACCACTTAAAATGTGGATACCTAAACCAGCAATATTTGCAGAAGTCATTACACCATCTGTACCGAAAATAGATGCATCAATTGGTTGTCCATCACTCATATTACCACTTGCGTTAATAAGTGTAAATTTACCAGTTCCATCATTTTCAGCAATAACTCTTATCCAAATATCTCCACCTTGGCTACCTGTCAATGTAAAATAAGGTGCTCCCCAAGCAAAATTAAATACTATATTGGCATCACCCCAACCTACTTTAACATCAAGGTAAATATATTTGAAATTAGAAATATCAGTAATAGTAGGATTCTTAACGACCATGCCTGTATATACGCCATCTGGATTACTATCCATTCTTACGCAGTGGGCATTTTCATCATAAACGATGTTTGCTCCAAAGTTACCACTTAAATTGTAAGTTTCAATAGCTTTTGCATCAGTAAAATCTACTATCTCAAAATAGTTTGTTTTAAATCCTGCTGGTAATTCGGGAAGTTCTTGGCATGCTGTGAATTGTCCAAAATATGCCCAGTTATCAATAGCTCTTACCATTAAATT